>CAZMEW010000001.1:0-2509 GCA_964565405.1 uncultured Gammaproteobacteria bacterium
AAACGATCAACCGATTGCAACAAGTATCACGACGACTGCTTCAAGACTTGGGCCGTGATGGAACACCGGAAGAAATCGCAGCTGAAATGGGAGAGGACGTTGAGAAAGTCAAACATATTATCAAAATTTCGCAAGATACTGTATCACTTGAAACTTCAGTCGGGGATGACGACGACGATGACACATCACTTTCTGATTTTATTGAGGACGTGAAAAACATCAGTCCATCATCTGCGGCAGGATCTGAACTATTGAAAGATTATATCCGCGAAGCAATTCAAGACCTTTCTCCACGTGAGAAAAAAATTCTTGAAATGCGTTTTGGACTGGAAGACGGTGTAACACATACGCTTGAAGAAGTAGGAAAAGAATTTGGGGTTACTCGTGAACGTATCAGGCAAATCGAAGCTAAGGCTATTGAAAAAATTAAGAGTTTTGAGGTAATTGAAAAACTGAGTGATTATTAATGAATTGGTGGTTGTAAAACAAAAACCTGGCTGTAACCAGGTTTTTGTTTTTTTCTCCATTCTTTTACAAAATGCAAAAAGCACAGAGAACAGTGAGGGGCTTCTTGAAAAGACTTACCCTCAGACACTTCTCTATCTCCACCTCAGCTGGACACTGTCTAATCCGGCCTCCAGTGCTTGAAGTCAAGGAGCAATCTATGCTTGGCGTGTATATGCATCTGCACCAAGCAGTGTCATCGACTCACCCAGTGAGTATGTGACTCGACTTCGGATAGAAATGTTTTCCTGCGGAGAAAAGTTGCCGGCTTTGTTACTCTTCCAGCACGGACCAGGACTGTTCCCTGTTGGAAGATGCTGCTTTCCCCCAGGAGACAATATTAGTCATAATCCTGTGTCATAGGGGAAATAATTGCTTATAAACTAAAAAATTTTCCTGATTTTGTCAAGGTGCTTGCTAGGATAAATTAATGTTAGATTAAGATTAATTTATCTATAATATATTGACCACTTCCCACCATGCTTTAATATAGTCAGCTCGTTTGTTTTGATATTTGAGGTAGTATGCGTGTTCCCATACATCAAGACCGATTATAGGGGTGTGGCCTTTGGTATACGGAGAATCCTGGTTTGGTAGGGTATAAGTACTTAGTTTTCCTGACTCATCTCGCACGAGCCATGCCCATCCACTCCCAAAATGTTTTGTTGCAAGTGTATTGAAGCCCTCTTGGAATTGTTCGACTGAACCAAAGGTTGTTTTGATTTGTTGTTTGAGATTTTCATCTACATTTTTGGAGGGTCCCATAATCGACCAGTACAGATTGTGATTCACTAACCCTCCCCCGTGATTTTTTATAGTTGTCTTGTCCGCTTCTTCTATAGGGAGTTCATGGAGGGAGTAGAGTATATCTTCTGCTGTTTTTTCTTGAAGTTCTGGATATTTTTCAATTACTTTCAAAAAATTTTCCAGATAAGTTTGGTGATGTTTAGTGTAATGAATTTCCATGGTCTTTGCGTCGATATGCGGTTCAAGAGCGTTGAAATCGTAGGGGAGTTGGTAGAGTTCGTATTTCATAATATGGAAAATAGGGAAATAAAAATTTACTGATTGTATTGACTCGGCATCCATACTATACAAGTCGACAATTTTCCCGTCAAATAGGTGTTTTGAAATAAATTATTATCCACAATTGTATCACTCTGTAGCCTATGCTATACTGCATCGTGCTTATTATTAATAACTTTTGAGCTATGCCAGAAGAGAGAAGTATTTTTGATGCTCTTTCTCCAAAACAGATGTTTATATTCGGTCTTGTTGGGGGAATCATGACATTGTGTACGATTGGTTTTTTTGTCCTTCTCAGTATTACGCTCAACGGTAACGGGGTTTTTACCAAATCTACCAAAAAAACTCCGACGGTTGTAACTAATGCTGCTGGAGATGTTGAAGGTCCAGAAGAATTTAGCCAATGTCTTGATTCTGGGAAAACAGCTTCGGCCGTTGCTGCTGATCAACAGCTTGGAGCGTCAATCGGAGTTAATGGAACTCCTGCAACTTTTGTAAATGGAGTATTGGTCAGTGGGGCTTTCCCATATGACGCACTGAAGCAGGTTATTGATACGACACTGGCGGGTAAATCGGTTGACACCCTCGACTTTTTAAAAGATCAAAATACTGGGGCTATTGTCAAGGTAACCATGCCTGAGTTACCAGATGCTGTATGGCTTGGCAATGAAAATGCCAAAGTAACCGTTGTGGAGTTTTCTGATTTTGAGTGTCCTTATTGTCTTAGATTTGAACCCGCGATTCAGCAGATGCTCCAAGAATACGGAGATAAAATTAGATTCACCTATCGACATTTTCCTCTCTCATTCCACCCGAATGCACAGAAAGCTGCTGAAGCGTATGAGTGTGCAAAAGAGCAGGGTAAACAGTGGGAAATGCATAGTAAATTGTTCGAGCTCAATTCAGCAGGACAGCTCGGAATTAACGGGTATAAACGTGTAGCGACAGAGATTGGACTTGATTAATTTTGGGATCCCAG
>CAZMEW010000001.1:2609-12044 GCA_964565405.1 uncultured Gammaproteobacteria bacterium
GCGGTTTTTGTTTTTTTATATATTACTCGCTTACTTGTTTTTTGTGGTAGATTAGCTATACTAAGCATAAGCTATATGATTTTTTTAGACGCAAATCGAAACAAGTACAAACTGCCAAAAAACGAAAAGATCTATTGGAGAATTTCTGTGTATTCTTTAGTTCTTTCGAAAGATAATAAACTTTTAGTCAATATACCTACATGGAATACATTATATGAGTTGCCCGGGGGTGGTGTTGAACCGCATGAGACGATTGCCGAAGGTATGATTCGAGAATGTTATGAGGAGACAGGGTATAGAATTAAGCCTATATCCGATATGCCATTATATATGGCAGAAAGTAATTTTTATCATCGTACTTTGAAAATATTTTATCGATCAGTAAACTTGGTTTATCGAGCAAAGTTGATTTCTCAAAAGCAGTATAAAGAAGGTGTTAATAGCAGTGAGAATCCAAATGAAATCGCTAAAATTGAATGGGTCCCACTTTCAAAATTAAGTAAGAAAAATTGTCATCATATTCCATATCCAGCGATTAAATTATTACAAAAATTAGTATAACCATATGCTCAATACTCCACTCCTCTCAAAAATTCGAAAAGACCTGCTCGTGTATGCTGATACAAGACAACGGATAATTAAAGATTCAAATGATGCGCTTTTCCAGGCAAAGCGTGTGATTTTTTCACTTCATCGGGATCAGGTTGGAGAAGCAAAAGAAAAATTAAATACTGCAAAAGTACTTCTGGTTAAAATCTCGAAAGAGTTTGGAAAAGATAGTCGAGCTCTTGACGAGGGTGCTTATAAAGCAGCACTGGAAGAATTTGTGGAGGCTGAATTGTTCTATCAATTTGTAACTACTGGTAAAATTGGAGAAATTAAAGGACTTAAGGTAAGCTCTGAATCCTATGTGGCAGGACTGACTGATGTTCCGGGAGAACTCTACCGATACGCCATTAAGGCTGCAACCGCTCGAGATACAAAGATTGTAAAAGCGTGTGCTGAGGTCGCAGAAGAAATTATCGGAGAATTGATTGAGTGTAATCTTACGAGCTATCTTCGAAATAAATTTGATCAAGCAAAAACCGCGGTTCATAAACTGGAACATGTAGTCTATGAGCTTTCACTTCGTCAATAACAACGATCAATGAACCACGAACAACGAACAAGTTATCCTACGATCGTCGATCGTTGATGGTTGTTCGTCGTATAGTAATATGATTAAAAAAATAAAACAATTGATAAAAAAATACGTGCCGAAACATATTCTTAATCTCCGGCATTTGATATATGCATGGTATGGCGCACTCCGTTACGGAAATCCCTCACATGAGCTTCTTGTTATTGGGATTACTGGAACGAGTGGAAAATCAACTACCATATTTCAACTTCGCAATATGCTTGAAGCATTGGGATATCGAGTGGGATCGCTTTCGACGATTGATTTTCATATTGCCGGAGAAAACAAGCTAAATAACAAGAAAATGACCATGCTTGGACGTATGCAGACGCAAAAGTTTTTACGTGAGATGGTGGATAAGGGTTGTGAAATAGCTATTGTCGAAACAACCTCTGAGGGTGCCGTACAACATCGACATGAATTTATCAATTATGACATGATCATTCTTACCAACTTATATCCCGAACATATTGAATCTCATGGTAGTTTTGAAAATTATAAGAAAGCAAAATTATCTATTTTCAATTATATCGCACGATTTGGACGACGTAAGAAAAATGCAGAGGCACTTGGGTTTCCTCTTCTTAGTCGCCCAGGAACTGAGTATATTTCCAAAATTGCACTCGTCAATGGAGATTCAGTACATGCCCCTGATT
Organism: uncultured Gammaproteobacteria bacterium; assembly: GCA_964565405.1. GTDB lineage: Bacteria > Patescibacteriota > Patescibacteriia > Magasanikbacterales > UBA922 > UBA922. The sequence continues at coordinate 4,446 of CAZMEW010000001.1, forward strand.
TTTTGTCTCAGGGCGATTTTGATCATCGCTACGCATTTGGACGGGGAACTCGTGCGATCGACCATCTTGATCATTATTTTCTTCTTTCTAATACACGCAGCGAAGAAAAGGGAATTGTTTTTTCTCTTGATGGACATGAAATCCGTGTTCCATTATACGGGGAACATAATGCCGAGAATTGTGCAATTGCTCTTAGTGTTCTGTCTATTTTGGGGATTACATGGGATAAAATTATTACTGCGGCTCGGGTATGTACCAACGCACCTGGAAGGAATGAATTTATCACCCAAGCAGAGAAGTATGGATTTCGAGTCATTGTTGATTATGCCTTTGAACCAAAAGCAATTGAGGCACTCTACACGGTAGTCGCGAAACTTTCTCCCCGGCGGATTATTCATGTCTTTGGTTCGACCGGCGGTGGTCGTGATATCTCACGACGATTTAGTGTCGGTGAATATGTAGGAAAACATGCAGATATTGTATTAGTAACTGACGAAGATCCATATGACGATGACCCGCTTGAAATTATGCGTGATGTGGCGAGTGCAGTTGAGAAGAAAGGGAAAATTCCCGGTAAAGATTTGTTTTTAATTGAAAATCGTAAAGAAGCGATCGAACGTGCTGTTGTCATGGCAGAGCCCGGTGATATTGTACTGGTTACAGGTAAGGGAAGCGAACAAGGTATGTGTATTGCTCAAGGTCGGATCATTCCCTGGGATGACCGAACTATGGTGCGTGAGGCTCTCAGTCTTCGTACTGCAGAGATACGAGAAATAAAATCACTATGGAGCTCATAAGTATTATTGTACCTGTGTATAATCGTGAGGATATTTTCAAGCAATCGTTTGAGTCAATAATACGACAAACATATCCACGACTTCAGATAATTGTGATTGATGACGGCAGTCTTGGAGATATAAAGTCTGTGTATGATAGTGTACAGGCGAGTCATTCGGATCCTCAACGAAGTTTTTTATATATCCGTCAAGAAAATAAAGGAGCGCCTGCTGCACGCAATGAGGGACTGAAGTATGCAACTGGTGAGTATGTGATTTTTTGGGATGCAGATGTGGTTGGTGAGTCATATATGCTTCAGGTTATGTATGACGCACTAGATATGAACCATGATACATCATTTGCGTATTCTAATTTTTTATTTGGTAGAAAATTATTTCGAGGAATCCCATTTTCGTTTGAGAAGCTTAAAGAAAAAAATTATATTACCACCACTTCTCTTATTAGACGAAAGGATGTGGTTTGTTGGGATGAGTCATTGAAGCGATTTCAGGACTGGGATTTGTGGCTTACTCTATCTCAGCAACAAAAAAAAGGTGTGTGGATTGATCAGACATTATTTAGAGTTGAAACAGGGGGTACTATAAGTTCTTGGTTACCAAGGATTGCATATACAGCAGCTTTTCGTTGGTTACCATTCGTACACAGGAGAGTCAGTGACTATGAAAAAAGTGAACGAGTGATACGGCAAAAGCACGCGTTATAAAACCAGGTCGCATACCTGGTTTTAGTTATCATCTCAGCTTGCAACATAATAGATTTATGTCATATGACTTATCCCCATGCTGCTTGTGGTGGGTACTAATCCATGTTATAAATAATATAGGTTGAGGCATACAGAAGAAATCGGAAGGTGGAGGATCGATATCCTCGTTTCACGCGGAAGTAAAACGCATCCTGACTGGCACGCCTCGCGTGCCGCCAAGATCGCAACTTTTGCGGAGAATCTAGCTTCTTTCGAGAAGCGCCCTTTTTCTTCGGAACTTTCGAGTTCCAGTAATTGCCTTCTTCCAGGAGGCGGACCAGTGGTGTGAATAACACCGTGTCCGCCTCCGCAACCTACACTGTTATCTTCTCAGTTGAGGAAATAAGAGTAGACGAAAAAATCTTGGTTTGAACAGGATTTTTTTGTTTATTTGACTTTTTTTGCTTAAAGTATTATATATTATATGAGCTTAGCTAATCGACGCGTCGATTACTTTTGCTCATTTACAGAGGTGGCGTGACCCGCATCACCTCATCTCTGTCCTCTCAACTTCTATCAATCATCCCCCCAAGGGGTGATTTTTGTATTAGCAAAATTTTTGTTTATTGAGTGTGAGCCAATATCCTGCGAGACAGGCATGTACGTCAAGTGCTGACTTGCCTTCGAATTGTATTTTTATGATTTCTATTGAACCGTCTCCTGTGCCAACGTATATTTTGTCTTCTGAGGTTTGTATTACGCCAGGCTCAAGACGAGTTTGTGCAGGTTTGATTTTTAGTAGTTTAACTCGTTCATTGTTTAACATGGTCCAGATACCTGGCCAGGGAGTAGTGCCTCGATATAAATTATAGATTTCTTCTGTGGTTTTGTTCCAATCTATTTTTCCATCTTCTCGAGAAAGTTTTTTGCAGACTGTGGCTTCCTCATTATTTTGTTTTTTGGGAATGATTTTCCCTTCGATATACTCAGGCAAAATTTTTGTAAGTATTTCTGATCCCACTCGAGCAAGACGTGAATCAAGCTCCGGGTAAGTTTCATCTGGATCGATCATAATTTTTTCTTGCGTGAGAATATCTCCTGTATCCATTCCCGCATCCATATTCATGATGGTCACACCAGTCTCTGTTTCACCATTGATAAGTGCTGACTGAATAGGAGAAGCTCCGCGATACTTTGGGAGCAGTGAGGTGTGTACGTTTACGAATCCATGTCTTGTTTCTGAAAACAAATGTGAGGGGATTAGTAAACCATATTGTGCGGTCACTGCTACGTCAAATTTGTTCTTTTCGAGATGAAAATTTTTTAGATTTTCTGGCTGCTCTGTTTTTATTTTAAGTGTATTCGCTATGTTTTTTACTGGCGGGGGAGTTAGAATTTGTTTTCTTCCAACAGGCTTATCAGGCTGGGTTATTACGAGATCAATCGCAAAACGATCATCTCGTGCGAGTGATTTGAGAATAGTTACTCCAAATTCATGAGTTCCAAAAAATACAATGTTAATCGGCATATCGTTTTGTGTCATCTTATCTTAATTAAGCTATTTTTTCAAGCAGTGATGACAGGTAATTGAATTTTTGATACCATGAGATGGCGTTTTTATACCTTTATGAAGCTTAAAATACTGATTATTCTTGTTCTAATCGCAATTTTTGGAGGCTCGAGTTATTTTTTTGTATCCAAAGGTAGTAATGTGCGGGGTGAAAAAATTGTAGACATACCTTCGGTTATCACTCCAGTGGTGACAAAACCTGACCTTACCCTTGAGACGCATATTATCGCGGAAGGAGAAACATTTGGGATTGCAACTAATGCGTTGGGAATTGACTATGGACGTATGTTGCAGATCCTTGATCAAGCTTCATCCACCTATGATTTTACTCGAATAAAAGTGGGGCAACCGCTTACACTTGCGAAGAGCGTTGATGGCGCTTATACTTATCTTGATTACGAACGAGACCGAGATTCTATCGTTCGTTTTTATTTTGCTGATGCGCGGGTTGAAATTATCCCGATTGATTATGAGGTCGAAGAGGTGACCGTAGAGGGTGTTGTATCTTCTTCATTGTATTTGGACGCGTTGGCTCTCGGGATTCCTGATGCGGTTATTATGCAATTTGCGGATACGTTTGCGTGGACTATTGATTTTTCAACCCAGGTTCAGCATGGAGATACGTTTTCTATGATTTATGAGAAACGCAGGCGCAATGGTGCTGATGCGGGAACTGGTCTCGTGCACGCAGGAAAGTTTGTGAACAATGGTAAGGAGTTATATGCATTTTTGTACGAACAAGAAATAGGCAAACCTTCATATTTTAATGAGAATGGTGAATCGATGATTAAGGCATTTTTGCGTGCTCCACTTGAATACAAACGCATTACTTCTGGTTATACGACCGCACGATTCCATCCAATTCTCGGTAAAAATACGACGCATCTTGCAATTGATTACGCAGCCGCACTGGGAACTCCAGTTATGGCGGTAGGAGATGGGAACGTAGTATTCGCAGGGTATAATGGTGCGTATGGAAATTTTGTAAGTATTAAGCACAATGATAAATTCACTACTGAATATGCGCATTTATCAAAATATGGCGCTGGAATAAAAGCAGGCACTCGTGTCGTGCAGGGCCAGGTGATCGGGTATGTGGGTTCTACAGGGCTTTCAACGGGTCCACATTTGCATTATCAGATTAAGCAGAATGGTACCTTGGTAAATCCACTCAAAGTTGAGTTCCCGCCGGGGGATCCCATTAATGAAGAGCATCGAGAAGGATTCATGAGTGAGGTTTCGAAATACAAAGGCAGGCTATAACCACTGTTTTCGTATTTACTTGTGTAACTCATATACAGTAACATCCATTCTTAGTTGCTCATTATTTTTTAAAATGATACACTATTGTTCACTTATATAAAATTTTCCAACTATGGAACAAGACATGCAGTCAATTTTCAATCGAATCCAAGAAACCAGGAAAAAGATGAAAGATATTAAAGTAATGCTTAAGGATGCGCTCGATGGAAATGGTGAATACCAAGAACTTCAGGATAAAATGAAAACAATTCGAGAAAATAAGAAGCGAGTGGAGACGGCCATCAAGGAAGGATTTTCAAGCGAAATGCAGAAACTCGATGATTTGAAAATTGATATTGAGTCTGATATGGAAATGTTGAATGATATGGCACTGACCAAGATGATGAAGGGTGAAACTTTTGAATTGTCAGACGAGTATAAAAATAACTACGAGCCCGTTTTTTCAGTCAAATTTAAAAAACAGTAATCATTATGTCTCGAGAAGTCGTATTTGATATTGAAACAGTGGGGGATATTAAAGATTACAACACCATGAAAGTAACGGTTGTATCTATTTACGAATATGAGACCGATAGTTACCGATCATTTGACGAGAATGAACTTGGTAATCTTTGGCCGATACTTGAAAAAGCTGAACGATTGATTGGATTCAATAGTGAATCATTCGATATCCCCATTTTAGCAAAATATTATAGTGGGGATTTGAAGCGGATCGAGCATCTGGATTTGTTGAAAGTGGTAAAAGATTCCACTGGTAGACGATACAAACTCAATGATCTTGCAAAAGCTACACTCCAGATTGAGAAAAGTGCTGATGGATTGCAAGCAATGGAGTGGTATAAAGAAGGAAAAATTGATTTGATCAAGCAGTATTGTGAACAAGATGTGAAAGTCACGAAAGAAGTGTATGACTTCGGTCGAAAAAACAAAATGTTGTATTTCCCTACATTGACTGGAGAAATACAACCTTTTCCAGTAAATTTTGATCCTAAGCCAAAAGCGGTTGCTGGGGAGGCGGTTCAGGGTGGAGTGAATCTGACGTTGCCATTTTAGGTTATAAGCTGAATAAAATATTAAAAAAGAAGTGAATCATTCACTTCTTTTTATGTCATAAGAATTTTAGAATATTTCGAAATGAATATTTTTTGTATCAGTCCCTCGTACTACGCACATCTCGCGGACCGTAGCTACCATATCAGCGCTTCCACAGAGAAATATATGAAGGTCTGAGGTGTTTTCTGGTAGATGCTCACTCACACGCCCATGAAGTCCTGCCCATGAAGTTTCAGGTTGGGAAAGTGTAAGAGAATAAGTGAAGTTTGTGTGAGTGCGTTGTAGTTCATCTAATCGATCAGTCCAGAATACATCTTTTTCATGACGCACTCCAAAAATCAAATGCAGTTTTTGTTTGATGCGCTTGTTTTCAAGCTGATCTCTCAGCATACTCATGATTGGGGCAATACCTACTCCAGTTGCAATACAGTATATATCACTTTTTATTGAGTCAAACGTGAATCTTCCTGCCGGACCACGAAAAACTATTTCTTCTCCAATATGTGCATCTTTGAGAAGCTTTGATGCAATACCAGTTTCGTACAGCTTGATACATAGTTCCAGATACTTATCCTCAGGTGTTGAAGATATAGAGTATGAACGAAATACATGTTTTTCACCTGATGGCGCAATAATTTGTATAAATTGCCCAGCCTGAAATTCAAAATCTTTTGGCTTATCTAAGCGCAATTCAAGAATATGTTCAGTAATATTTTTCTTTGACAGGAGAGTTGTTTTGTATCTATTCATACTAATTGACAATCGAGTGTAATTCATATATCATACTACAGAAGTATGATATATGCAATGATGCATTATGCTATCGATAAGCAAACAAACTGACTACGCAGTGGAGCTCATTTTGGCACTTTCAAAATTGAATGAAAGTGAACTTTTGAGTCTGCGTGCTTTTTCTAAACAAAGTACCATATCATTCTTGTTTTTACAACGGATTGCAAAGTCATTGCGTGAAGCTCGATTGATTGAATCAGTACGTGGGATCAATGGAGGATATCGACTTTTAAAGCCTGCTTCTCAGATTTCTTTTCGAGAAGTAATTGAAGCAGTACAAGGGCCATTTTCTGTTCTTGCATGTACGAAAAAAGAACAGTGTGAACTTGAGGCTATGTGTACTGCAAAACATGGACTCCGGTCTGTAGAAGCTGAAATTGCTGATTTACTTGGCTCACGATTTCTGGTGTCTCAAAATTAATATGATGAAAAAAAAGACTTCAATCTATCTCGACTATGCTGCAGCAACTCCTGTCGACTCACATGTTTTTGCTGTGATGAAGCCTTACTTTGTCGAATCGTTTAGCAATCCTTCGTCATTATACGAGTCTTCAAAGAAATTAGCAGAAAAATATTCTGAATGCGTAAAACAGGTCGCTGATTTTTTCCACACTACGCCAGATACGATTACCTATGTTAGTGGGGGAAGCGAATCAGTGAATACGGCAATCATGGGAATAGCTCGATCACATGGCAAGCATGGTAGACATATTATCACGACTCATATTGAACATAGTGCTGTGTTGGAGTCAGTCCGAGTACTTGAAACATATGGCTACGACGTTACATACTTGCCTGTTGACGAGCATGGGCTTGTGTCAGCTCAGGATGTGATTAAAGCAATTCGAAAGGACACAATTCTCATTTCCATCATGCATGCAAATAATGAGATTGGATCAATACAACCGATTGAAGAAATTGGAAGAGAGATTTTGAAATATCGAAAAAGAGAAAAAACTATTTTTCCATTGTTTCATGTTGATGCATGTCAGAGTGTGCTCTATCTTGAATCATCAGTAGAAAAACTCCATGTAGATGCGTTATCATGCAATGGTGGAAAAATATACGGACCTAAGTCTTCTGGAATTTTGTATATCCGTCGAGGTGTCGAAGTTGAACCACTCATTGTTGGTGGAGGTCAGCAAGATGGAAGACGAAGTGGAACCATTGATATGGCCATGGTCTGTGGAATCTCCACCGCACTTGTTCGTATAAAAGAAAATGCAGAGGTAGAAAAAGTTCGTATACTTCGAGATCGATTGTGGAATGGAATAAAAGCCGCTATTTCAGACGTAATTTTAAATGGTCCAGAAATTACAGATGAAAAGCGTTTACCAAATAATCTGAACGTTTCTTTTATTGGAGCCCCGGGCGAAGCTCTGGTTCTGTATCTGGATGCGAAGAGAATCTGTGTAAGTACTGGATCAGCATGTGCGGAGGA
>CAZMEW010000001.1:12054-52458 GCA_964565405.1 uncultured Gammaproteobacteria bacterium
TCACGAACCGGATCGCATGTACTTGAGGCGTGCGGATATGATAAGAACCGAAAGAATAGTGCGATTCGATTTACACTAGGAAAACACACAACTGAGAAAGAAATTGATCGTGTACTTGAGGTATTGCCTCACATTGTGGAAAAAGTAAGAATAATGAATGTATAGCTATGTCGAGTAAGCCTCAGCTAAATTTTACGATTGACCGAACACTGTACGACTCAGCCAATACTGATCGGTCTGTTTTTAAGACTGCGCCTGGGCTCAGTGAGAATATTATTCGAGAAATTTCAGAGCAAAAAAAAGAGCCAAGCTGGATGCTTGAGAAACGACTCAAAGCTTTTGAATATTTTAAGCAAACAAGTGTACCAACCTGGGGACCTGATTTATCTGGCCTTAATTTGAACGACATCATTTATTTTGCACGACCAAACACTGGAGAATCAACTACGTGGGATACGGTGCCTGAAGATATCAAGAAAACATTTGAAAAACTTGGAATTCCTGAGGCTGAGCGTAGTTCGCTTGGTGGAGCGGGGGCACAGTATGACAGCGATGTAGTCTATCATCGGATCAAGGATGATCTGAAAGCCAAGGGAGTTATTTTTGAAAATATGGATGTGGCAGTGCAGCAATACCCCGATCTCGTGAAAGAATATTTCATGACACAGTGTATTCCGATCAATGATCACAAATTCATCATGCTTCATGCGGCAGTATGGAGTGGGGGAACATTTATTTATGTCCCAAAAAATGTAAAAGTTGATCTTCCTTTGCAGGCATACTTCCGTATGAACGCTGAAAAAGGTGGTCAATTTGAACATACACTCATTATTGTTGATGAAGGAGCAGAACTTCACTATATCGAAGGATGTTCTGCACCCCGGTACAATGCAAACTCGCTTCATGCTGGGGGAGTTGAAATTTTTGTAAAAAAAGGTGGACGATGCAGATATTCATCAATCGAGAACTGGTCAAAAAATACGTATAACCTCAATACCAAACGTGCATTGGTTGACGAAGAAGCAGTTATTGAATGGGTGAATGGAAATATGGGATCAGGTACGACCATGCTCTACCCATCGTCAGTACTACGTGGACGAGGAGCTCGATCTGACAGTCTCGGAGTTGCATTTGCAGGACCAGGACAGAATCAGGATACAGGTGCCAAGGCGATTCATGTGGCACCAGATACTAAGTCTACGATTAAAGCTAAGTCAATTTCAGTAAACGGGGGAATTACGTCGTATCGGGGATTGGTAAAAGTTGCAAAAGGTGCTGAGAGATCAAAGGTTTCTGAAGAATGTGACGCACTTCTCATTGGTGACGATGCGATTTCAAATACCTATCCGTACATGAAGATAAATAATAGTAGTACTGATATTGCACATGAAGCACGGGTTGGAAAAATAGGTGATGATGAGATATTTTATTTACAATCAAGAGGATTGTCAGAAGAAGCTGCGATGAATTTGGTGGTTTCAGGCTTTATTGAGCCAGTTATTAAGTCACTTCCGCTCGAATATGCGCTTGAACTGAATAAGCTTATTGAGCTCGAGATGGAAGGAAGTGTAGGGTAAGTATGAAAATGACTCCATATACAATTCACTACGGTATAGGAATGCTCATGAACTTTGAGCCGCTTCTTTATGATACTCTCAAATTTACATCAGGTTCGAGCATGGTTACGCTTTCAGATTCAGTAATTGATAATGCAAATAGACTTCAATCAATTTTAGAAAATAATGAAAAGCTTAATTCAATAGTTACTAAACATCTCACAAATTTTCCACTTTTCAATTTTGTACATACCAATCCTACGGATGAGTTTTATTTTACGATTAAAAATACAAATGTACCTGCTACTCACAATCTTTCACTCGATATAACACATTCTTCACGAACGCATGTAGTAGTACATATCGAAGATGGTGCAAAGGTGAATATTATTGAATCAATTACGGGAAATGCTTATCTGGGGTATACGCTGGATATTGTGGTAGGGAAGGGTGCTGAGGTAACTTTTGTCGCACACCCGGAAAATACGCCTATGCGAACTATTCTTCGAAATGCGTATCTTCAAGAAAATTCACTGATTAAATGGATGGAAGGAAGTATTGAAGGTGAATTGATCCAGTCTCATATTCGAACATATCTCTATGAACCGGGTAGTCGTGCTGAAGTGAAAGGATTATTTGCACTCTCAGGAAATACAATCGTCGATATATATCACTCAATGTATCACCTCGCATCACATACGACTTCTGACATGCTTACGAAAGGTGTACTCGAAGGCAAATCACGCGCTATGTACCAGGGATTAATTCATATTGATGAAAAAGCGGTTGGTTGTACGGGGTATCAGAAAGAAGATAGTTTGGTGTTATCAAATAGTGCTGAGGTAAACGCAGTACCGAATCTTGAAATTGAGAATAGTGATGTGAAATGTTCACACGGGGTGACTACTGCACATATTGATAAAGAAAAATTATTTTATGCCCAGAGTAGGGGAATTAGTGAGAAGAATGCGGCGCAATTGTTTGTAGACGGACATATTTCCCCATGTCTTGATGTTGTTCCAGATGAAATGATACGTGCTCAATTGCAGGATAGAATTCATCGAAATTTAGCTGTGTGATATGAATCAAGAATTTCGATTACAATTTAGTATCCTTAAGAATCGTCTTGAATATACGTATCTTGATAGTGCAGCCAGCTCGCTTACACCTGATAGTGTATTGAATAGGATGAATGAATATTACACACAGTATCGAGCAAATATTCATCGCGGTGTGTATGTTGATAGTGAGAAAGCAAGTGCAAGGTATGAACAGGTAAGAGAACAGGCTGCGAAGTTTTTTAGCGCAGAAAAAAATGAAATATTCTTTACTTCTGGTACAACTGATGGAATTAATAAGCTTGCATATGGGCTTGAGCATTTGGTTAATAAAGGTGATGTAATCTTGTTGAGTGAGCTCGAACACCATGCAAATCTTATTTCATGGCAAGAACTTGCAAAACGAACTGGAGCAGAATTACGATTTATTTCAGTAAACAAAGAAACGTTTGAGCTAGATGAAAATTTTGAGCACTATTTTGATAAGAAGGTGAAGATTGTGAGTATTGCACATGTTTCGAATACACTGGGTACTATTTTACCAATTGAAAAAATTACTAAACTTGCGCATGACGTCGGAGCGTTTGTCATTGTTGATGCTGCACAGTCTGTGGCGCATATGCAGATTGACGTTAAAAAAATTGATTGTGATTTTCTGGTGTGCTCCGGACATAAAATGTATGGTCCAACTGGAGTAGGAATTGTGTATGGAAAATTTAGCGCTTTAGAAAAACTTAATCCAGCAAGTTTTGGTGGAGACATGATTGACACTGTAACGTATGAGAAAACTACATGGGCAGAGATTCCTCGAAGATTTGAAGCAGGCACACCAAATATTGGAGGTGTAATTGGATTGGGTGCGGCTTTGGAATTCATTACAAGTATTGGTTGGAGTCCTATTGTTGAGCATGAGAAAGAGTTAACTAACAAATTAGTTGAAGTGATATCAAAACATGGAGTATTGGTTGGTACGAATAACTTTCATAATAGGATTGGTGTAGTGTCTTTTGTAATTGAAGGCATTCATCCACACGATGTTGCAGGGTTTTTGAATGAGCAAAATATTGCAATTCGAGCAGGACATCATTGCACCATGCCATTGGTTAATACGCTTGGTCTACCACAGGGAACTGCGCGAGCAAGCATAGGTATCTATACGACTGAAGAAGATATTGATCGGCTTGATAGCGCTTTGGCTGAACTTGTAGAAGCTTTTAAGCAATAAGATATGGATCAGGGAATGGACACAATTTACCGAGAATATATTCTTGATCTCTATCGGAATCCCAAGAATAAGAAACGTATTGATCTTGCAGAATATACTGCGCACAAGAATAATCCTACCTGCGGAGATGAAATAACGATATATATACACGCAGATAATGGAACAATCGTTGATGTAGGATTTGAGGGGGTAGGGTGCGCAATTTCACAAGCGTCGGCATCACTATTCACTGAACATATTAAGAATAAGACTATTGATGAAGTGAAGGAGATGGCTGATGCAAGTGTACTTGAGTTATTGGGTATTGATGTGGGAATCAATCGTGAAAAATGTGCTCTCCTGATATTTCGGACGTTTCAAGAATCAATTAAATAAAATCTTATATGAGCCTACAGATACAAAACTTACATGTTTCAGTCGAAGAAAAGCCAATCGTCAAAGGATTGAATCTTCAGATTAACCCAGGAGAAGTGCATGCAATTATGGGCCCCAATGGCAGTGGTAAATCAACTCTTGCAAATACACTACTTGGGCATCCGAAGTATACGATTGCTGATGGTAAGATTTTAGTTGATTCAATCGATGTGACTGACATGTCTACTGATGAGAAGGTAAAGCATGGTCTATTTTTGTCTATGCAGTATCCACCAGAAATTGAAGGAGTGACGATTTCCAATTTTTTGCGTCTGGCATATAATGCACTCAAAGGTGCGTCTGTTAATCCGCTTGAATTTCATAGAAAACTAGTAGAAAAGATGAGGCAATTTGGCATGGATCCACAAGTTGCGACTCGATATGTGAATACTGGATTTTCTGGAGGTGAGAAGAAACGAGCTGAAATCCTGCAGCTTGCCGTACTTGAGCCAACATATGCAGTGCTTGATGAAACTGATTCAGGACTTGATGTTGATGCCTTAAGAATTGTATCTGAGGGCATTAAGGCTTTTAAAAATGAAAAGACGGGCGTGCTACTCATCACCCATTACAATCGTATCCTAGATTACGTGGTGCCCGATGTAGTTCATATTATGATTGACGGAAATATTGTGAAGAGCGGAGCACAAGAATTGGCACATGAGGTGGAGAAGAGTGGGTATAGTAATTTTAGATAATATGGTTACCAAGGAAGAGATAATGGATAGGCTTAAAAATGTTACTGATCCTGAAGTTGATGTTGACATTGTTACTATGGGTCTTATCTATAATATTGATATCGACGAGACGGGGGAGAAGGTACACGTGCTCATGACCTATACCACACCTTTTTGTTTTGCTGGTCCGCAAATTACAGATGATGTGAAGAGTGCTATTGCTTCATGCGGGATTGAACGCGAAAATGTCGAGGTTGAAGTGACCTTTGACCCACCATGGAAAGCTCCACCAGATTTGAGAGTAGCAATGGGAGTCTAAATTATGCGAGAACATATACAGAAAATTGAGGTTTGTTGTGGTGGAGATTGTATGGTCGATGGAGCTCATGCTGTGGTTAGTGTTCTTGAAGAAAAATATTCTGGAACTCAAACTAAGGTTTCTATCTGCGGCTGTATTGATCAGTGTGAGAAGGCAGTGAACGTCATTGTTGACGAAAAAGAGATTTTTTCGTATAGTACTCCAGTTAATGTTCTAGAAAAAATAGAGAATAGTACCGGTGACGAGTATAAGCGTTTCAACACTGAAGAATTAGATTTAAACAATGACTTCCTAGGAGATTTATAAGCTATGTCCGACCTCGAACCAAAACTCCCCGACAATTTACCTGAAGATATTTCAATGAAAATACGAAAGGGTGGAAAAATCCGCCGTATTGTCGTGGATCGTCAGGCATGTATTGGTGCGCAATCCTGTGTGGTAGTCGCTCCTGGAGTATTCCAGATGGATGATAATAATCTCGCGTATGTGACTGATCCGGATAGTACTGATGAGAAAACGATCATGATGGGAGCAGAAATTTGTCCGGTACTTGCAATTCATCTCTATGATGAAGAGGGGAATAAGATATTTCCAAACTAAATAAAACCGCCCAATTCGGCGGTTTTTTTATTATTTATTCCCCCCCTTTTTCCTCCTCGTGTTCTTCGGGAGGTAGTGAGAGAAATTGCGACTCCTTGCTTTTGCGGATAGCCTTCATGTCGGAGTTTCCGTATATTTGAAGATATTGTCTTTTGTGATGAACCTTTTTTGAGTGGCATATAGATATATATTAAGAATGATTTTTCTATCTCCACTTTAATGCCACACCATCTTAGAGTCAATTCATATTTTGTTTTTAAAATATACGAAAAATTCGAAACAAGACAGATTTATATTATATGAATAATTTTTTGACAAAAGCATGTATGGGGGGGTATTCTTATGGTACTGTTATTCACTCTTAAATTTAAGTATTATGTCTCGAGAAACTGGTGGATTTAACCCAGATATAGAATCAAAGAAACATTCCTTAAAAGATCGTATTGAACAATCGAGAGTACGAAAAGAGAATCAAGAAAAAAAAGATAGAGAGTGGGAGAATTTAGGTGAATTAGGAAAATCAGTAGCTTGGACTGCCCAATTCAATAAAATTATGGATGCTTATGATAGTGGGAAGATCCTCTTAGAGGATGAAGAAATTGAACATCTTAAAAATCTTATACAGGTGTACGGAGATAAAGAAGAATTAAAATTAAGTTTAAAAGATCAATTCCAAAAAGCAATAGAGAAAGGGCAGGGCCATGATTATGAACTTTTTCAAGTCCAATTTAAAGCAGCTGAATCAGAGCAAGAAAAAATAACAGAAGAATTTTTACGTGAAATTGATAAGTACGATGAAATAATAAACAAACAGGAAGACAAGCCGAAGAAAAAAGGGTTTTTAGAAGGTTTTTTTAGCAGGTAATTTTTAGTCCATCTTTTGCTGCGTCTACAGCTACAGTGTCTCCTTCACTAATTTTTTTCTCAATAATCTCAAGTGCTAATTTATCAAGAAGCTCAGTTTGAATCACACGTTTGAGGGGTCTCGCACCGAGGTTTTCGTCGTATCCTTTCTTTGCGAGCCAATCTTTTGCTTTGTCAGTGACTGAGAGTTTTATTTTTTGTTTTTCGAGACGTCTGGTAATGATTGCAAGCTGAAGATCAACAATTGCTCTAATTTGTTCTTCTTTGAGTGGATGGAAGATGATGATATCGTCTACACGATTGAGGAATTCTGGTTTGAATTGCTCACGGAGAGCACTCATAATTCGATCATTGATCATTTTTTCAGATACTAGAGTACCATTTTTCTTTTCGCCAAATCCGAATTCACCTTTTTTACCCATCTGTACAATCAACTCACTCGCTACATTGCTCGTCATGATGATCACGGTATTTTTGAAGTTTACTTTGCGACCCTTTGCGTCAGTCAGGTGTCCATCTTCGAGTATTTGGAGCATGATATTGAATATGTCGGGGTGAGCTTTTTCAATTTCATCGAATAGAATCACTGAATATGGCTTTCTCCGAACTGTTTCAGTCAATTGACCGCCTTCTTCAAATCCCACATACCCAGGAGGGGAGCCGATAATTTTGCTTACCGCATGCTTCTCCATATATTCAGTCATGTCTACTCGCACCAGTGCGTCTTCTTCGTTGAACATGAAATCAGCCAGAGCTTTGGCAAGCTCAGTTTTTCCGACACCTGTTGGTCCCATGAAGATGAATGAACCGATCGGCCGTTTTTCTTCAGAAATTCCGGCTCGGTTGCGTCTGATTGCGTTCGAGATTGCTTTAATTGCCTCACTTTGCCCGACCACACGTTTACCCAGTTCTTCTTCCATGCGAGCAAGCTTGAATACTTCGTCTTCGAGCATTTTACTCACTGGTATTCCTGTCCATTTTGCAACTACCCGCGCAATATCTTCCTCGGTTACTTCTTCTTTGAGAATAGAACTCTTCTTTTGTAGATCAGCAAGTTTTGTTTCGTATTTTTTTATTGCCTCTTCAATCACTGGAATTTTTCCATATCGAATTTCTGCAACTTTTTGTAAGTCGCCTTTTCTTTCCATGATTTCTGCTTCTTGTTTTAACTTATCGATTTCTTTCTTGTGTTCACGGATTTTGGTAATGATTTCTTTCTCATTGCTCCACTGCATCTCTATTTCTTTGCTTTTTTCTTTGAGATTCGCCAACTCTTCTTTGAGCTGTTTTTCGCGCTCTTTGGAATCCTTGTCTGTTTCTTTTTTGAGTGCGCGAAGTTCGATATCAATCTTCATCATTTTTCGTTTCATTTTATCGAGCTCATCAGGCATGGAATCAATCTGCATTTTCAAGGCACTTGCTGCTTCATCGATCAGGTCGATTGCTTTATCAGGTAGAAATCGATCACTGATATAGCGGTCGGATAAGGTAACCGCCGCTACAATCGCAGGATCAGTAATTCTAACGCCATGGTGAATTTCATATTTTTCTTTGATACCGCGAAGAATCGCTGTCGCATCTTCAAGGTTCGGTTCTTTCACGATCACATTCTGGAATCGGCGCTCAAATGCGGCATCTTTCTCGATATGCTTCTGATATTCCTTAAGTGTGGTTGCGCCAATAATGTGGAGTTCACCGCGAGCAAGTCCTGGCTTTAGCATGTTTGATGCGTCTACTGCACCCTCAGAGCTTCCTGCACCTACAATTGTGTGAAGTTCGTCGATAAATAAGACAATTTGCCCGTCACTATTGGTTACTTCTTTAATGACCGCCTTTAGTCTTTCTTCGAATTCACCACGGAATTTTGTACCAGCTAGAAGTGCGCCAATATCGAGTGAGATAATCTCTTTATCCTGAAGGTTTTCTGGCACATCTCCATTTACTATTCTCTGTGCCAATCCTTCAACAACCGCGGTTTTCCCAACTCCAGGTTCGCCGATTAATACTGGATTATTCTTGGTTCGACGTGTGAGAACCTGCATAACTCGGCGAATTTCGTCATCTCGTCCAATAACCGGATCAAGCTTTTCTTTTCGTGCTCGTTCGGTTAAGTTCAGACCATATTTTTCAAGTGCCTGATAACGGCTTTCTGGCTCTTGTGAATCAACTCGCTGATTTCCACGAATCGATTGGAGTACTTTTAAAATATCAGAATACGAAACTCCCTGAATATCGAGAAAATCACTGATCGGATTTTTGCTCGTAAGGTACGCGAGCAGAAGATGTTCAACCGAGATGAATTCATCTTTCATTTTTTGTGCTTCATTATTGGCATTTTGGAGAATATAGAGTGTTGCCTGGGAAAGCATGACCTGACCCATACCCTGAGGCTGGGAAGTTGATTGCTTTGGTAAGTTGTCAATAAGTGTTTGGGTATGATCCATGATTTCTTCTACATTGGCATTGAGTTTTTTGAAAATCGAAACTACTACTCCTTCGGATTGTTCGAGTAGTGAAAGGAACAAATGGGGTGGTTCAATTTGTTGTTGACCGTTATTAATTGCGATTACTTGCGCATGCTGTATTGCTTCCTGAGATTTGTTGGTAAAATTTTGAGGCATCATATAAGAAAATAAATTCAATTATTCTAATTACTCGAGCCCACTTAAAAAGATTTAGAATAATTATTCTAAATGGGGCAATTAGAATAATTTGTAACCTTTTTAATTAGCACTCTGCATATTCGAGTGATAACACTATACCACACTCGCCAAAAGTGTCAACTTGTGTTAGTATAGCATAATTATATATTGCGTGAGAGTGTATGAAGGTACTTAAAGTACGAATTGATGAGGTTACCCGGGATGAAGCTCTAAGGCGTGTTTTGGGGTTTTTGCGTGACGAGAGATTGCATCGCATATTCACCCCTAATCCGGAAATATTGGTTGCAGCAATGAGAAATCCAAATTATTGTAAGATACTTAATACTGCTGATTTGTCACTCTGTGATGGACGGGGGGTTGAATTGTTTGCTCACGGCAAGCTTACAAGAATTACTGGGGTTGATTTTATGACTGAGATACTTGGTATTGCTCAAAAAGAACATAAGTCAGTATATCTACTGGGGTCAGGACGCACAGAAACGCTTAAAAAAATGTTTGAGCATATACAGACGTATTATCCGAAACTCCACGTTGCCGGCATGCATCCGGGTCCCCACTTTTTTATCACACATGGGGCTATTTCTTTTAAAAACAAGGAAGAGGAGGAGATAAATAACAAGATTATTACAGACATACAGATGAATAAACCGGACATTATCTTTGTGGCTTTTGGGCATGAAAAGCAGGAAATCTGGATTGACCAGTATGCGGGAATGCTTACTGGGGTAAAAATAGCGATGGGGGTTGGTGGATCGTTTGACTACATTTCTGGTTCAGTCAGGCGCGCGCCAAAATGGCTTAGAATAATTGGTTTTGAGTGGGTGTACAGATTTTTTACTCAACCCAAAAGACTTTCTCGAATGATTAATGCTACTATTATTTTTCCATATTATGCTCTCACCAAAAATCGTTAAACATCTTACCCAACTTCAAGAGAAAAAATACCGCCGGCAATTCGGTGAATTTGTTATTGAGGGTTTTAAGGGGGTGGGGGAGGCGCTAGACTCGGGAAATGTAGTTCTCGTGGTCGTTGAGGGAAGTAGACGAGAAGAATTAGATATAGCTCAGTGTATTAGTAAGGCTGAGAAGCTAAAAGTGCCTGTTGAGTTTTGTGGTAGAAAAGATATTGGGCATATTAAATCCACTGATACCTTTCCCGGAATCCTTGCTGTCGTAGAATCACAGAATTTTCAACTCGCAGATATTGCAGAAGGATCGATTGTGGTACTAGATGACGTGCGCGATCCAGGGAATCTCGGTACTATTATTAGGACTGCAGATTGGTTTGGAGTGTCTAATATTATGCTTTCGGAAAATAGCGTTGATGAATATAATCCCAAAGTGGTTCGAAGCACGATGGGTTCCATATTTCGCTCACACATTTACCGTTCACATAATGTGTTCAAAGAATTGTCTGAGCTCAAAGATAAGTTTGGGTATACAGTTGTATCTATTGATATCCAAGGTAAAGTATTACCTCAAACTATCTCTCAGGCAGAAAAAATTGTATTCCTATTCGGATCAGAATCACACGGACTCTCACGTGAGCTTGAAGAGCTTGTAGATACCCGTTATACTATTCCAGGTAGAGGGGGAGCTGAATCACTTAATCTTGCGATTGCTGTTGCAATTGTCATGTCACGAATATAGGTATGATTAAAACTCGTTTTGCACCAAGTCCAACCGGAATGCTTCATGTCGGCGGTCTGAGAACTGCTCTTTTTGCGTATTTGCTCGCGAAGAAACATGGGGGTATCTTTATGCTTCGTATTGAAGATACAGATCGTGAACGTTTTGTCGAAGGTGGAATTGAAAATATTATTGGCGGACTTTCATGGGCAGGGATTGCTATTGACGAGGGTGTTACTTTTGATACTTCACACATTGTAACTCAAATTGGAAATAACGGTCCTTATATTCAATCTCAACGTCTTACCATTTATCAGAAATATATTAAGGAATTACTTGATAAAGGTTTTGCATATCGTTGTTTTTGCAGCAAAGAACGTTTGACTGAATTACGTGAACACCAGGAAAAAAACAAACTTCCTACTGGATATGATGGAAAATGCCGTGATTTATCACCGGTAGAAGCTGAGGAAAAAATTCAGGGTGGGGAAGTGTCAGTCGTCCGAATGAAAATGCCAAAAGAAGGAGTTACTATCATTGAAGATATGATTCGAGGAAATGTGGAATTCAAAAATGCACTGGTCGATGATCAAGTGCTTATTAAGGCGGATGGATTCCCAACATACCATTTTGCAGTAGTAGTTGATGATCATACAATGGGAGTAACTCATGTGGTTCGTGGAGAAGAGTGGCTTCCCTCAACTCCAAAGCATGTTGAACTGTATCGTATGTTTGGGTGGGAAGCTCCTAAATTTGCCCACCTCTCGCTTCTCGTGAATGAAAAAAAGCAAAAATTAAGTAAGCGCCATGGGGATGTGAGTGTGCGAGATTATGAGGAAAAAGGGTATTTACCAGAAGCGCTTATTAACTTTGTAGCATTTTTGGGATGGAATCCCGGAACTGAACAAGAAATATACTCAATGGAAGAACTTGAGAGAGATTTTGATTTTGATAAAGTTAGCAAAGCTGCTGCCGTCTTTAATGTCGAAAAATTGGATTGGTACAATAAACACTATATGATGGCCATGGATACCATAGAACTTGCGAAAAGAGTCGTACCATTTATGCTGAATCATGGTCTTATCAAAGAACTACCTCGAACTGAAAAAGAATTTGAAAATTTGGCAAAAATTATTGAGCTTGAAAAGGGAAGGGCAGTTACTTTGCGAGAGTTTCCAGATGCACTTGGGTTTATTTTCGCTAGCCAACTTACGTATGAACCAGAATTACTTATCTGGAAAAAAAGTACTAAGGAAGATAGCAAACATAAGTTAATCTTATTACATGAATATTTGAGTGCAAAAAATGAAGCTGAGTGGGGGAGAGAGCAGCTTGAAGCTGACACTCTTGCGTGGATTAAGGAACAGGGATTTGGAGTTGGTGATGTACTCTGGCCAATGAGAACCGCTCTCTCAGGACAAAAAAATTCTCCAGGACCCTTTGAGATAGCTTCTGTACTTGGGAAAAATCGTACTTTAGAACGATTACAAATGGGGATAAGTCTTCTCTCATAATCCCCTCAAAATTGTGCTATACTGAAGACATGACTAAACGTTTGTCTTTTGTTATTATTACTAGCTTTTTTCTGATAACTGCATTCGCGGCAATGCGGTTATTTTTTGTTCCTTTACCAGTTTATGCAGCTACCCAAGCCGAAATTGATGAACTCAATAAAAAGATCAGTGAGGGTAAGAGTAAAATTGAACAGCTTCAGAAGAATATTGATGAATATAACAAGAAAATTTCTGAAAAACGTACTGAGGCACAGTCACTCTCAAATCAGCTTGCCATTCTCGATAATCAGCTTACCCAGATTCAGCTTGATATCGATCTTACCCAGACTAAATTGGACACACTCACTCTACAGATCGAGGAACTTGCGATTGGTATAGCTGATAAACAAGAAACGATTGATAAGCAGCGTCTCATGTTGGCTGAACTTGTCCGAACATTGCATTATGAAAATAACAAAAAGTATATTGAAGTCATGGTTGCGTATGATAATTTTTCTGATTTTTATACCCGTGTCCAATATCTAAAGAGTATTGAGCAAGATCTGGGTCAGGCTTCAAAAGCAATCAGAATCGCAACGGAAGAGTTGCAGCAGAAGAAAGTAGAAACTGAAGAGCGTAAAAAAACCTATGAAGATTTGAAAAAACGATTGGATAATCGAAAGAAAGATCTCGATGAGCAAACGAAATATAAAGGTGTGTTGTTGGCTCAGACCCAATCTTCTGAGATGACCTATAAAACTATGGTCGCGAACCTCAAATCCCAATACAAACAAGTGGAAAATGAGATTGTCTCAGTCGAACAGCAGGTTCGCAAAAAATTGGCAGAAAATAAACAATTTGCTACTCTTCCTGATGATGAAACGTTACTTTCGTGGCCGACTCAGAGTCGATATGTTACAGCTTATTTCCATGATAAGAGTTACCCCTTCCGTTATATCTATGAACACCCTGCAATTGATATCAGGAGTGCACATGGAACCCCTGTAGGAGCTTCAAAATCAGGCTATGTTGCACGTGCTCGTACGTGTACGACCGCATCGTGCTATGCTTATGTCATGATTGCTCATGAAGGTGGAATTACGACGGTATATGGGCACTTGAGTAAAATCACTGTAAAAGAAGATCAATTTGTTACACGTGGTGATATTATCGGTTATTCTGGGGCTACCCCTGGTACTGTCGGTGCGGGACCTTTTACCACTGGACCTCACCTACATTTTGAAGTTCGAAAGAATGGCATCCCAGCGAATCCGCTTGATTATTTGGTAAAAGATTGGGAATAAATACCTTATGAAACACACAAAACAAATTATATTTTTTGATACTGAATTTACCTATCTTGATGCTAGAAAAGGTGAATTATTATCTCTTGCCTTGGTAAAAGATACGGGAGAAGAGCTCTATATTGAGTTCGAACAGCCTGCACCAGACCATATGGATCCGTGGGTTGTAGAGCACGTACTGCCTGCATTGTCTGGTACGCACATTCTTTCAAAGGAAGATGCAAAAGAAAAAATTCGAGAATTTGTAGGCACTGAGAAACCCTATATTATGGCATATGTGAACCAATTCGATTCGATTTATTGGTACGATCTTTTTTCTGATCCGCAGAAACATCCGGGATTTTGGATTCCACTTGATTTTGCTTCCATTCTTTTTGCGCATGGATTTGATCCCGAAAGCATGGGTAAACAGGAATTTTTTGATCGAATTGGCGTTAATAAATCTGATTACGCGACTCGGGACCATAATGCACTTGAGGATGCCAAGCTACTTCGTGAAGTATACCGTCGATTCACTTCGTATATTGGGCAAACACAATAGCCCTGTCTTCAAAAATTTTATAAAAAGACGATATCTCATACCACCTGTTTCCAGATCTCCATTTTGTAGTGTCGCAAAATGTAGGGATAGGGTCAAGAAAGCTAGAAGTACAAGAGAAAAAGTAAACAGATAAATACTGAGAGCAAAATTGTACTGGAACTAGAGGATAGAGGGGGTAATTGAATTAAAAGTTAGTATAAAATTCTGGAATCAAAGTTGATTAGAAAATTTAAAAAGCCCTTTCGCTCCATAGTGTAAGTGTCGTATAAGATATATTGTGCGACGCTCTACATACTGTAACCCAACCAAAAAAAATCCCTCCCCCCCTCAATGTCGCAGAATTTAAATTTACGACACGAAAGTGTTTGAAACCTAGGTAAAGCTTTGAGTATAGCCGACGATCAAAAAGCCGACCATTAATCTGATCGGCTTTTGTAATATCAGATAGAAAAACTAGGTCAGGACTGGTCAGGGGTTAATGTGATAGAGATCTATCCCCTAGACCAGTCAGGAGATGTGGTATACTGAATATTAAATATTATTTTATTTATACTATGGCCATTTATCCTACAGATGAAGAATATGACCTGCATTACAGAAATTTCGACTATAATGACACATCACCAATGATGCAATTAATAGTCTCCTCTGATGTGGGTTTAAAGTATATTAAAGATGCTGATATTGATAAAATAGAAAATCTTGTTATTTGTGAAGTTAATGAGGAATTGGGTGGTGGAGATTCAGCGGGGCCAAGTATGATATGGTGGACAGTGATACCAGTAATTAGTTTCATTTTAGTTTCAGTCAGCGGTGGATTTTTTTCTGAGATTGGTAAAGAAGTTGCACAAGTGGTTCTTAGAAAGTTTAAGGGTTTACCTCGGAGTGGTATTATAGAGTTGGCTGGATTAAATTATCAGGTAAAAGTACTGGTACCTACAAATATGACTACCAAAGATTGTGAAATTTTATCTTTGAAACTTGATGGTTTCGTGAACAAAATAAAGCCAAATGATGAATCTAAGAGCTTCTTTGCCTATTTCAATAGAGAATCTTCTGAGTTGGTTTTCCTTCATATTTGATACTTACTCTCCCCTATTTAGGTTAATTAAAAAACGAGTCTTGGAGACTCGAAGGTTTATTTCTTGATAATAGTTTTTTGGTACACCGACAGGCTCACATGTGTGAGCCTGTCGGTGCCAGGGTTGCTCTTCAAGGAGTCGTGGGAGGACACGACTGCGGCTGGATCTCCCACCATTCGAAGTCCATGGCACCATCGCCATCCGGGTCATCATCGCAGACGTCGCCGAAGCTGTCTGCGATAGTGCTCGGATCACTGTCCGACGTATCACTATTTCGCTGATCTGGATTGCAGTTGACTGGACAATTGTCCACCCCGTCCTCCACACCATCGTTGTCGTCGTCCGGATCGCAGGCGTCGCCCAGAGTGTCTCCATCCAGATTGGACTGGGCGTGGTTCACGAATCTCGGGCAGTTATCCTTATTGTCTACGATCTGGTCGCCGTCATCATCGTTATCGCACTCGTTTGCGACACCATCATCGTCCGGATCGAACTGCACGCCGGGGTTCGGTACGAACTGGCAGAGGTCAAAGCCTGTGCAGCTCGGATCGCTCACGAGAGGGTCACAGACCCCATCGTTGTCGTCGTCCGGATCGCAGGCGTCGCCCAGAGTGTCTGCCGTGATGGTTGATCCCACGGTGAGCGAGAGCTCCTGATCCGTATTCTTCTGGTTGGTGTTCTTCGAGCGTGGACAATTGTCCACCCCGTCCTCCACACCATCGTTGTCGTCGTCCGGATCGCAGGCGTCGCCCGTACCATCTTCGTCCGTGTCCCGCTGATCGTGGTTCACGATCCCGGGGCAGTTGTCTCGGTTGGTGATCCTGAAACCGTCGTCATCGAGGAATGCATTGGTGGTATCCAACTGCGTATCATCCTCATCCTGACCATCGCAGTTGAGGCCAGTGGTCGACAGGAGGATGATGATACAGCACGTCACGTACTTACCGAATTGCATGGTCTACTATCCTTATCAAGAGCCCGCTGTTTTCTCCCCAACATTTGGAACCGTTCCTCAGTTTTAGGAAGAAATGACGTATACCATATCATCAGAATTTTCGTCTGTCAATTTTTTACAGAGAATTTTATTTATAATTATTTTTTAATACTTTTCTCCTATCATTGACCCCCCTTTCTTTTTGTGGTATTACTTATCCTCGCACCTCCCAATCGAGGTCGTAACCTTCCAGACTCTCTGCAGGAGAAATGTTACCCATGATGGTTGTATCGCACACCTATGACCTGTTCATCCGCTTTTACCGCGGCGACACCCTCATCGAAGAACCCACGCGTGATCAGCAGGTCACGACGACTGATATCAAGACTGTGTTCCGCGACATTCAGTTGCCGAAGGATACCGCTGGTGTCCGCATCTTCCGGCGCTTGCGCGCGACCCTCTTTGACGCCGAGACGGGCGTGACCGAAGAGGCGAAGTGCGACCCGAGGCCGGTGACGAAGCTCTGCTTCCCCTACGCTACGTCGTATAGGGTGAGCGAGCTCAGTGATCGATTCCCGATGAGCCACTTCACCATGATCAATTCGATCAAGTCCGCAGGCTACGAGCGTGCGGTCAAGCTCCGTACTGGCGGACTGCATCCGTTCGACATGGATGAGCATGAGATCGTGAACCTGGGGTAGATCTCGATGGAAGTGCAGAGACGATTGCTTCGGCGTCGTCTCCCCCCATTCTTTTTTTTATTAGAAATTTTAGTAGCAAAAAGAATGAGGAGATTGAAAGTTATACACAGAATTTATTTGACGCTTTTTCCCCACCATGGTTTATTAAGATTATGAGTGGTCTATCTACAGAGACCCGACAAGGCTCCATGATTCTCTGCAACAGAAGCATGGAGCCTTTTTGTAGTACAAAAAACCACGGTTATACAGACCATGGTTTTTTTATTTCTCTCACACTCCCCTTTTTCTATCCAGTTTTTTCAAAAGTGCTCTGATAAAGGAGGTTGTTTCAAATTTTTTCCTTTTCGTGTGGTAGAAATCACTTCTGCAATTTTCTAATATTTTATACATATATTTTATTTAAGATTGTTTGAGCCAATTTACGGTCTTCTCTGCAAGATTGGATGATGTCCAGTTTCTCGTTACTTCAGTTACATAGATTTTATCGTTTTCATCGGTTACGCTTTTTAATTGCTTTACAATATCGAGTGAGGTAAGATCAGTTTTTATGAGCCAAAAGGATTTCATAGGTTTGGTCCAAAAGTTTGCAGTTTTGATCATTTGCACCAGTCGCACATATTCAGGACTAGACTCTGGTCGTGCCAAGTCATATGAGATGAGATAGGTTTTCATAGAGACTAGATGTATTGTCTTACTACACCAGTCACCACTCCCCCAACGCGAAGTTCGTATTTTGGAAATAAATCTGGGTATTTTTTGTTTGCTGCACGTAGGAACATTTTTTTGCCTTTTTGCATGAGGAATTTGAGTGTCCATTCGTGATCAATTTCCGCAACCACCACTGCTCCAGGTTTTGCACTTCTCTTTCTATTCACCACTACCATATCACCTGAGAGAATTCCGGCATCTCGCATTGAGTCCCCGGAAACCTTTAGTAGAAAAGTATGTGTAGGTTCGTGAATTAATAAATCATTGAGCGAAATGCAATCCATCAGGCTTTGTTCTGCGTCATCAGGAATCCCAGCTTTTACTTCCCCTAGTACCCGTGCTCCGTATAGTCGAGGTGTTGCAATCAAGAATCCTTCATCACTCTTTCGTACAATATCATCCTCAATAAATTTTTCAATATAATCAAATGCTGCCGACTTCGATCTAACCCCGAAGACTTTTGCGAGTTCTTCGTAGCTCGGAAGTCGCTTATTTTTGTTGTAGTAGGAGAGCAATGCTGCCATCCTCTGTTTGTATAGATCTAGTGGCATATATGAGTGGATTAAATATTTGTGTTACACCACTGTCCTCGGCCGAGAAAGACATGGGTGGAACTCTGTCGAACGATTGTTCTCCTCCTTAAACTCAGTATACCGAACGTACGTTCGGTTGTAAAGTGTGGTTATAAATAAATATGTGGATAACTAAACACATACCGGGTGGTATGTGTTTTTTTTGGAATGATTCACTTAATACGAAATTTCATATTGAATGAATCATTCGCGACTGCTGTACTTCAGCACAGACAGTCGCGATATGGCGTGAGCCAGCTGGCGATTAGCCCCCGTCGTACTCCTCACTTCGGCGGAGATGCCGCAGCTTCTCCGCCTCGGCGCTCTGCTCTGCCAGCTCGCGTTCCCACTTGGCCCGCTGAGTGTCCGAGATCTTCTCGGTACCTACCTCGTCGTAGTCCTCGAGGGTCGTGTGCTCGAACGGAGCAGCTTGATCTTCCTTGAGATCAGCAGCCGTCTCCTTGGCGTCTTGACGCGCCTTCCTGTTGTCCCGCATGCCTTTTGGCACGAGGTTGGGAACATTGGTGTCCATGTCTTTCTTCCTCAAGATATACGCTCGCACATCTGTGCGCCCCTCGCCAACGTAACCTGCGATTGTGATTATGTGAGGGGGAGCCATAGATCGAATGTTTTTTCGAACTATCACTTTCCCCCACATATACTAAAAAGAACTATTTCGACTTAGTTTTATATCATTTTTTTTCTTACTTGTCAATCCTATTTCCAATAAATACGATTTTGATAGCGGATATCGATATATGAGATGCTTCGACGATTTTCTACTTTTTGTAAGGCTAGTTTGATTTCGCGCATCTGTTCGGCTGGGTTGTTTCTCATAAATCGAGTTTTTATTGTCCACCCTTCTTTTGTATCAATATAAAAATCTGTATCATTTTCTATAATAAATAATTCTACACCAAAATCTGTATTTTTTAGTTCATTATACCAGCCGATAATGAGTATTGCTTCTTCTGGTTTTAGGACGGTAACTCCCTTATCAGTCTGGTGCTCACGTTTGTCATAGACAATTGGATATTCTCCGACTTGTTCATGTATTTTTTTTCGGTCGGGTGTATGTTCTCTCCCTACTACCGTATCGATCGTGGTGGTAACCCCATCAACTGTGGTTGTCGATATTTTTTCGGTAATGTCTTTCCATTCATAATTCTCAACCGCACGTATAAGCTCTACTACTGAGCCGTCGAGCCCTGTAAAGCCATAGACCGATCCATTGTCATAAATGACTGTGGATATTTTTTCGGTAATCGATATGTGTATCTCGTGGGGGAAATGTTTTTCAATTGTAATTTTGTCTATCGGAAATCTGCCTCTCAACACTTCGCTTATGTCCTCGATACTTGCGGCAAAAAAGCTAGAATTTGGGATAAACCCAAAGCTTTTATACTCAAGCGTATTGTTGATTACTTCGGTAATCTCATTAATTTCTATTTTATCATTTCCACTCACTGTAATTATTTTTATATCAAATAAACCACTAAACACGATCACATATATGAGAAGTATCACAGAGATTGTAAGTACACCGAGTAAAATTTTGGTTTTTTTTCTTCCCGACGTATCTTCCCTTTTGTAAGGGTTGTACTGTGTTCCTTTCCAGGTGTAATCTTTTATTTTTCGAGGTCCTTTGCTTTTGAACAGTTTATCAAAAAAGCGTTCAGTCTTTTCAGCTGTTCGATCAATTGACTTTATCAGTCTGTGATGATTGACGATTCTTCTTCTCATGTTACCTATAGACAAGCTTATGGGTAAATGTGTTTTAAAAACCTCGTTTGATACGGCGGAACGTTTCAAATATCCAGGTTGGGGAATATTTGAATTTATCAATAATTAGATCTTGGCATTCCAGTAAATTCATGACCTCTCCCCCAAATCCCTTTTTGAAGTGTGTAATACCTTTGAATGGGTGATTTTTTTTGGCATCTTCTGGCGCCACTCCCCAAAAATTGTACCATTGTTTTCCTCTACGTTTTGCTTCCTGGATCGCACTCCACTGAATTAGGTATGGAGTTGGGATTTTATTGTTTTGACCCAATGATGCACCATGACGATAGGCCGCAGTTGTTCCGTAATAGTAGACCACTGCTGCGGCATCGAGCGTCCCGTCTGGTAAATATGCGTACAGCACCACTGCTTCTTTGTTTTTTTCAAATGCTTGAAATTCTTTTTCTACATATTCGTCTGAAAATCGAACAAAATGATGCCTTTTTGCCGTCACTGAATGGAGCGCATGGAATTCTTTCAGTTTTTCAGCTGAGCTGTATATTTTGATTCGCACTCCTTCTTTTTCACATCGACGAATGAGGTTGCGGTGATTTTTGTTCATACGTGCACGCAGCTCATCTTCCGAGGTGGTAGTATCAAGAATGCAAGTAGTCTCCGCAAGTGCGTGAATCGGAGATTTTTTGAACCCAGCGGTTCTAAAAGCATGTTCATGATCGATATTTTTTTCGATAAATGGACTTGATCTAATAAACGCTATGCCGTATTCTTTTGCTATATTTTTGAGGTATGTGGCACACGCATACAGTACTTCAACATAGTTTGAACCTTCTTTTGCCAATGGTCCATATGGTAGGTAAAAATATGATCCTCTTTTGGCGTGTACGACGATGACTAGTGTTCCTCCGACCAGTTGATTAGACTCGTATGCTCCAATAACAAAAAATTTGTCCCCCATTGATTCATAAAATTTTCCATATGCGGTTGCTTGGGTCATGGGTGAAAATGGGTACGAGGCTACAAACTGGTCCCACTCAACAAGGTCTTCTATTTTTTTAATTTCGATCATACAAACTATTGAGTATACGTGATATACGGTCTGCGTGCTTTACGCTGATATGGCGGCTGGTAGGTAGATTGATGGATTCTTTTGCCAATGTTTCAGCAATTGGGCATTCGCCTCTAGTGTAGCCTGTTTTTTCCATTAGGATATCATCGGGCGCAATCACGACGTCGTACCAGTCACCAAGTAGTATGCCTTGTTTTTTGAAATACGCATGGACTTCTTGTGGTTTTTTTACCCGAATTGGGTAGCGGACAAAAAAACTATTCTCGAGTTTGGTAGGCTTTATTATTTCTTTTACATAAACTTCTTCATCGTACCAATGAGCAATTTCGGTACGATGTTCATTCATTTCATCAATTACTTCGAGCTGATTGGTAAGAATATGACATAGGCTATTTGCTAGCCGTGAAACTTTGAAATGGCTGCGTTCCCCCTTTTTTTCTTTTTCATATATAACCCGTCCACTTAGGGCGAGTTTTTTTAGACCGGCAAGCATTAGTTTTCCAATACCGATTTTATAGAGTGCTTTGCCGATGACAAAAATTGGAAAATTCCATAGATACGGTATAATCCACCGCCGTTTGGGGTAGGTAAGTTTGTTGTACTCAGCTTGTATCTGTTCCCCAATCGCATCATTTGATGCGATAAGTGCACCTCCTCGGCCGCATGAAACCACTTTGTCTGATCCAAAACTGAACATACCAATATCCCCGATGGTTCCTAATTTTTTTCCATGGTACTCGCCTCCGATCACATGGGCACAATCTTCAACTACTGCGACCCCTTTTTCTCGAGCAATCCTCATTATTGCATCCATATCTGATGGTATGCCAAATGTATGCTGCGCAATTATTGCTTTTGTTTTTGGTGTGATTTTTTTTACTAATGCAATAGGATTAATAGTAAAATTTTCGACTACATCACTATACACAGGAGTAGCTCCTGTCCATCTGATCGCATTTATCACCACTACACAGGTATACGCCTGAACAATAACCTCATCGCCTGGTCCTATTCCAAGTGATTTGAGCGCTATCTCAAGCGCGCTTCTCCCGCTATCAAAGAGATATACTTGAGATACAGAAAATTGTTTTCTAAGTAGTCGGGAGACTTTGTGTTCATGTTCACCTGTAAGCATCTGACCCCACTTCCATGGCACTAGTAGGTACTTAAGCGCGGTTATCACATCTTCACGTGTTGCGTTTGGTTGAAATCCGGTAAATATCATACTTATTCCGTAATATACAATTGGCGGATAGTCGGGGCTACTTTGTTTTCTATCAAAATCACTACTTCTTCGTTTTTCATACTTTCTACAAATTTCACCAATTCTTCGGTTTCAAAGATTTCTTGAATTTTATTGGTATGATACTTGCTGATAATTCCCCGCTTGATCATATCTGCAAAGTTCGGAGTAATAATAACTAACTCGTCTGCAAAAAATGAAATCTCATTACCAATTTTTTCATGCAATTCAGCACTTTCTTTGCCCAATTCTTCCATGCCGCGTGTAAGTACGATGCGTCTACGCGATGAAGGGAATGTTCCTAACACTTCGAGTGCTGCTTTGAAACCATCAGGATTGGAATTGTAGGAGTCGTCTATAATAATTGCTTTTCCAAATGTATATATTTTTATGGATTGTTCTGGTTGATGCAGTATATTGATTGCTTCGACTATCTTTTCCGTATTCATTCCCAAATATTTGGCAACTAAAATGCAGGGTGCGATATTCGTTGCCTGGTGTTCGCCAATCAATTCAGGATGAACTTCAATTTTTTCAGTTTTTCCTGCTTCAGTAATTGTATATTGAATATGTAGTTTACCAATATCAGTTCTTACTGAATCAACTAGGCAGTTTGGATTGTTTTCTGGTTCTTGTCCGAAGGTTGTGACTTTGCTCCTGAGCTCGCTTACAAACTCCATACATAGTCTATTATCAGCATTGGTAATCGAGAGTCCTTCTGGCGCAATTGAGCGCAGGAGTTCATATTTTGCTGATTGAATATTTTTTATTGAACCAAACAAACTTAGATGCTGCTGATTGATCGCAGTTAAAATACCAATATTGGGATGCACAATATCGCATACGAGTTCGATGTCCCCTTTGTTGTACGCTCCCATTTCTACTACACATACATCGATTCCACTAAAATTAGTGGATAAAATAAACCTTGAGATTCCAATATCACTGTTGGTGTTTTTTGGGGTATACGCGACTTTATATGAGTGAGCAAGTAATTGCGCTAGCAATTCTTTGACCGAAGTTTTTCCGTAACTGCCCGTAATCCCAATTTTGATAAGATTGGGATATTTTTTTAGTTTTCTTTCTGCAGCTCTAAAGTATGCACGTTTTATCTGATTTGTAATCCAGTTGATGGTGATGACTGCTGCACTCAATACGTATAGTCTGAGGGCACTTATCACCAATAGTAATACCCAGGATCTGCTAATAAAGTATAGCGAGCATTCAAAAGCAAAAGATCCAAGAATAATTAGAAGCGCTTTGGTGCTTAGGGTTGGGCGTCGATACGATCCTTTGTATTTTCTCCAGACAATATATAAGACATCGCAGATAAAGACGATTCCAATGCTGTAATTAATTATTTTACTATTAGCTGGCATCCATATGAGTAATACTATTGCAAATAGGGTCCGAGCCAGTATGTATCTATTGTTGACGACAGATCGTCCTTGTTTTGTTGATAAAAAATCTTTGAATCGATCAATTCGATACCATTTTAATTGCCAAAAATAACAGTACTCAGCATACACAAGTACTGAACTTGCAAACCATAGTATATATACCATTGTCTTTAGTTCCATATAATACTATATAGTAGTATACCTCTCTTTCAACTTCTCGAGAATCTTTTCTTTGTGTGTATGATGAAGCCCGTGTCTTCCGTCTCGGAAGACTATCAATTCCGAGTTCGGTATTTTTTTTGCTATTTTTTTGCCGTGCCTTAGTGGTGTATAGGTATCATGTACACCCCAAAACATAAGAACAGATTTGGTAATTTTCGGAAGAGAATCTTGCATATCTTCACGTATTACTTTTTTGAAAATCTCCCTCTTGATACCGGAGGTGTCGATATAGTCAGTTGAGAACAGCGAAGAATATATTCTTTTTTTAATCTCGGTCATACGTGTATTTTCTTGCTCTGTATGGAGGATTTTTTTCACCACCCCTGTCAGTAGTCTGAATACTAAGCGTTTTACTCTTCTTTTGGGGCGTACGACTGCCGCAGCGATCAACACGAGTTCATCGAACATATCCGCGTGCCACTCAGCAACATACGTCGCGACCTGACCACCGAATGAGTGTCCAAGAAGAATTATTTTTTTATTAGGATTTTCTTTTCTTATCTCTATTAGCTGATGGTAGACGTATTCACCATATTGCTCTACTCCCCATACGCTGTGAGGTGTGGTAACGCCACCAAAACCAGGTAACTCTATACAGCATACCGTAAAATATTTCTGTGCTAATTCACTGAATTCTTTCCATGTTTCTTTTGTTCCTCCCCACCCAGGAACAATACAGAGTACCGGTTTTTCCATAGTTATGTTTTTTTCATATGTTCTTCTGTGAGTGTATGTGCGGACAAAATTCTAGGGCTTGTCCCTTCACTGTACTTGTGAAACTGTTAAGTACGTTAAAAACTCACTTTCAAAAATAGTTTTTTGTGTGCCCTTTATTCTCATATCTTAAATCGATTTTTTACCGATATACTTCTGTAATGCTTTTGGAATATTGATTGTACCATCTTCATTCTGATGATTTTCAATAAGTGCAATTGGGAAGCGGCTGGTAACTATAGCCGTACCATTGAGTGTGTGCACGTAATCATTTTTTCCTTCACTCGTTTTGTATCTGATATTTGCTCGTCTAGATTGGTAATCAGTACAATTGCTTGTACTGGTGATTTCTCCGTAACCCTGATTCATAACCATCCATGCCTCGATATCGAATTTGCGATATGCAGGTCCGCCTAGATCTCCACTCGCAATATCTATAACACGGTATGGAATTTCTAGCCCATCACAAATTTCTTTTTCGACTAAGAGTAATTCCTCATGCATTTTTTCGCTATCTTCAGGTGCACAGAACACGAACATTTCGAGCTTGGTAAATTGATGTACTCGATACAATCCTTTACTTGTGCGACCATATGCGCCTGCTTCAGTTCTAAAACAGTGTGACACGGCTACATATTTTTTGGGGCCTTTTGATAAATCGAGTATTTCATCTGCATGAAATCCGAGTACTGAAATTTCTGCGGTACCGATCAGGCTGAGATCTTCTCCTTCGATCGAATAAATCTGTGTCTCTGCTCCACGGGGGTTGAATCCGGCACTTTCTAGTACTTCTTTTTTTGCAAGATCAGGGGTTTCAAGCAACTTGAACCCTCGATTTGTTGCCACATCGATACCATATGCAATAAGTGCTTGGTTGAGTCGTACCAAATCACCTTGTGCAAAATAGAATTTTGATCCAGCCACTTTTGCACCACGTTCAAAATCAATCATCTCCCGCTCGAGTAGTAGTGCTTCATGATCTTTTGGTGTAAAAGAAAACTTGGGTAATTTGCCGTGTTCTTCGAGCACCTTGAAGTCTTCTTCCCCACCCACAGGACTCCGTGGATGTGTAAGGTTAGGAATTTTTAGCACTAATTCTGTATATTTTTCTTCAAGAGGATTCAATCGGATTTCTAGATTTTTTATTTCCTCACCGATTTCCTTCATGCGCTTGATTGCTTCTGGGCTTGGTTTTTCTTTCAACTTCGAACCAACATTTCTCTCATTTCTTAAGTTTTCAATTTTTTGTTGTATCCCCTTTTTTTCTTCATCTATACTTAATAAATCATCAATATTAATTTTGATATGACGAATTTCACAATTTTTTTTGATTTCTGCCGTATGCTCACGGATATATCTGATATCAATCATAGAATTTTAGTTACAGATGTTTAGTATTGATGATATGTATAAGTTCTTTGTAGATTTGCTCATACATTTTTTTATTTTCTCCGATTAGGTTATACTCGGTTACTTTATCTGGACTTAGCCATACGGTTTCCAGTACTTCATCATCGTTTACTTGCCCTGTGCCGCCTTGTATTGTGCAGACAAAGGGAACTAGGTAAATATTGAGGTTCTGATTAGATACCATGGAGGAATTTCTATCATTGATGGTCCAGATTTTTTTGAGCATTGAGACTATTTCAATCTCGTATCCACATTCCTCCCGCACTTCCCTGACCAAATTTTCTTCTATTGTTTCTCCGATTTCCATTCCGCCCCCTGGAAATTCCCAGAGCCCATGCAAAAAAGGTTTTTCTTTATCATTTCGTTTGTTAAGTAGAATTTTACCATCTCTTACTAGAATACCAAGCGGGACGACGAGATGCCGGTCATTTTTTTTGTCAGCAATTTTTGATTTTGCAATTGTTGATTTGTACGTTTGAGGCTTATACGCCTTAATTCGCACAATTTCGGTCGGCAACTCAAACTCTTTTATTTTTTCTTCAAGTTTTTCTGTAAAAACATGTTGGTCGTATCCAAGTACAATCACTTCGGGTTTTACATTTTTTATTACTTTGTAGACATCAACCTTATCTCCGATGAGTACTTTATCTATAATTGATAATTCATGTAACAGTGAAGCACGATCACGTTCGCTAAATACTGGAGCATCACCTTTGATACCTTGCGCTCTTCTGTCTCGTGCAACGACTACGATCAATCGGTCACCGTATTTTTTTGCTTCTTTGAAAAACGCAATGTGCCCGAGATGTAAGATATCGAAAGTACCGAATACCATGACTGTTTTTTGTACAACTTCCATATCTTGCGTATTAATCTACTATTCTTTCTTTTTTGCTCTAGACTTTGTTTTTTGGTTTTCTATTGGCTTGACGATTGGGAATACGATTACCTCTTTCAGTGTATGCGATCCTGTGATCAATGCAGCAAGACGATCGATCCCGATACCCGTCCCTGTTGCCGGTGGCATACCATATTCGAGGGCTTCTACAAAATCAGCATCGAATTCCATTGCCTCATCATCCCCTGCTTTTTTGTTCTCTGCTTGAGAAGTAAAACGTTCGCACTGATCAATTGGGTCGTTCAATTCTGTGTATGAGTTACTTACTTCAAACCCATTTACAATAAGCTGGAACATTTCAGTATAGCGAGGATCTTTGGCATGCTTTGCGAGCGGTTTTAATTCAGCTGGATAATTGAGAACAAATGTTGGCTGGATAATTTTTGGTCGAGCAGTTGCTTTGTACAGATCATCTGCAAGTCTTCCAAATCCTGCTTTTGGATCTACTGCATGTCCTTTTGCTTTCATTGCTTTCACTAATTTTTCTTTTGTATCTTCAATATTCAAATCAATCCCTGAATATTCCAGTACCACATCTCTGAACGTCACTCGTTTATATGGAGGTTTGAAATCAATAGTATTTCCTTCGAGTTCAATCGTGAGTCCTCCAATTGCATCTTCGATAATACGAGGCAACATTTCTTCGTGCATTTTCATGTTGTCTTCATAGTCTGCATATGCCCAATAATACTCAATCTGGGTGAATTCGGGATTATGTTGAGGATCGACACCTTCATTACGGAAACAACGTCCGATTTCGAATATTTTTTCAAACCCACCGACAAGCAACCGCTTCTGTGGAATTTCAATTGCAATACGCAAATGAACGGGCATGTCATACGCATTAAAGTGTGTATCAAATGTTTTTGCGAGAGCGCCGGATGCCACTGTTTCGAGCATGGGGGTTTCCACTTCGATAAAACCTTTTTCATACATAAATTCACGAAGTGCTCGTACTAGCTTTGATCTGGTGACAATTTTATTTTTTAGTTCTTTATTTACAATAAAATCCAGATAACGTTTTCGCATCTTTAGTTCCTCATCTTGCAGTCCATAGAATTTATCTGGTAATGGGAGCAGCGCTTTGGCGAGCATGGTGTACGAACGTACGAGCAACGATTCTTCGCCTTTTTGCGTGATAAATCGTGTACCTTTAATTTCTACAATATCACCTGCATCGATTTTTTTGACAAATATTTTGTACGATTCCTCACCTAGATCATCTTTTTTTAAAACTACTTGCATTCGTCCGCTTTCGTCTTCAATATGCGCAAATGTAAGCTTGCCCATTTCACGCTTGGTCATGATTCTACCTGCAATACTAACGTTAGTGTCATGAGGTTCATGTAGTGCTTGTATTACGTTGTGAGTTCTGTGTGATTGGGCAGGATAGGTATTTATTCCACTTTCTTGTAGTTCACGAAGTTTTTGAAGTCTAACACTTCTTTCATCATTAATATTTACTGGTTTTTGCTCCATAAAAACGCTAAATTACGATGTTTTAGTTGGTTTTATAGTAGCAGAAATGCCTAAAAATTACAAACCTATAAAATATGGCTCAAATTAGACAAAAACGTTTATAAATGAAGAATCGCACCCGGAGGAGACGCAACTCTTCATTGAGAGCTTCTCTACCACGAATGCGACTGAGAGGATATCACCTGCGTTGTCTTTTTCGACTTATTCGTCTATATACCCGTCTGACGACTTCTGCTGCGACTGCTCCTAACATGACGATTCCGAGCAGAATTAGCAGTAGTATGATGAATGGCCACACGACGATAATATTCCACGCCACCTTGAGTTCCCAGAAGAAACTGATGATCCACAGGTATTCACTATCCTGCATATCATGTAGTATCCCCGTTTTCTCGCTGAAACGAGTCTTGGTTTGGAAGATGTCCGCCAGAGTTTGCAGGATTGTCGAGCCAGGGAAGAGTGCTACTGCCATGAGTAGCATGCGTACGCTTGAGATCTGGTGATTGCCGCCCCACTGCTTCACCTGAAGCGACATTGAGGCGATCGTCAGTCCGACCGTCATGACGGAGATTAGGTGGAGTACGACATATGCGAAGAACATGTACATCTCCTTGGATTTTTGCGTACTTGGTTGTACGTCAATCGTGTGCGTATAGTATCTGATATATTAATTTTGTCAATACAAAAACCATCCTGTTTATAGGATGGTTTTTGGTTAATTTTAGTTTTAATTTACGTGTTCAATCTTGAATTCTTGTGGACCTGCAGGTAAATTGATTTTTATTTTGTCACCCTTTTTTTTACCAAGAAATGCACTACCGAGTGGTGATTCATTTGAGATTTTGCCATCAATCGGACTTGCTTCTTGTGCTCCGACAATCGTATATTCTTTTTTCTTTCCATTGGTTGAAACGGTAATGTGTGAACCAATTTGGACTTCACCAGTTTTATCGTTTTTTGAGATAACTTCTGCATTATCAATCAGGTATTCCAGCTCCTTAACTCGCGTCTGTGCCCACGCCATATCTTCGCGTGCCGCATGATACTCAGCGTTTTCTGACAAATCGCCCATTTGGCGTGCTTCATCTATACGCTTTGCAAGTCCTGGGATTTTTTCTTCTTTTAGTTTTTTTCTCTCTTGTTTCAGTTTTTCAATTTTTTCTTCGGTCATGTATTGGGGTGACATACGCAATGGTTATGTGTTCTCTAAAAAAATGTTCCGACCTATGCCGGGACTGCTATCAGTGTAGCATATCAGAGTTAAGCGTCAAATTACGATTGTCCACATAATACTACGATACAATATACATGTATAAGAATACAATCGAAATATAATTTTGTATCTTTTTTCACGTATACTGTATTTCTATTTTCCTGTATAGTTTCCCCACCAGTGATAGAATTCCGCTGCTACATGCGAGGCTGTCCTACTACCTTCCCCTCCTTCTTCAAGCATGATGGTGACTACAATTTCAGGATTTCCAAAAGGAGCAAACGAAGTAAACCATGCGTGCGTATCTTTTTCAGCATTCCATTGAGCCGTACCTGTTTTTCCTGCAACTGAGAATGGGAGTGATCGTAATACTCCGCAAGGTCCAGTATCAATACAATCTTTCATGCCAAGTTGCACGGTTTCCAAATAGCTTCTTCCAATAATATTCTCTCGAACTTTTTCCACACTTACCTTTTTTTCCTCTTTTGTTTTTGGGTCAATAATTGAACGTACTACATGGGGACGGTATATGGTTCCTTTGTTTGCAATGACTGAAGTCATGCTTGCGATTTGGAGTGGAGTTGTCAGAAAATCTCCTTGTCCAATTGAGTAATTGTATGTGTCCCCCACATACCATTCTTCACCTTTTTCCTTCTTTTTCCACTCTGGGCTTGGAAGAAAACCATCGTATTCACCCGGAATATCTATACCAAGAGCAGTTCCAAAACCATATTTTCTCAGATATTCATTGATCCGTGTTACTCCGAGCCCTTCAAAATCTTTGTATCCTCCCCCGATATAATAATAGAATGTGTTGACTGACCATGATATTGATTTTCTCACATCAGTAAGTCCGTGTGCAACGCGACTCCAATCGGGGAAAAACCATGGGCCTACTTGTATTCCGCCCGTACTTAGTATTTTTGTTTGAGCAGTGATTATACCTTCTGCAAGGGCCGCTGAGGCCATCGCAGGCTTGATTACTGATCCAGACGGGTATGTCCCTCCGATCGCACGATTAAAAAGTGGATGATCCACATCTTCAATATAGTTTTTGTATTTTTCAGCTTCAATCCCTCCAGAAAAATCATTGTTATCAAATCCTGGTAAGCTAACGAGTGCTAAAATTTCTCCATTTTTTGGATTCATGACTACGCCTGACGCGCGTTTTTTATTGTTTTTGATTAACCATGTTGAAAGTATGCGTTCGAGCTCTTGCTGCATTTTGTAGTCAATTGAGAGTCTGATGTGGCTTCCGGGGATGGGACTTTCTGCAGCAAGTACTGCTTGTTCAGCCCCCCGAGCATTCACCTCAATTCTTTTTTGTCCATATACTCCACGCATGTATTCTTCATATGATTTTTCGACTCCTATCTTGCCTATAGAGTCTGATGGCAGGTATCCTTTCTCATAATATTCTTCAAGTTCTTCTGGTGATAGTTTGCCAATATAACCCAGCACGTGTGAGAGTGAGTTTCTGTCTGACGCTTCTTCAAGCTCAGCTATTTTTGTTTCCGATAACAATTCGGTAGAAGTGACTGCTAAACCTTCGGGATTTTTTGTAAGATAGAGCCGTTTGCTTCCACGTTGAATGGTAATACCCGATAATTCATCGGAATTGATGAGAATCTTCAGTGCTGCATCATAGGGAATGTCTTCAATAATCACAATTGAGTCGTGGCGATATTCTCGATATTTTTCAAGTGTATTTTTGATTTCAACTGGATCACTCTCAGTAATTTTGGAAAGCTTATTTATGACTGAGACGAGTTCTGTTTCATCACGAGGTAGATCCTGAGGAATAATTGCGAGAGAAAAATTAGGGATATTTTGGGTTAGTTGCACTCCATTTCGATCATAGATGAGACCGCGTTCTGCAGGGATTGGAATAATACGCTGTCTATTACCCTCTGCTTTGACGGCATAGGTTCCTCCTTCGAGTATTTGCACATATACTAAACGACCTACCATTGCAAGCAGTATTACCGTAACTGCCATGAGGAAGGAGAGCATTTTGCGATCAGAAAAACTGGTACCAATATGCGAAGTACCAGAAAACATGATATCTTCGTTTTGAGAGATACTTTTGGGGGTAAAGGAATCTTCAATCCAGGCAAAACGGTATTTACCATCCAATTTTCCTTTACCCAGACCTTTGCTCGGATTTTTTGCAAATGGGTCTAAGTCTTGCATATTTTTTAGGAATATTTGATCTTCTCTCTTGTTACCATATTACCTATTTTCATAAGTACTGCATAGAGCGGTACTGAGAGTAGTGATGTGGTGACGATTTCAATTCCAAATTGTTTGATTAATCCCAAAGAAACTATTGTTTCTTGGTTGTATATTATTCCTAATATAACGCTTAACAAACAGAATAAAGTTTTGAATACGGTCATACCAAACATGGAAAGTATTCCTGCGGTCCATATTGAAAGATTGGTGAATACTTCTTCGAAAAACCAGAATATTCCGAGTACACTAAATACACCCGCAAATAATTCTATTCCAAATATATGAGAGTTAAGTATGTCTAAGACTGTATATATACTAAATGCGAACCACACTACTCCACCTCCCGCACCCCTCATAATCGCCATTACAAAAAAAAGCATGATAATATCTAAATATCTAAATATCCCAGGTAGAAAATTCATTACTATGAGTTTTAAAAATACTAATCCGCATACACCGATTATATATAGCATTACGGTGAGTATTTTTTTGAAAATTTTACGATGCTTCATGTGTCGATGTGGTAATAAGGATGGATACATTATTCAAGTAGGATAGGTCTGCAAGTGGATCGAGGATTGCTTGCTGGAACGGCTCCAGTGGTTGTTTTTCTACAAATTCCACTTTTCCAATCATGAGTCCGCGTGGCATATTTTCAGTCAACCCTGATGTCACGACAATGTCACCTGGACTTACCACTTCATTTTGGGGAATAAAATTCATTTGTACGCCGATATCATATCCACCTTCGACAAGCCCGATAGTTCGATCTTCATTCATGAGCGTCGCACCAACTTTACTCTGGTTATCATTAATAAGTCGTACATAGGAAATGGTTTCAAATGTTTGAATGATTGACCCAATCAGTACACCATCCCCCACAATGACTGGATTTGATGGAGATATTCCATCTTTTTTTCCACGATTGATGGTTACCACTGTGTTTAGTGGATCGACTGTTCTTCCAATAACTTCGGCTCCCACATGTTGAAAATTATTTTTAGCAAAAAAATTGAGTTGTTTTCGCAATTCCTCATTTTCTTCTTTGAGCAGCTTATTCTCTGCGGTATCAATTGCACATACCGCCTCAACCAATTCAGGATCAAAAGTGTCAGTCAGCTTTTCGTTAATTGAGTTTATAGGGGTACCTACTTCATTTCGATAGGCAAATTCTGAGCTATTGAAAAAAGTGTGCACAATAAAATTTTCTATAGGACGAAGTACCCCCACATGGTTTAGGGCAATAACTATCGCGACAACAATACCAATTCCAATGATTGTTTGGTATCTTTTTTTCATACGTTATTATGTTTTATACTCCCCGAGCTGAAGGCAGAACTACCTGTTTCAACAATTCCTCATCTTCGAGCAACACTCCCGCACCTCTCACGACTGCGGTTAATGGATCATCAGCGACCCTAACTGGAATTTCAGCTGCACGAGCTATGACCGTATCAAGTCCTTCGAGTAGCGCGCCCCCACCGACCAAGAGAACACCCCGCTCATGAATATCTGCAGTCAATTCTGGAGGTGTTACTTCAAGAGTCATTTTTATATAATCAACAATCGTTTTTACGCTTCGACTAAGTGCTTGGCGAATGTGCTCATCTGAGATCATAATTTCTTTTGGAAGTCCGGTAACCGCATCGCGCCCGCGCATTGGGAATTCAACCCTCTCCTTGCGAGGCAAGGCTGAACCTGCTTTTATTTTTATTTCTTCTGCATGAGCTTCACCTACCAAGAGTTTGAATACCTCTCTTGCATATTGAATAATATTTCGGTTCATCTCGTCACCTGCGATTTTGGTAGATTTCCAAGTTACCACTCCTGAAAGCGATATAACCGCTATTTCAGTATTTCCTCCACCAATGTCCACAATCATATTTCCCACTGGTTCTCGGACCGGCATGCGTGATCCGATTGCAGCTGCCATAGGTTCCTGGACAATAAATACCTCTCTCGCACCGGCAGCGAGTGCCGCGTCTTCTACGGCTTTTACTTCCACTTCTGTGACATCGAGAGGTACTACAATGACCACTCTCGGTCGTGAAGCAAAAGAAAAAGAAGCTTTTGAAACTTTTTCAATGAAAAATTTAAGCATCTTTTCAGTTACTTCATAATCTGAAATTACCCCTCCAGTCAATGGACGCGTAACTTCAATATGAGGAGGAGTTTTTCCTAACATTTCTTTTGCCTCATGTCCTACCGCAAGAATTTGTTCGGTTTTGGTATTAATCGCAACAACAGAAGGCTCGTTGATTACAATTCCTTGTTCAGGACTGTACACAAGCGTGTTCGCGGTCCCAAGATCGATCGCAAGACTGCGGGTTTTCATTGTAAACCAAGGAAATTTCATAACAGTACTACCTACTTCGAAACAAGTTCGTCAATGGTGATTAGACTTGCCTCTGTTTCGTTTCTTTTTTTATACTCCACGCTGTGTTGTGCAAGAGTTTTAGGACTTACAACGATACGAATTGGAATACCAATAAGATCACTGTCTGCAAATTTTTCACCTGCGCGAGCATCTCTATCATCATAGAGAACTTCAACTCCTCGTGTTTGTAAGTTTTCATATATTTGATCGCACTGTTTTACCTCACTTTCTTCACGGCAAAGTGATACCAGGTGTACTGCATACGGCGAAACTGCTTCTGGCCATTGTATACCTTTTTCATCCGCATACACCTCAGCAATCACTCCCATAAGACGCGTAATACCGATTCCATAGGACCCCAAAAATACGGGCTTTCTTTCACCATTGGTATCAGTAAAATAAAGATCCAATTCTTCACATTTTTTGGTACCAAAGGTGAATATATTTCCCACTTCAGCGGCTTTCTTTTTTTCAAAGTCATTTTTTGACAAATTGAGTTTTTGCAGAGTTTCTTCATTAAAAATTTCTTCATTGAGGGCGGTTTTTCCATTTTTTTCAACGTAGATACTATCTTCACCCGCATCACATAGAGTTTGAAATTCATGACTGAACTTATCTGTAAATACTCCGCCTGATGCAGAAGTAACATATGTAATATCACCAAGTCCAACTTTTTTGTATACTTCCATGTAGGCATCGGTAGTTTTTCTATAAAAATCCATATGTTCTTCCTCAGTCGTGGTAAAGGAATACATATCTTTCATGACAAATTCACGGCACCGCATAATACCACTTTTTGCTCGAGTCTCATTTCGTAATTTGTTTTGAAATTGGTGAACATATCGAGGGAGATCGGTGTAACTTGAGATATATGACTTCATCATGTGTGTAATTGGTTCCTCATGAGACCAGCCAAAACCAATTTCTTGTCCATT
Organism: uncultured Gammaproteobacteria bacterium; assembly: GCA_964565405.1. Lineage (GTDB taxonomy): Bacteria > Patescibacteriota > Patescibacteriia > Magasanikbacterales > UBA922 > UBA922. Next base: position 47,330 of record CAZMEW010000001.1, read on the forward strand.
TTTTAATGCTGACTTAAACCAAATATCGACTTTTTTGTCATCCCAGCGGTCTGTAACTTCCCACACTTCTTTATTCTGCAGTGTGGACATGATGATCTCTGATGAGCCCAGTTTTTCCATTTCAGAGGCTACAATTTTTTTTATCTTCTGCACCACTCTTAAACCAAGTGGCAAGAGAGAGTATACTCCCGCCATTTCTTTGTGAATAAAACCTGCCTGAATAAGCAATTGGGCATTTCGTGCTTCTTCGTCTGCGGGAACTTCTTTTCTTGTTTTGGTAAAAAGTTTTGATTGTCTCATAGCAAAATTAGTGTTGACTCAAATGTTTTTTTGTAAAATTAGTAAGTGATAGATCAAATGAAACGATTACCATACAAATAGTGCCAAATACCAGTGTATTGAATAGACTCAATACAGAGAGTGATTGCAAATACAATCCTACAAGTGCAAGCGAGCTTAGAACAACCGCAGTTCTGAAGCTCATCCGCACATGTCGAAATAAGGGCATTTCACGAGCTCCAAACAAGCGATAAATACCGAAGATCATGAGAGAAATCGTACCGATAAGCGCAAAAAATAAACTTACATAAAAAAAGACGAAGCCAACAGGTCCTGTCTCGAATGGGTCAATCTGCACTATCACAAATACCCATGCTGCCCAGCAGAGAAGGGTTGAGAAAATCATGGTTGCAAGATATTGGCGTAGGTTCATATAGGTTTCTTCGAATATTACACAGGATACCATGATTTTTTTCAATATGCAACAACTAAGAGAGTTGAATTTTAAGCTTATTTTAGCATAATTTTTATCTCAGATAGTAGTGTATCAGAGCTAAGATTGCCAAATGAACAGGGTAATATACGTAAAATGCATATCTGAGCTTCAATCCAGGTCTATTGTTGTATAACCAAATAAATAACAGACCAAAAATCGAGAATATTTGCTGGCTATTGCTATAGATGATCTCTCCTGTACCTACGTGTATGGTTGCAGAGACAGTATTCACGAATACATACCCCACTGTGGTGATCAAAAAGAGTGCGCATTGTTTGGATAGTTTTTTTTCAGTTAGATAGAAAATCAGCGGTAACAATACCCCATACCACCCATAACTCATATTACTTATGGTTCCACATAATGCGAGTCCGGTTACAAAAATGATACGGATAATCGGGTGTTTTACTTTTTGGTATACAACAATAGTGAGTAATCCAAATAATAATGTGAATAGGATGTTAAGCTGGAAGGGCGATCTTCCTAATTGCGTAAACGCAAGTGAATATGGAATTTGTGAAATCATGGCTCCTATGAGAACACGAATGGCATATCGTCGCTTATCTGTCGTATATCTATATCCATTTGCAATCCCCCATGCGAATATAGGGAATGCAAGTCTGCCTATGCCTGTCATCCAGGATGCTTCGGGAAAGAAAAAACGACCGATATGATCGATCGTCATGGTGCTTAGTGCGAGGACTTTTAGTGCAAGTAGTGTCATAGATGCTTATGCAAGATATCGCACTCGATCTACTTCATTTTTCCCTACTTTCTCATTGATTTTTGCAACAATTTCCAATTGACGAAGGCGAATCTCCTGAGCCACCGAAGAGCTGCCACAACTTACGGTAAGTGTGCGGTTTTTGAGAAACAATGGTCGAACATGGGCTCCGATATCCGTTCCGAGCATCAGATCAATCACTTCTTTTGCTACTTCTACAACGCCTGAAGTCTCAACCTGGCGTTTGAGTGTTTGATTCTGAGTCATTTTTGATATCAATGCATCACCAAGAGGTGTGAGACCCATAGAGAATAATCTAAACTATTATGAACTGTACCACTAAGTTACAAAAGATACAAGAATTTACTGTCGATATTCACAGATGTTTCGAAATTCACAATATTTACAGACAAATGGCCCGGGAGTTGGTGTGAAATCACCTTGTTTTATCTTTTCAATAGTTGTGAGCAACTTCTCTTTGAGCTTTTCAACATCTTTTTCTTCTGCCTCAAACGAGGTTCTCATATTGTCATTTACGTAGTAGAAAGTGAGCTTACCGACTGGTCCCAGGTGTCTATATTCAGGCAATGTTTCTGCTGCGATTTGGTAGAGCAATAATTGCTGCTTGTCATCTGCGGTTAATTTGTCTTTTGACTTTCCTGTCTTGTAATCAATGATCTCCAGTGCTCCATTGGGCATCTGATCAATACGATCAATACGTCCATTGATCACATATTCCCCAACTTTTATTTTGAACCAGCCTTCGAGAGACACTGGCACTGTCCAGTTTCCCTCTTGTGCCATGTAGAATACTTCGAGAATTTCCTTACCTTTTTTGTAGTACTCCTCGCGCTGTTTCTTGCTCTCATACCAATCAGGGATCCATGATTCTTCGTACATTTTGAGAAGCTCTTCAAGTGTCGGAACTTTAACCCCACCCTCGCTTTTTTCCGTAACAGCAGGGATGCCGAGATCGAATAGAGAAGCCTGATTGACTCGATTGAGTTCTTGTATACGTGTATAAAATTTCTGCATCGTATTATGCACACTTGTTCCAAAACTAAAGGTTCCACTACCTTTGGGTCTAATACTGAGTACATGACCAAGTTTGTACTGGTAAGGACAGTTGAGGAAGCTCATGATCTGAGAGTGTGAAAACTTTTTTGGAACTTCATACACGTGCTCTACCTGTTTCTTTGTGATTTGCTTCTTGAATTTTGATAGAACTGCTGCAGAGTCTGTATTATCTAGGTCTTTTTTTTCAATCGACAGCTCTTCCACAAACCTACTTATTTTTTTCTTCCGTTTTCGATCTTCCCCATAATAATCGGCACTCGTAAAGTATATCTGTTCTTTTGCACGAGTGATTGCAACGTAAAACAGTCTCCGCTCTTCTTCGATATGAAAATCTGTATTTTCTTCGTTCGATTCTCGGGTCAATTCAAGTGGAAGCTCAATACCACTGCTCCGCTCACGACTAGGAAATCGGTCTTCTACGCAATTCACCATAAACACATATCGATACTCGAGCCCTTTTGAACCGTGAATGGTGAGTACCTGTACTGATCCTGCCGTATCTTGTGGTTGGAATATTTTTCCTGCATCTCCTGATTCGAGAATATGGTCAAAATGTTCGACAAATCCGAGCACATGGCTCCCGGGAGTTACTTCTTCATACGCATTAATTGCATCGAAAAATTGTTTGAGGTATTGAATTTGTCTGATCACGGTCGGATTCCCTTTGGTTTCTTCCTGTGCTAAATAAGTCAAATATCCCACTTCTTCTAAAAATCCGTATAGCACCGTGGTAGGTTTTTCAAACCGTGTCGCTTCAATACCTTTTTTTACCGCACTGATTAATTTATCCAACTGTTCAACACCTGGACTGCTTACAAAAAATTCTTTTGCTCGCGTAAATGCTTCGTAATATGGAATTGATTTTTTGTTTGCACCTGAAATCAATTTCTGAACATCAGTTTCCGACATTGCAAGACATGGTAGTCGCATGAGGCGATACCAGGACGTATTCTCATATTCTCGTGCAGCAATACGCAAGAATGCAAGTACATCAAGTACAATTGGCTGTCTGTAGAGTCCACCTGACGCCAGGAATTCATAGGGAATATCAAAAGATTCGAATGCATTAAGGAACGGTTCTGCGTGGCTATTGGCTCTCACTAATACTGCACAATCATCCCATTCAAATTCAGGATCGTTTTTTTTCAACTCTAGTATTTTTTGTATCACTGCAGAAACTTCCTGGTCGAGTGTCTCTTTATGAATATGCTCGATCGTTGCTGGTTTTGTCTTTCCTCCTGCGACGAGTTTTTTATCCAGCCCCAATTTCACTTCGAGTCGATCTGGGTTATTATTGATAATTGAGGTATACGCAGTATCAAGGATTTCCTGACTTGAGCGATAATTCTCGGTTAAGACAATTCCTTTTGCATTGGGAAAATCCTCTTTGAAGCGCAAAATAATCGACACATTTGATCCTCGAAATGAATAGATGGACTGATCATCGTCTCCTACTACCGTCAACTGTGCTTTGTTTGCAAGCAATCGAATCAATTCATACTGTGCATAATTGACATCTTGAAATTCATCAACGAGAATATGCGTAAATCGTTCTTGTATCTTCTGTAAAATATTTGGGCGTTCTTTTAAGAGTTTGTGGGTATAGAAAATAAGGTCTCCAAAATCCAGTGCGTTATTATCGAGTAATAGTTTATTGTATACATGATACGCGTTGGCAAGCTCGATCAAACGATTTTTTTCCTGCACTTCGGCTTCATCTTTATCAAGGATAAGCCCCTCTACATACGCCAAATATTCTCCGGACGAAACTAATTCATCCTTTGCTTGTGAAAAATGATCGATGAGCGCGTGTATATTGGAATTGGGGTTGCCCATCGGGCGATAGTATTCCAAATTGAACTCAAGTAAATTTTCACGTACGAGCATCCACGCATCAGTGTCTGTGAGGAGTCTCGCGTTCTTAGGCAAACCAATTTCTACACCATATTTCTCGAGTAATCGCTGACAGAATGCGTGAAAGGTGGAAATCTGTAGATCGACATACCCAAGTTCGAGCTCACTATCAACACGCTCCTGCATCTCACTTGCTGCTTTTTCTGTAAACGTGAGCGCTAGAATATTCTCTGGTGCTGCAATTTTTTGTTTTAGAAGATAGGCAATCTTTTTTGTAATCACGGTAGTTTTCCCTGTTCCTGCTCCGGCAACTATAAGCAAAGGACCGTCGATGTACTCGACAGCCCTCTGTTGTGCTGAATTTAGGGCACGTTCAGACATACACAATATAAACTATAATACCGGTTTGACTACGGGGACAACTGTGGCACTGTCGGTTGTTTTTTCTGGAGCCACAAGTGTGAAGCATTGCCTTCCTGGACCATGTTGATATGAGAACATGTTTGGTTCTACAGGGACATAAGATGTTTTTGTATTACCCTGGGCATCTTCAGATGACATGGCAAAAGTCGCGCATAATTCATACGTCCTTTCTTCCTCTGCCATTCGGTACTCGTACTCTACTCCTGTTTCAGGGTCATTTAATACTCCACCAAAATAATACGGAGGCTTATTAAGGTCGGCCAAAATCGCTGGGAG
>CAZMEW010000001.1:52482-56508 GCA_964565405.1 uncultured Gammaproteobacteria bacterium
CGCCTACCTGCGCGTAATATGCATCAATGGAATATTTTAAACTTTGTAATTGTTGCGATCGCATACTATCGAATCTAAGAGCTCTTTGTCTGGTGGGGCTACCGATAATGAAGAACGCACCCACCACGCACACTATCACTAAACCGATCGCACCATATCTAAACACTACTCGTTTGCGTGGGGTCAACGCGTCGCGAATATCGTAGAGATAATACGAGAAAATCATTGCTGCAACTAAGAGTACTGAGAGCGCTTTGAGGAAGAAACGGATCGTTAACTCCCCTGAAAGGAAGCTATTCAGTATGGAAATGAGAGAGCCAATGATCATGAAGATTGACACAAAAAGCGTTAGATATACAAGCCATTTTCTCACTCCGATTGTTTTGAGCTCTGGATGCTTGACGTATCCTTTCTGTAAATACCATGCTGACCAAATGTACACGGGGAAAACTACTACTAAGGTGGCAATCGCGAAACGAAGCGGTCCATTGCTTATATCATAGTAGTAATATTCAGGAAGTAGTGCGTCTGGAAAAAAATGATTCACATATTGAAACATGAGTGTAATGAAGGCCGTTGCGCTCATGTAGAGGGTTACGATCGAGAGCAGGTGAAGGAAAAAATCACGTGCGGTTGATTTGTGCTCTGCCATAGAGAATAGATTAATGAATAATAGAAATAAGTTTCGTAATCATTTTTTTGGTGTCCTCAGTATACTGCTTTTCAAGATCTTCTTTTGAGAGTTTTTCGACTAGACCTACGTATACGCTTGGCACGACTGCACGCATCTGAAGGTACATGAATATTGCCATGAGATGTTCTACCATACGAGCTCCGCCGATTTTTCCTGATGATACACCGACTACTCCTACTGCTTTTCCTTCATACTCTTTGTGCGCCATATCGAGGAGAAGTTTGAATTCTCCAGGGAAACTTCGATTGTACTCTGGGACAACAAAAATGAAACCAGACGCTTTCTTCGCAACTTCTTTCCATTTTGTGGTTTTATCACTTTCTTCCCAGCTTGGAATTGTGCGCGTCATTGGAAAATCCTGTACATCAAAAAATTCAGCTTCCACATCAAAAGTCTCGGCAATGGAGTGCACAAATTTCGCTACAGACTCAGAATATCTTCCTTCTCGGGCAGTACCGAGAACTACAGGTATATACGGTTTCATATACCATAGCGTAACAGATTACAGGAGCATAAGCAACTATTGACAAAACAGGTTATTTATGCTATACTTAGCTGTTTCCGTATTTGTCCGCAGGCTGTAGAGAGTGTACCTCATTGAAGTGCCCTCTCTGCAGCGCTACGGAATGAATCCGTCGCTGAGGCCTTTTTGGAGGAGCTGTGAGAAAGTTTATTATCTCTATTGGATTGACGGTCGTCCTCGGAATGATGGTGGCCCGCGTGGTCACCTACTTCCTCAACGAAGCCCCGGTCCTTCCGGAGCGGCACCAGTTCGTGTCGCATCGATGAGCACGACGGGTACCTGTAATATGATCGGCACACTGTCGATCATTGTGATCATCGTCGTAATTGCTGCGATTCTCAAAGCAAGCTACGGATGATCCAATCGGGAACCTACGCAAGGCGGTGTCTTCGGACGCCGCCTCTACCAACTATCATTTTAAATATTTGAAGTGATTGAGGAATAAAAAATCCCCGAGATAATCGAGGATTTTTTGTTTGGTATATTTTTATCTCGTAGGTTTATACTTCTTTGCAATGCGCAATCGATTCATTTCTTTTTCAAGAGAAGCTTGTACACGTGCAAAGTCTACATCTGCTGATTTTTCTTCTGCTGCAAGCAATTCTTCGGCTCGTTTGCGACCAGCTTCGGCTCGTTCGAGATCAATTTCTTCTGCTCTCTCTGCACTGTCTGCGAGAATATAAATAGTATTATCTTTTCTGACTTCAGCTACCCCACCTGATACGGCAATTGGTACTTCATGATCTTTTTTGAATACAACGAGCTCTCCTGCATCGAGGATCGTAATGAGCGGAACATGGTGTGGTAAAACCGTAATATACCCTTCTTTAGTTGGGATGGTTACCTTCTCTACTTGTTCGTCGGAGTAGACGATTCCTTCGGGTTTAACAATTTTAAAGTTTAGCATAACATTAATTTAGACACATTAAACGATCAACGAACAGTGAGCAACGAGCAAATACAAACTAGATCGTTGATCGTAGGTCGTCGCTCGTTGGTTACACCACTTCCTCAATCGTTCCTTTCATATAGAAGGCACCTTCTGGCTTGTCATCATGCTTTCCATCAAGAATTTCTCGGAACCCTTTTACGGTGTCAGCAACTTTCACATACTTTCCACTCATACCCGTGAACTGTTCTGCTACGAAGAATGGCTGGCTCAAGAATCGTTGAATTTTACGTGCACGTGCAACGGTAATCTTGTCTTCATCTGACAATTCTTCCATACCGAGAATTGCAATAATATCTTGCAAATCTTTGTATCGCTGAAGAATCTTCTGCACTTCTCGCGCTACGGTGTAGTGTTCCATTCCCACAATTTGTGGATCAAGCACGGTTGAGCTTGAATCAAGTGGATCTACTGCTGGGTAAATACCAATTTCAGACAACGCGCGGTTGAGTGATACGGTTGAGTCAAGGTGAGCAAATGTGGTCGCTGGAGCTGGATCTGTAAGATCGTCTGCTGGTACGTATACAGCCTGGATCGAGGTAATAGAACCCTTGTCAGTAGATGTAATACGTTCCTGGAGTGCGCCCATTTCAGTTGCAAGTGTTGGCTGGTATCCAGCAGCTGATGGCATACGGCCAAGAAGCGCTGACATTTCAGAACCTGCCTGAGTAAAACGGAAAATGTTGTCGATAAACAATAGCAAGTCTCGGTTTTCTTCATCGCGGAAATATTCTGCCATAGCGAGCGCAGTAAGCGCTACACGTGCACGAGCTCCTGGTGGTTCATTCATCTGACCGAACACAAGCGCGGTTTTGTCGAGCACTCCTGATTCTTTCATTTCACGATACAAATCATTTCCTTCACGAGTACGTTCTCCTACTCCTGCAAACATAGAGTATCCTCCATGTTCCTGAGCAATATTATGAATAAGTTCTTGGATAATAACGGTTTTACCTACTCCCGCTCCCCCAAACAAACCTACTTTTCCACCTTTCAAAAATGGGCAGAGAAGATCAATAACTTTGATACCCGTTTCGAATACTTCTGATTTTTGTGACTGGCTTTTGAAATCTGGAGCTTTGCGGTGAATACTATATTTCTTTTTTGTCTTTGCTGCTGGTTTATTGTCGATCGGTTCTCCAACTACATTGTACATGCGTCCCAATGTTTCTGGTCCGACTGGAACTGAAATTGGAGCTCCAGTGTCTACGACTTCAGTGCCGCGAGCAAGTCCGTCCACTGAGCCCATTGCAACTGTGCGGACACTTTCTGCACCGAGGTGCTGCTGTACTTCTAATACAATTTTTGTTCCTTTTCCCATCTCTACTTCAAGTGCGTTATAGATAGCTGGGAGATCGCCTGGAAATTGTACATCCACGACCACTCCGATAACTTGTGTTACTTTTCCTTTATTCATAAATCGTTGATTAATTGAATGGTTTTTTTAGAATTAATTTTCCAGTGCTGCCGCTCCTCCTGCGATTTCTGCAATTTCTCGGGTGATACCAGCTTGTCGTGCCTTATTGAACTCCACTGTGAGACTTCCAATCATGTCTCCCGCTGCTTCTGTTGCGTTTTTCATTGCAACCATTCGAGCGCTATGCTCACTTGCTCGTGACTCTAGTAGAGTTTGATAGATTTGCACTTCGAATAGTCGGGGTAGAATTGTTTCAATGATCATTTCGACATTTGGTTCAAATTCGTAATCATTTTGCACCTCAGGATGCGGCTTATTTTTTGTTTTTTGTTCTCCCGGCAATTCTTCTAGTAATTTTTCGATGTCTTCTTTCGATATTGGTAGGAGTTTTCGTATCCGCGGTTCTTGTACGATACTTGATTTGAAGTCAGTGTAGGCTACCA
>CAZMEW010000001.1:56518-124623 GCA_964565405.1 uncultured Gammaproteobacteria bacterium
TATTCTTCGCTTTTGAATTTCTCAAGAGCGAAGGTTGCAATCGGCATAATGTCCTCTATTCCAGGGTTGTCGCGAATCGCATCGTATGCCCCGACCAGTGAATAGCCGTATCTTTTTGCAAAATAAGCGCTCTTTTTTCCTACACCAATAACTTCATACATTGCATCATTGATCGTCGTATTTCCAAACACATCTGCTCGTGTAAGAAGCGATTGTGTTTTTTTGAAGATATTTGCATTGCAGCTTCCGGCAAGTCCACGGTTTGAACTAAACAATATTACCAATACTTTTTTTATTGGTCGAATTTCGGTCAACGAGCTTTTTACTTCTCCCACACTACTAAGTCGCTCCATCAAATCTTTTGCCAGACTTGCGTAGGTACGTGTTGCGGTTACCGCAGCAATTGCTTTTCGCATTTTTGCAGCCGAAACCATCTCCATTGCTTTGGTGATTTTTTTGGTATTCTTTACCGACTTGATGCGTTGTTTGATCGCTTTTCCGCTGACAGCCATACATTATTTATTGGTTCCAAATTGTTTTACCGCTTCTTTCAATTCTTTCTCAACTTCTTCATTCCAGTCACCTTTCTTGATTTTTTCAAGTAATGTTCCTTTTGAAGACCGCATGAATTCCATAAATGCTTTTTCGGTCTCTTTTACTTGATTCACTTCTACTGCATCATATAACCCCTGGGAAATAGCATAGATTGACGCAACCTGCTCCTCCACTGCTTCAGGAGCATATTGTGGCTGTTTCAAGAGTTCAGTCATTCGGCGACCACGCTCAATAGATTTCTTGGTTTCAGCATCGAGGTCGCTTGCAAATTGTGAAAACGCTTCGAGTTCTCGGAACTGTGCCAATCCAAGTTTCAAACTTCCTGCAACTTTTTTCATTGGTTTGATCTGAGCGGATCCTCCCACACGAGATACTGAAAGACCTACGTTCAAAGCTGGACGAATACCACGGAAGAATAGGTCTGTTTCAAGGAAGATCTGTCCATCAGTAATCGAAATTACGTTGGTAGGAACATATGCTGAGATGTCTCCTGCCTGAGTTTCAATAATAGGAAGTGCGGTAATTGATCCACCACCATTTTCTTTATTGAGACTACATGCGCGCTCGAGCAAACGTGAGTGCAGATAGAATACATCTCCAGGATATGCTTCGCGTCCGGGTGGGCGGCGGAGCAGAAGTGACATTTCACGATATGCCCAGGCTTGCTTCGTCAAATCATCATATATAACTAAAACATCTTTGCCTTTATCCATGAAATATTCTCCAATCGCAACGCCAGTGTAGGGCGCAAGATATGACATTGGCGCTGGTTCACTTGCTCCGGCTGACACTACAATTGTGTAATCCATCGCACCTGCTTCTTGCAATTTTGATACAATGCGCGCTACCTTTGACTCTTTCTGTCCAACTGCAACATAAATACAGATAATGTCTTGACCTTTCTGGTTTAAAATAGTGTCGATCGCAATCGCAGTTTTACCGGTCTGTCGATCTCCAATAATAAGCTCACGCTGTCCACGTCCTACTGGAATAAGCGCATCAATTGCCTTGATACCGGTCTGCATCGGGCGACTAACTGGCTCGCGAGTCATGACCCCTGGAGCAATACGCTCTACGGGATAAAAAGTTTTAGTATTAATTGCACCCTTACCATCGATAGGTTCACCAATTGCATTTACTACACGACCAATGAGTGCGTCAGCTACAGGTACTGACATGATGCGTCCCGTTCTCTTCACGGTGTCACCTTCTTTGATATGCGAATATGATCCGAGAATTACGGCACCGACTGTCTCTTCCTGCAAGTTCAACGCGATTCCGAAGGTATTTCCCGGAAATTCCAACATTTCCTGAGCCTGACATTTCTCAAGTCCGCTCATACGAGCAATTCCATCTCCAATTTCAATAACGGTACCAACTTCCTCGACTTGTACTTCTTTTTTGAATGATTCAATATTTTTCTTGAGTGATGCTATCACTTGGTCTGTATATGCCATATAGCTTAGATGAAAATTATAGTTGTTGTTTTAGTTTCTCCAATTGGCCTTTGATACTGCCATCTAGAATTTCGTTTTCTGTTTTGATCATGATTCCGCCGAGTAATGTGGAATCGACGATGGTTACTGCTTCTACCTTGTCCCCAAAATGTTTACTAATCTCTTGTATCTGAGCCTCTGTTAACTTTCGCGCACTTACTATTTCTATCATCTCTATTCCCTCTTGCTTTTTTGCGTATTTCTCGAATTCTTTCATGATATAGGGCGCTTTTGAGACCATCTGCTCCCGTTGTAAAAACAATAAGAAATTATTAATTGCTTTCTCAAGTTCCACGCCTTTGAGTGTTTTGGTGCTTTCGTATAATATTTTTCCGTATTGTTTTGGGAGTAATTTCGGCATATCGATTATTCGATAGTTTTCAGAATATCTTCAACAAATTGTTTATCTTTTTTTTCATCCATTTTTTCTCCAAGAATTTTCTCCATTGCGGCAACTACAATTCCAACGGTTTCTTTTCTTAGACTCGCTTGCATTTCTGCTTTTTCTATCTCAATGTTCTTTTTTGCGGCGATTACCAGTGCCTCTACTTCATCTTTAGTCTTCTGCTTCATGTTTTCCTGTACCCGAATTGCTTCTTCCTGCGCTCCAGCAATAATATTGTTTGCTTCTTTTTTTGCCTCATCGAGCTTTTCCTTGAATTTAATTTCGCTCATTTTATAATTAGTCTCAATCTCTTTTGCACGGTCAAGACTCTCATCAATCAGATTTTTTCGTTCTTCCATTTTTTTTGTCAATGGCTTCAAAATCAAAAACCACACAATTACAGCCACAAGTGTGAAGTTAAAAAGTTGCGCCATGATGTCAACACCATGAATACCAAGTGAGCCTAAAATTCCGCTGTCACCCGGTGCCTCAGTAGTGTGTGCCTGTGTTTCCAATTCTTCATTCATATTAATTCAGTAACAAATAAATCAAACACGTGCCCCGAAAATTCAGGGCACTGATTGAACTACTTGAGGGTGAACACAACTACGAGCGCGTAAATTGCGATAGCTTCCGCAAACGCAGCTCCCAAAAGCATTGGAACAAAGAGTTTTCCGGCTCCTTCTGGGTTTCGTCCAATAGCTTCCATCGCTTTTGAAACGATTTTACCGATTGCAAGCGCTGGTAACATACCGCCGATTGCGATCGTAAATGCTTTTGCCATCACTACGATCGATTCATGAGTTAATCCTTCCATATGGTGACCTTTCTTTCTGAAACCGTGTACCGGTCGAGGGGGGAAATGGGAATTTTACCTCGCGGGATAGTTTCTGATTAAAGAATAATATCGTAGAAAAATTTTTTCTCTACGAATCATAGTCTTTAATGATGCTCTTCTGCTCCATGGGGGGCCTGTCCATTTACGGTTAAATATACAAGTGTAAGCATCGCAAATACGCTTGCCTGTATTAGGCCGACCAACAATTCAAGCAACATAAATGGCGCAGGCACTACTGCTGCAACCAGACCGCTCATGACTGAAATCAATACTTCACCGGCAAAAATGTTACCAAACAATCGAAGTGAGAGCGAAAGTACTTTTGCAGCCTCACTTACAATTTCGAGTAGCCCCACACCAAATTCAATGATAGCCTGGAACACCCCCATAGGACCCTTCTTAAAACTTTTGAGCAATCCGCCAATCTGTATAAATTTTCCCAAATGTGTGAATACACCGATGCTTAAAAATGCGAAAATGTGTGATGACACTACAGCCACTAGCGCCATAACTACAGTGAGATTGAGATCAGAATTTGCAGGTCTAAGTAATGGAGCATGGCCCAGAACAATGCTTCCAGTTCCTGGCAAGAGTCCAAGCCAGTTTGAAAGTAAAATAAAAAAGAAGATCGATCCGACTACTGGTAGAAACCGTATAGTTTTTTTTCGATCTCCGGTCACTTGGTCAAAGTATGGTAATAAAAGTTCAAGTATATATTCAAATCCATTCTGCAATTTTGTTGGACGAAGAGCAATCTTTCGTTTGATAAAAATTCCAATTACCAGAAAAATGAGTAGCGCAAGCCAGACATTGATCATGGTATTCGTAATCGAAATAGGTCCGATATGGAATAAAACATCTGGTGCTAATTCTGGAATATGGATTTCCGCCATAGTCTACTGTTGGTCATTCTTATTTTTGTCTAATTCTTGGTATCTTTTACCGTATTCTTTTGCTTTCTCGTAGATCATCCTGCCTGAGATCGTTGCAGCAAGCACAAACGCGCTTATCGTAATCCAAGGAGCGTGACCATATTTTCTCTCTAATAATTGGGCAAGTAGTACTAGAACTACCACCGGAATTGCAATGGTTGCCCCAAAATCTCCTACGATCTGGAGTCCTAACAGTACATACTCTCGATCACTCGATTTTTTTGGTGTTTGGTTCTCCATAGAAAGCGCCCTAAATTGTATAGCAAATACTCAGATTTGTCAATACAATTTTGCGTTTATCCCCACATCTCGGCATCAAACCTAGTCTTCTTAATTACTCTTATACGTTTTTAGGCTCAATAGAGTATAAAAAAAGAGCTTTATTCAAGCTCTTTTGGTTTAGTCGTAAGCTGTTGTTTATGAGGCTTTTGCTTTCTTCTCTGCCATTCTCATTTCTTTTATCGAGAGGAAGAGGAATAGCCCACCAATAATAATAGTATTTGCTGGTGCGAGCCACGTAGGGACATGCACATGGAATGCTTCGAGTGCCATAATAGTTCCCAATACACCGATCGAATACATGGCACCATTTTTCAAGTATGCGTATTTTGAAATGAGGTTGATTCCTTTGATGGTAAATTCTCGAACCACAAATGCTCCGATACCATTTCCAATAAGAATGAGAGGTACAGACATAGTGAATGCAAATGCCCCGATAACCCCATCAATTGAGAATGAAGCATCGAGAATTTCGAGATAGAGAATCTTACTCCACGCACTCATCGTTGAAGTCCCACTCATGAGTTGCTTTTCTTTCTCTTCAGCATTTCGCTTGAACCCATCGGTCAGGAAGTACGCAGTTGTACCGATTGCAGTCGCGAGCGCGAGCGCTGGATTGGTTTTGAGTGAGAGCCAGATTACAACAGTAAAGAGGAGTGATGAGAGGAAATAGAACCACATTCCTTGTTTGTGAATAAAATGTTCCACAAGAAATGCATATTTCTTTTCTTCTAGAAATAGCCAACCGAGGAATACCATGATCAAATACATCCCACCACCAAGTAATAGTAGTGGACGCGATTCATCGAGTGCTTCTTCGCTTCCACCTTCTGCAAATGCCATGTGCCATACTTCTCCAAGTCCTGTACCTGGATTTGCAATCCAGATAATCAAGAATGGTAGCACGCCACGGACTACAACTACCGCAATGAGGAGTCCCCATACCAAGAATATTTTTCTATACTTTTCTGGAAGAGTTTTGAGTACATGTGCATTGACAATTGCATTATCAATTGAGCTGATAACTTCGAATACCACGAGACCTAAGATAATCATTATTGCTTCGAGCATAGTTCGTTGTTATGTCATTCCCATGAAAGCGCGAATGACGTTAAGCAAAATCACACTTTAATTTTATTGAATAAGTGTACTGTATTTTTGTTGATTTGACTAGTCATCTCAGGAACATCCAATCCTCGAACAACAGCAAACTTCTTGATCACTTCTTCAACCATCCACGGTTCTGACTGTTCTCCACGATATGTCTGAGGTGCCAAAAATGGCGCATCAGTCTCAACCAGTATTCTTTCAAGAGGAATATTAGTTATTACTTTTTCAAGTTCGAGTTGCGGTTCTGGATTGGTCTTTTTTGGGGGAAATGTGACCACACCAGTAAACCCGAGGTTAAAGCCAAGTGCCAAATATTCTTCTGCCTGTTTCCAATTTCCCGTATAACAATGCACCACACCACGGATGAGTGATCCTTTTTCTTTTTTAATATCTTGAAGAAGCTCAATCATTTCATCATGCGCATCACGAACGTGCATCACGAGTGGCAACTCAAATTCCTCTGCTATATCATAATGTTTTCTAAATACTTCTTTTTGTGCGGATAGTATGAGTTCTTCTGATTCATCTTTTGGAATATGGAACCGATCGAGTCCTGTTTCCCCTACGCCAATTACTTTTGGATGTTTCGCAAGCTCGCGATAAAATTCTGGATCAAAATTTTCTCCACGCGACGTAAAATTGGTAGTTTCTTCAAATACATCCACCTCGTGAATCTGAATCGGATGAAGACCGATCGTCGCATACATCCAATCATATTGTTCTGCAAGCTCAACTCCTTTTTTGCTCGTACTTTGCTGAGTGCCGACCAAATTCAAAATCATCCCTTTTTCTTTTGAGCGAGCAATTACTTCGTCTCTATTTTGTTCAAATGCTTTGAAATGTATGTGGCAATGTGTGTCGATCATCATAATGACTGTTCTATTTTGTCTACGGTTGTTTCTAGTGCACGTAATGCTTCTGGAAATAGTGGTATGAGTAGAGACGCAAATGCGATTACCGATGGCGCGAACGTTGACCCAAGTATTGCGTCCATTACCTTGTCTCCGAGTGGGAATTTATCAATAAAATAGAGAGAGATACCAACGGTGAACACTCCTTCTGCAGCACCGACGATCATTCCAAGGAACCGGTTGAGAGCTTTCTTGAATGGAATAGGAATCAACACTCCTCCAACTTTTCCAATAAGCCAGAACGCAGCACCAATTGCCCGTGTGATAATAAAAAATATTGCGATAAACATGACCACACGCGAGACATTCTCTCCCCACCCCGTCGTATGTATCAGCCACTGTGCCCCACCCTCGTAATATCTACTCGCAATGTATGTCCCGACTACAGTTCCAAATAGTGAACCAAGGGTATGGAATAATCCGAACCATAATCCACCGAGGGCGAATATGGCGACGATGATTATGATTATGATGTCGAGGAAATTCATAGTTGGGTTAACTGCTTGTTAACTTTCTTATTTTTAAGCATCCAAAATATATTTCCAAATATATAAAACATAATTGCAAAGAATAATGCTGGTGCTGAAAGTAAGCAAATAAAAGTCTGATATACAGCACAGATTTTTCCAATCGTTATTGTAGGTAAATACATGAATACGTAAGTCATGAACGTGCCCAGGTAACACAAAAACATGCTGTCATTTGCAAAACACATATTTAGTAAGAGAATCACTAATAATCCTCCAATAATGCCAACTGCTGCGCCAATTATTACGAGCCTTACTTGAAATCTTTTAGGAGGAAAAATTAGTTTCATATCTTTTGATCACTTTTTTGTACTATTCTGTATAAAGTCCAACCTACTGTAGCTCCAATCGTTGCATTTATTACCGAGAATAGAATAAGACTTAGCACAATATTATCAACAAATTGAGTTAAAAGAAATGTTGGTGGTAATAAAAGAAGACATCCCATTACATTTTCAGATGTATATCCTCCGTCATTTGGAATTTCAAACGAGCTTGTACAATAATGCATCAGTCCAAGCAAGACAAAGCCAACAGCAATTCCAATTAGCGCACCACCAACAAGATAGCGGGATCTTTTTTTAAGTAACACTATTTTAACTTCACCATCTTTTGATTCCATATATCTCTTCGTTACCTCTTTTCGAGGCGTGGAAACACTGGCTCGCCTTTCTTAATTTCCTGCCCTACTTGTAGATTTCCCCATTTGGTAATTTCAGATAACACTAACTCTTTTGAGTTTACCCCCAGTGAAACAAGAATTTTTTCTACAGCAGTTGGGATTAATGGTAGCAATGAAACTCCGAGATGAAATAGTCCTTCAGAAATTTGATACAGATGTCCGTTAATATCTTCTCCCGCTTTTGCTTTTTCCCATGGCTTATAGGTAGAGATTGCAGTGTCGATTTTTGTCGTCAACTTATTGATATGCTGGATCACTTCATCAAACGAATAATTCTCAAATGAAGAAATGTACTCTTTCCAAAATATTTCAACACCAAACATATCTTCAGTATTTTTTTCTGGAACTTTATTATCACAATATTTTTCGAGCATGGTAAGAATTCGGTGTGTGAGATTTCCGATTCCGTTTGCAAGATGCGCTGTGTAAAATTCTTCGAATCGTGCGTATGAAAAATCTCCATCTTGCGCAGCAGGAATAGCACCGAGCAGATAATATCGTGTAGCGTCAGTCCCATATTTCTCTACCACCTCACTCGGATCAATCACATTACCCAATGATTTACTAATTTTCTCTCCTTCAACAGTAACATAGCCGTGGATAAAAATTTCAGTTGGCAATGGAATTCCAGCTGAGAGTAGAAATGCTGGCCAGTAGAGCACATGAAATTTACCAATTCCTTTTCCAATCACATGTGACACTCGTCTATTCTCATTCTGAACCCAATACGTATCAAACTGTTTTTCGTCGCCACCATATCCAAGCGCCGTAATATAGTTTGACAATGCATCAACCCACACGTACATGATCTGCGATTCGTCACTAGGAACTGGTACACCCCAACCATGCGCACGTTCGTGTGAGCGGGAAATACTAAAGTCCTCGAGTCCGCGGTCGATGAATGCAAGCCACTCGTTCTTGCGAGCTTCTGGATAGATTTTGATAACATTTTTTTCAACTAATTCGCGAAGTTGTTTTGAATAATTACCAAGTTTGAAAAAATAATTTTCTTCCTCAATTGCTTCAAGCGGTTTCTTGTGTTCTGGACAGAGTCCGTCAACCAGTTCTTCCTCGGTATAAAATGCTTCACACCCGACACAATATAATCCTTTATAAGTCTTTTTATATACATCTTCTTTTTTAAATGATTCCCATAATTTTTTTGCACCATCAAAATGTCTTTTCTCAGTCGTACGGATAAAGTCGTCGTAAGAAATATCTAGGACTGTTTTAAATTTTTTGAAATGTTCCGCATTGTCTGCTACAAATTTTTCAGTTGATTCTCCTGCTTTTTCTGCAGCCTGCACATTCTTAAGTGAATTTTCATCAGTTCCGGTCAAAAAAAATACATCACGACCATTGAGTCGTTCAAATCGTGCCCTGGCATCAGTTTGTACATACTCAAGAGCATGTCCAATGTGTGGTTTGGCATTCACGTATGGTATTGCTGTTGAAATGTAAAATGGTTTTTTTGTCTTCATATTATTTTTTTAGCTTTCGATGGAATTCAAATCCTTTTTTAAGTATTTTTGGCATGTTTGCCCACGCGTATTCGAACTTATCAATTTCACTTTCAGTTATCCATGAATATTGCATATGTTCGTCACTTAACCGAACTTCATCTACATCATTTTGAATATATCTCACCACTGCCGCTCGTGCTAACCCATCTTCATTATACCAAGTTTCAAAATCTACTATCCCAATAGTTATAAAATTTTCAAACCCCAATTCTTCTTGCAATTCCCTCTCAAACGCTTCATTACCTTTCTCAGCCTCACCTTCATCAATTCTTCCACCAGGTAAGCCCCATTTTTCTGAAAACGTAGTCCCTACACTTGCTTGAAGAATCAAGCATTTATTATCTCTGAACAAAAGAGCTGATTGACTAATCACAAATTTTTCAAACGGCTTTTTATTCATAACTACTATCTTTTTCCTCTCACTACTACGACAAACTCCCCTTTTTCTGAAATATTCATGTCTTTAATTTGTTCGATGGTACCTGTATATGTTGTCTCAAATTTTTTTGTCAGCTCTCGACACAAGACCACCTGTCTACTACTTTCCAAAACCTCAGCAAGCTCATCAATACATTTTTTTATTCTATGGTTTGATTCGTAAAACGCTACGGTATACTCAGCATTCGCTACTTCCTCAAAAAAAGACTTTCTACCTTTCTTATGCGGAGGAAAACCCAAAAATAAAAACTTATCCGTAGGAAATCCTGAAACAGAAAGCGCTGAAATTACGGCACTTGCACCAGGAATTGGAATAATCTGGCACTCTGACAAACTTTCTCGAACTCTTGAAACGAGGATATTTCCTGGATCACTGATCCCAGGTGTTCCCGCATCAGATACGCACGCGAGTTTTTTTCCACTTCGTAAAAGCTCAATAATTTCGACAATGACCGCTTCAGAGGAATGATGGTGGTAACTCTTGGTTTCTTTCTTCAGATTATATCGAGTGAGTAGATTTGCAGTAACCCGAGTGTCTTCACACAGAACTAAATCAACAGCCGAAAGTACCTCAAGAGCTCGAGATGAGATATCAGAGAGGTTACCGATGGGCGTTGCGACAATATAGAGAATTCCAGTTTTTTCCATAGTACAAAGTATCCACATCGTAACAGAAAAATGGCTTCATGTAAACAAAATACCTGCTACATGGAAGTGACGCTTATTTTTTGATATACTTATCCATGTTCGTAATTAACATTCTTATGCAATTATATAAAAAGGCTTTTTTAGGTTTTATTTCGCTTACACTTACCCTCCCGACCCCCCTTCTTGCCGCAACATTTGATCCTAATTACCTTATCTCTGACGAAGAGTTGCAGAATTATCAGAGCATGAACCGAGAAGATATCCAGGCATTTCTGACTGACAAGGGTGGCTATATTGCCAACCTCTCAACACCTGATTTTGAGGGAAATAATCGACCTGTGTCTGATATTATTTATCGATCAGCAATTAATAACAAAATTAATCCTAAATACCTCTTGGTTAAACTCCAAAAAGAGCAAAGTCTGATTTCTGAAGAAAGTCCGACCCAAAAACAACTGGATTGGGCAACGGGGTATGGTGTGTGCGATAGTTGCTCCATGGATGATCCAAGTATCCAGAAATTCAAAGGTCTTGGAACACAGATCGAAAATGCTGCCGGCATTATGCGGTGGTATTATGATAATGTGAATTCGCAGGGATGGATTAAAAAACCATCAACTGCATACTTGATTGACGATGTACCTGTCACCCCTGCAAACTATGCGACTGCATTTCTCTACACCTACACTCCACATATTCATGGAAATCTCAATTTTTGGAATCTATGGCAACAATGGTTTGACCAAGTATACCCGGATGGATCACTCATTAAGACAGCCGATAGTCCTGATGTGTATCTGATAGAAGAAGGACAAAAACGAAAATTTACCACGCTTACAGCACTCACAACACGATTTAACCCTAAATTGATTTTACTTGTTCCTTCAAGCGAGCTCGCTCGTTACCCCGATGGGCCACAAATTTCTTTACCTAATTATTCGATTGTATTTGATGGTTATAATTATTATCTTCTTGATTATGATTACAAACGTCAATTTGCAAACGCACAAGTGGTCAAACAAATTGGCTATAACCCTGATGAAATTATCACAGTTAGCGCAAGTGATCTTGATCCATACATCCTCGGAAAGGAAATCAGTGCTGAGACTACTGCCCCGCTCGGTCGTGTAGTTGAGGTAACTGAATCAAAAAATCAATATTTTGTTGAAGATGGGGTAATGCACCCGATTCTTGATCCGGTTATTCTCAAGGTTAATTTTCCTCACCTAATACTAGAAAAAATTCCCGCTGCACAATTTGCAACTCTCAATCTAAAATTCGGAGAGCCTGTGCAATTGAAAGATGGAACCGTATTTGGAATCAAGGGATTCAATGAAATCTATGTTGTTGAAAAAGGAACCAAACGACATATAGCAAGCGAAGACGTGTTCAATGGCCTCGGATATTCGTGGAGTAATATTGTGTGGGTGAGCGAATATGTTGGAATGGCACTTCCAGCTGGCGAACCTATCTATCTAAAAACTGATAAATCCTCATCGGGCTCAGGTATTGCGACTACACCTCCTAAAACACAGTCTACGTCAGTTTCGAAAACCGAAACTGCGATACCCGCAAAACAACCTGTTGATGATATGGTCAGGACTCCTGCTGACCAGATTTCTTTTATTGGAGAAAAGTTCGATACTGCGATTGAATCCTATGTTGTAGCGGATCCTGATACTGGTACTATTGTTGCAGGGAAAAATGTAGACACCGTGCGCCCGCTTGCTTCCCTTTCCAAACTTATGACCGCACATATACTTCTGGATCGTGGAATATCGCTAAGTGCAAGCACGGTATACTCCGCGGTAAAGCACAGATCTGATTATCATAATTTTAATGTAGCTGAAGGTGATATACTAACGAATAAAGATATTTTATATTCAATGCTTGTTGCGTCAAACAATACCGCAGCTGTCATGCTCACTGATGCTCTCGGATACCGCCAATCTGATTTTGTAACACTCATGAATACCGAAGCTTCAACGTTAGGCCTCACTCACATGACCTTTGCTGATTCCTATGGTTACAACCCACAAAACCAAGGAACTCCACGTGAAGTGGTAACCCTATTCCGTGAGGCACTCAAAAGTGATACTATAGCTGCAGCACTTGGTACCAGTAGATATTCGTATACCGAATCAGTAAGTACCGATGGTGTTGTCTCGCACACCGAAGTACACAGTAATGGTTTGCTCAAACGAACACTCCCCTACACCATACTAGCAAGTAAAACTGGATTCTTGTATGAATCGGGTGCATGCCTTATCATACTTGTTGAGCGACCAAGTGACGGCAAAAAATTCCTTCTTCTCACCATGGGTAATCCCGACTTTGGCTCAGATTCACGATTTGATGAGCCGAATCGATTTGCTTCATGGGCTCTCAAAAATTTTTAATCACGACGTATATGCCTCTCGTATTTGGAGCGATTACCCCTCATTCACCTGTACTCATTCCTGAAATCGGTACTAAAAGTCGAGAGAAAGCAACCAAGACCATTGAAGCACTGTCTACACTTGAAGAAAATCTTTATCTTGCAAAACCACATTTGGTAATTATTTTTACTCCCCACTCTCAAGCACATTCTGATACCTTTGTAATCAATGCACACACTAATTTTAATTCCTCATTCGAAGAATTTGGCGAACACTCACTCAAGAACACCTATGAAGGATCACCCGATTTTGCAGCAAAAATTTCGCACGAAGCGAATAAACTCAATATACCTGTTAAACTAGTAAGTGAACAAAAACTTGATCACGGATCAAGTGTTCCTTTGTACGCTCTTGCAGGACATCTCGATCATATTAAAGTTCTCCCTATCAGCCCCTGTGATCTTGATCCCAAAAGTCATCTCAACTTTGGAAATCTAATCAAAGAGTTATGCATGGAATCAGATAAACGAGTCGCTGTCATTGCATCTTCGAATCTTTCACACGGTATTACTACAGATTCTCCTGCAGGATTTCGCGAAGAAGGAAAAAAGTTTGATGAGACGTTGATTCAACTTCTCGAATCCCACAACACAAGTGGTATTGCGACACTTGATCCAGTGCTTATAGAAAACGCCGCTGAAACTGGCTATAAACCGCTCCTACTGCTTCTTGGTGCGCTCAAAAATATTAATTACGAGTTCAAGCGTCTTGCCTACGAACATCCTTTTGGCGTAGGATACCTCACCGCTGAGTTTATTTTTTCATAACCTTGCCCTGTGATTGCTTCGATTGCACCGCTGAAGCGCTTGCCGCGGTCTTCTTCAATTTTTGATTATGCGGTCCCGCACGATCTTGAGAAAAATATACAGCCTGGACAGTTGGTTATTGTTGAATTTCGCAAAAAAAAAGAATATGGGATTGTATTGAGTACTTCCACAACCATGAATACTGATTATGCATACAAACCCCTTGACTCAATCGTACACACCACACCTCTTTTCTTATTACAACACCGACAGTTACTTCGAGAGATTTCAATTTTGTACGGTGTTTCAATTGCCACCTTGTGCAAAACATCGGTTCTACCATTACAAAAAAGAAAACTTAAAAAACTTGAACTCCTGCCTGACAGTGCTCCATTCTCAACAAAACCTGCCTCTTCTAATTCTTATTTTTTGTATCAAAATGAAGTTGAGCATGCGCTATTGTTTTCACAGATAAAAAATTTTCATACCACTCTCATTCTTGTTCCTGAAATTTCAAAATTATCAAGTGTAGAAAAATTTGCAACAAATAATTCGTCAGCAAAAATTATCGTATGGAGATCCGATCTTTCTATAAAAGAAAAATTCGATTTGTGGTTACAGATCAGAAATAATACCGAACCCCTTATTGTTATTGGAACAAGAAGTGCAATCACTCTTCCCTTCACGCGTTTGGATCAAATTATCATGGATTTTGAACATGATGAACAATACAAAAACTATGACCAACAGCCCAAATTTCATACCAGGGATATGGTCGGTATTCTTACTCGGCTCTATGCTTGTAACTGTACGTACGCGAGTTTTTCCCCGAGTTTTGAACTCTACTATTCGATAGTCAAAGACACGTTGCTCTGTAATATGGGCACTCGCACATATACTTCTGGACTTTTGTTTACGACTCAAGGCAGAGCTGACTCTATTCGGATTATCGAGCATACACAATTTTCACAGAAAGATCAGGTTTGTTCAATTACAACCGAAGAAGCCATCGTTACCCGCGCGCGAGAGAATACTACAGACATCGTCATACTCGTCCAGCGGAAAGGTTATGCGACCATGGTTATTTGTTCTGACTGCGGACATGTAGAAACTTCACTAGACGCTCGACTTCCTATGATCTATCGAAAAGAAACCAAGATGATGTATGCGCCGTATAGCAGTGAAACACGCCCGCTCCCGCTCACATGCAGTGTCTGCGCATCGACCAAACTTCGACTTCAAGGTATTGGTACTGAGAAAGTTGCCACATATTTTTCCCATCTTTTCAAAAAAGAAGGTATTTCTCTTCCTGTATTTAGAATCGATGATAATACTGAATCATCAGTATTTGGACATCTTGAGAGCACTGCGCCCCGTCTACTGATCGGTACTGAAAAAGTCTTATCATATATCCGGTATAATCAGACTTCAATCTTTGCAATTTTAGATCTTGATCGTTTTCTCGCAATTCCTGAATATAATTCTTTTGAACATATTGTTCACCTGATTGATGAATTCAATTACCACCGCTATGAAAATTCTCAATTACTCTTCGAAGTCTCATCGGGAGAGAAAAATATATTCAAGTTATTCGCCGAGCGTGATCGTGTTTATCGTACTGAGCTTAGTCTAAGACAAACTCTCAGTTACCCCCCATACCAAAGTATGATAAAATATACCCTATCATCAGTTTCACCTGCTCACGCTCGCACTCTCGCGAATAATTTACGACATACTATAGCTCTCCGATTGACAGAGCACCATATACCTGCTACACTCAGCGAAATTTATGAAACCCATCCCAATTTTGAAAAAAGAAAATATTGGTATGGTATACTTCTAAAAACTGAAGCGAAATATATTCCATCAATTGCTGAGCTTCTACACCCTTTCCTACCTCGTGAATGCATAGTCGATATCCATCCACTTTCCGTTCTTTCTCCTTAGTTATTCTATATGCTTCCCATTGTCACCATACCAAACAAAATTCTAGAAACCCGAGCTCGAGAACTCACACTCGCTGAAATAAATTCAGCAGAGGTCCAATCGCTTATTGATGAAATGATTCCTACGATGTATACAAGTGAAGGAATCGGTCTTGCTGCGCCCCAAGTGAATCATTCACTCAGGGTTTGTATTATTGGAAAAGAAGCAGTCAAACTCGACCGAAAAGCCAAACTTCCTCATGATGACCTCGTACTTATTAATCCAACATGGAGAAAGACCAGTAAGAAGACTAATAATGATCAAGAAGGGTGTCTCTCAATTCCCGGTGTATATGGTAAGGTAAAACGACATTCAGATATACAAGTCGAAGCACTTGATCGACAAGGTAATAAATTCTCATTTGAAGCACGGAATTTCTTTGCTCGTGTAATACAACATGAAGTCGATCATCTGGATGGGGTACTATTCACCAGTAAAGCAACCGACGTCAAGACAATTCCCAAAACGTAATTGACGAGTACACACTTTTGTAGTACACTATGTGCACTATATTCGGCGGTAGCTCAGTGGTAGAGCAATTGGCTGTTAACCAATGGGTCCTGGGTTCGAGCCCCAGCCGCCGAGCCACGAAAAGTGGCTACGCCACAGGGTGGCACTGCCACTATAAAAAAATTAGCTATATGAGCTAATTTTTTTCTATTACAACGATACAATACTTATCCACCTGATAGCATATTGACGTGCATACCCCCAGGGGGGTATACTTTTTGTATATGAAATACATGAACGAAGAAAATAAAGCGAAAGTTATCCGCCGACTCAAGCTTCTTGAGGGGCAAGTACGCGGGCTTCAAAAAATGGTCGAAAACGATACCTACTGTATTGATGTGATCACGCAAACATCAGCAGTAAAACAAGGTTTGTCGAATGTTGAGGACTTACTTTTGGAAAATCACCTGGATCACTGCGTGAGTCACCAAATGAAATCCGGACAAGAAGCTAAAGCAAAGGCTGAAATTATTAAGGTGTATAAACTCAAAAGAAAATAGTTTGATACACTGGTTTGATACATTCACCATTCATTACTATACATAGTATGTATACACAAACGTACAAAGTAAAAGGCATGCATTGTGCCTCATGCTCCTCGGTCATCGAGAAGACGTTCAAAAAAGTTGAAGGGGTACAGTCAGCAGAGGTCAACTATGGCACTGAGAAAGCAAAAATTTCTTTTGATCCGTCAAAGACGAATCCTCACGATCTCTCCAAACACATCGAGCCGTTGGGCTATTCACTGGAGGTTCCACTCAGTGCAGGTGAAATGGGTATGTCTCCTGAAGAACATGCGGCTCACTTGGGACTTAATCAGTCAAAGAAGGAAAAGCTCGCAGAAGTTGCCGACATGAGAATTAAAGTTCTCTCAGCTACTCCTCTCGCAATTTTTGCTGCACTCGTCATGGGTTGGGACATTCTTGCAGAGTATCGCGCAGTTCCTGCAATGAGTTATACACTCAAGGAGTTCTTCCACCACCTCCTTCCTATTTTTGCGACATACATTCTCTTTGTTGTAGGCAAGCCGTATCTCCTTGGTTTTTATAGATTTCTCCGATATGGCAAGGCAAATATGGATACGCTCATTGGTATCGGAACTACTGCCGCCTTTTTATACAGTTTTGCAGTTACGGCTCTCGAGGAAACGCTGAGTCCTTTTATAAATGTTGAGTATCAATACTACGATGTGACGATCGTGGTTATTACTTTTATCGCCCTCGGTAAGTATTTGGAAGCTCGATCGAAAATAAAGACGGGTGACGCTATAGAAAAACTTCTTAATTTGCAAGCCAAGACAGCACTGGTTATCCGCGACGGTAAAGAAGTAGAAATATCGGTCAATGAGGTAAAACATGGCGACCTGCTTATCGTGAAGCCTGGTGCAAAGATTCCCGTAGACGGCGTGATAACAGACGGCAGTTCTTTTGTTGATGAATCCATGGTCACAGGGGAACCGATGCCAGCACAGAAAAAGATTGGAGACGGTGTTGTATCGGGAACAATCAATACCAATGGTTCGTTTACATTCAAAGCAACAAAAGTTGGATCAGAAACACTCCTCGCCCAGATCATCAAGATGGTTGAAGATGCGCAGGGGAGCAAGGCTCCAATCCAGGCACTTGCAGACAAAATTTCTTCAGTCTTTGTACCCATTGTTTTGGTTATCGCTTTTCTCACTCTCGGTGCTTGGCTCATTGTTGGGTACCAGTATTTAGGTTTCTCTCAAGCGCTGTCATTTGGTCTCGTTTCGTTTGTAGGCATTCTGGTCATTGCGTGTCCGTGTGCCCTCGGTCTTGCTACTCCGACGGCCATTATCGTCGGCGTTGGGAAAGGGGCAAAAGAGGGCATTCTGATCAAAGATGCGGCAACGCTCGAAAAACTCCATAAGGTAAATACAGTTGTAGTTGATAAAACAGGTACCATAACCCGTGGCAAGCCGACGCTCGTCGATATCCAAAATTTTTCAAAGTTAAAAGACGATGAATTCATATCGATTCTGGCGTCGCTTGAAAAAAAATCAGAACATCCTATTGCTCACGCGATCTTGAACTATGCACGGGACCTGCCTGCGACTCGAGTGAGCTCGCCGAAATCCGGCAGGCAGGGAAAAATAACTCTGCAAGAAGTCTCAAATTTTGAAGCAATACAAGGCAAAGGGCTTAAGGGGACAGTGAACGGGACAGAATATTTTATCGGAAACACAAAACTCATAAGTCATCTAAAAGTTTCATTCGATACGACAAAATTGAATGTGTTTACTTCACAAGGCAAAACACCGGTCATTCTTGCAACATCGGAGAAAGTGCTTGGTTTTGTGATGGTTGCGGATGAAATAAAACCGGAATCAATCGAAGCAGTAAAGAATCTCCGCAAACTTGGAATCAACGTGGTTATGCTTACCGGTGATGATCAAAAAGCCGCTAAGTACATTGGGTCGCTTGTTGGCATTGATGATGTTGTTGCCCACGTGCTACCACATGATAAGCTCGAAAAGATACAAGAGCTTCAATCACAAGGTCGAGTGGTGACTATGGCAGGTGACGGAGTAAACGATGCCCCCGCACTCGCACAAGCCGATGTAGGTATTGCGATGGGGACAGGAACTGATGTAGCGATAGAGTCGGCCGGCATCACGCTTCTTGGTGGAGATATTTCAAAGCTCGTAAAGGCAATCAAGCTCTCAAAAATAACCATGCGAGGGATTAGGCAGAATCTCTTTTGGGCGTTTATCTATAACATCATCGGCATTCCTCTTGCTGCCGGAGTTCTGTATCCGGTATTCGGCTGGCTCCTGAATCCTGTTTTTGCCGGCTTCGCTATGGCAATGTCGAGTGTCTCTGTTGTGTCGAATTCATTACGAATAAAAAGTAAAAAGTTATAGTGTGATACACTACTCTCTACAAATACAGTATGAAAACATATACATTCCATGTTTCCGGCACGCATTGCGCTTCATGTAAAATTTTCATTGAAGATGTTTTGAATGAACACAGTGGTATACAGAACGCGCGCGTCGATTTAAAACGAGAGATTGTTGAAATTGAAACCGATAGCGATCAAAGCCCTGAAGTATTGGCCCAAGTCCTGACAGAAAAAATTAAAGCAAATGGATACAAGGTATCGGTGGAAAAGTCTATCAGAGAAAAACAAAGTACTGACGTTATTTGGCAAGCTGTACCGATAGGGCTTGCGTTTCTCGCGGTATTCTTTCTTTTGCAAAAATCGGGAATTCTCAATCTCGGTATTGGCGGACAAACGACCCCGGTCACAAGTTTTATCATTGGTCTTATCGCCTCGGTATCAAGTTGTCTCGCCATCGTTGGCGGTTTGGTCTTGTCCCTTTCAGCCAAAGTATCTCAGGACACTGTAAGCGATACAAAAACGTTCTTGCTTTTCCATACAGGAAGATTGGTTAGTTTTGCTGTATTAGGCGGAGTTCTCGGAGCGGTCGGCAGTGCAATCGGTATCAATGTTACTTTTACGACAATTCTGGGAATTTTAGCTTCTGTTGTAATGCTATTGCTCGGTTTAAATTTAATTGGAGTGCTTGCAAAAAATAAAGTTGCGTTACCTTCAGGAATCTTTAATTTCTTCAGAAAAATGGAGCACAAGACTCTCACGCCGCTCATCATCGGCTTCGCTACATTTTTCTTGCCGTGCGGGTTTACGCAGTCAATGCAGGTTTCCGCACTAGGAAGCGGATCGTTTATGTCCGGACTTCTTATCATGTTTGCGTTTGCTCTTGGAACGTTACCAATGCTTCTACTTCTTTCTTTCGGATCCGCATCATTTGCACACGGAAAAAATGCGCCGCTATTTTTTAAATCGGCAGGAGTGGTTGTAATCGGCCTTGGATTGTTTGCACTTCTCGCTGGGCTTGCTGGGCTCGGAATTATTCCTCCGTTATTTACTATATAATCACCGTATGAATAAAACTATCTCAATTATCATCACGATCGTACTTATCATAGGCATTGGCATTGTATTTTTTGGACAATCAAGAGAGGACTCTGATTCGACTGGTGATCAGTCTGCACAAAATGTTGAAATAAGAGATGGTGTCCAATACGTCACGATAACCGCTCGAGGTGGGTATTCGCCCAAAGTATCTCCCGCACAAGCAAACATCCCAACCAAGTTGATTGTGAAGACAAATGGCACATACGATTGTTCGGCGGCGTTGGTTATTCGATCAATTGGTTATCAAAAAATTCTGCCTCAGACGGGTGAGGAAATTATTGATCTGGGCACTCCAGAGAAGGGTATGCTGCAAGGGCTGTGCAGTATGGGAATGTATAATTTTGTCGTCAATTTTAACTAGTTACTGGTATTTCCTGGATAGTACGGTTCTAACGTCGTCCAGCCGCCCGAGCCAGATGGCGCAGTGTGCCTACGAAAGAGAGCTTCAAAGCTCTCTTTTAGTTTTAAACTAGCCAAATTTCCACCATGGAAGGTAAGTTCGGTACATACTTGTCGATATTGCTTACCTATTTTATAATTAGTACCGTTTTGAACTGATACAACCTATGAGACCAAAACAATCCATTGCAGTGTATGTCCCAACCTGGCTCTATCAATTTGATAAAGGTATAACTATCTTTGTGCGAGGTCTGTATCGTTCGATCAGACAAAGCGGCAAGTATAGACTCCTAAAAATAACACCCTCCATGTGCAGATTTACTTCACGCGAAGAAGCACAGGCATTTGTAAAAAAACACCACATCCAGCTTGTTATCTACCATAACACCAGAATTCTACCTCAACGTAAATCATGGGAAATAGGACTCGATCATCTTGAATCATGTGTCCCCTTTCTCAACACAAAAGCAGTACATATTGCTGACGATAAATTTGAGACAAAGCGAATTCTACGTGCAAGGAATCTGCCGGTACTCCCTGATGCTCCAATCACCAATCGTACTGAACTTTGGCAATCTATGGAAGAAAATGCGCTTTACGTTGGAAAATTTCATAATTCAGAATCAGGACGAGGAGTAAAATTACTCAAAAGAACTGCAACTGACTTTTTTGAGTATCTTGACGGATCATGGAGAAAAATTCAGGTACGAGACACAGAAAAGGGGCTCTCAATTTCAGGTAGTCTTGGATTATACGCATCCATTGTTATCGGATTATGTATTTTTTCACTTATCCCTCTTATTTTCAACCTATACCCCCTAATTGCTTTATTTGTTATCGCTCTACTAATCATCATTATGGGGATCATGCATATCCCCTATAAACTAGACCAAAATTTCACCTATAGTCCACTCATGCTCGAACCTTTCTTTGGTGATGATACTCGCGAATTCTATTGTTTACGATGTACTGTTATTGGTGATAAGGTCGTTGAATCAGCAAAAAAAACGAACAAAAAAAATGTAACCCCAAACATTTCTCACGGTGGTAAAGCTACTCATATTACACTTTCGCCAGAACAAATTGATATGGCAATAGCCGCAACCCAGGCGGTCGGCGCAACGTACGCAGGAATTGACCTCCTCTGTTCTCGTGGCAAGACGGTCATATGTGAAGTTAATGTTGGTCCTATTGGTGTGTACTGTGAACAAACCAAGGTTCCGGTTGGTGAATTACTCGGCGAATATGCGATGCATTACTGTGATACATTAGCTTTATCAGGATCTAAATAGAATCAATTATTCACTGCTGTGTACAGCAGGGTATTGCAGTACTCTTTTCTTATATGCTACGATGAGTATATTATTTATTAACTGTATTTCTCTATGCAGAAAATGAGCTATACTGTACTCGCTGCAGCAGCCCTCTTATTGATCGGCGCTGGATGTAGCAAAACACCGTCAGACATGAATACTACTGACTCGATCACGACAGACACCGAAACTGCGACCACAGATGAGGGCAGTACCTCTATGCCTGAGACGACTGATTGGTCCCTCGGTCAATCAACTGGCGCACAAACAAAAGATGTTCCAAATACTGAAAAAGGAAATGAATACCGCAATACACTTGTTGATAACGAAATCGGTATCCAGGTAACCTGCCCTCCAGACAAAACATGGAAATGTACACTCGACAGTAGTGGTAAATTCTATATCTATGACTGGAGTTCGAACTATTTTGCACTTCGAGTGGTGCCCGGCGTATCGAATGCCGACGAAGCAGTTGCACATGAACAGAAGTTCCTTGAGGCAACCTACCCTGGAGTAGTATCAAAAACTTCTTCAGGTGATGAAGCAACCTTTACCGTAGGTCCTGATCCAAGTTGGGCAACACAAGTCAACCGAACAGCATGGCTCAAAGTGAAAGAAATAAATGGAAAATTCATCGCATGTCATGGTATCAGCTCTGAAGGAAACTTCGAAAATGCTAGTATTGATTATAAGGATATGTGTGATTCTGTGAAAGCAGCCCAATAATCAAGAAGATAAAAAACCGAGTATCTCACTCGGTTTTTTGTTTATAATGATTTGTATTATTTTACAATTTTCAATGAGTCGAAGAAACTCTTTGAAGGCAATTCTTTGCCTTCATCATAGATATATCCCACTGAGTATAGTTTCCGACCATTAATAATGTTTCTTCCTTTGAATACATACTGTTGTTCAGGAATATTGATCACATAGTCTACTGAAGGAAACCCCTGATATGTCCCAGTCTCAGTTGAGATAATTTTTCCCGCAACCGAGCTCTCAGTTCCTCTTACAGTATTCAATAATACATTTTCTGGATTTGATATGTCAGTGCTTTCCGGATATTCTGTATAAAATACTTGCCAGATACTTTCATCTACGGCTTTATATTGATATAGGTGTGTAGGATATGTCTCACCTGTAGTCATGGTCAGTGTACCGGGGGTATACTGCGGCATTCCTTCAAAATGAATTGAAAAATTTCCTTTTTCAGAGGTAAAATTTTCATTCAGTACTTCGGCCACAGTAGCAGATTCTTTATGTGGTGTTTCGATAGTGCTGCCCCACCAAATAAATAAAATAAACATGCCTAGCACTATTCCCATACCTATCAACATTTTCTTCATACGAACATAATAATTATACCCGCGAATAAAAATCGTGATTAGTATACCTAAAGAGGATTTAAAATACTAGGATATTGATACATCGCAAAAATTGCTATAATAGACTATACTGGATATTGTAATTAACCTACATATATGAAAAAAATGCTTATTTTGATTATTTTTTGTTATTTACTAAGTCCTATTATCACGCATAGTGCGCCCCTGCCGGGTTCGGTTGGTGAGGCTATTGAGGCTGATACTTCCTTCTCCTTTCCATCCGAAAATACTGAAGCAGAGAGCCCTCTTGAGACAATTGATGAATTTTATAAAGGAAGAATCACCAAAATTATCAGTGAGGAAGAAAATAGAGGATATGGGCCAGGAAGTGAAATGTACGTCCAAGAACTCGAGGTAAAAATAATTTCTGGGACCGATAAAAATACGCTTGTAGTAGTAAGCAATGAAATACCACTCAATGAAGCTCACACGAGGAAACTCGAACCAGGAGATACCTTACTTATTGGTAAAAGTGTTGTTGGCGATGAAGTGCAATATTATATCAATGATGTATATCGACTGAATGCTTTGTGGATCGTACTTTCAATCTTTGTCATTATCGTTGTTGTTCTTACAAGGCTACACGGAATACGTGCGTTTGTCGGATTGGGAACTAGCTTTCTCGTCATTATCTGGTTTATTGTCCCGCGCATTCTTGCTGGTAATAACCCCCTATTAATTAGTCTTATTGGGACTACAGTTATTGCCGCAACCTCAATCTATATCGCGCATGGATTCCATCGAAGAACCACGCTCGCATTTATCGGTACGATCATTTCAATTGGAATTTCTCTCACGTTATCCTATTTTTTTGTAACATTCACG
The DNA here is from genome assembly GCA_964565405.1 of uncultured Gammaproteobacteria bacterium. Taxonomy (GTDB): domain Bacteria; phylum Patescibacteriota; class Patescibacteriia; order Magasanikbacterales; family UBA922; genus UBA922. The sequence goes on from CAZMEW010000001.1 coordinate 80,408, forward strand.
CACTTGTTTGGTCTCGGCACCGAAGAGGCATTCTACCTGCAATTTGCACCAGGCACGTCAATCAATCTGCAGGGATTATTACTTGGGGGTATCATCATCGGTGTCCTTGGAATCCTGGACGATATTACCACTGCACAGGCGGCGGTAGTCGAGCAAATACACTATGCAAATCCTGATCTTAATACCAAAGAATTGTACAAACGCGGATCAAGCGTGGGAAGAGAACATATTCTCTCTCTTGTAAATACATTAGTACTAGCATACACAGGCGCGTCACTCCCGCTTCTATTGTTATTCAAAGTATATACTCGCCCCATATGGATTACTCTCAATAGCGAAATCATTATGGAAGAAGTAATCCGTATGATCATCGGGAGTATTACTCTTATTCTGGCCGTTCCTATCACTACTTTCCTTGCTGCGCGCTATTACAGTCATACAAAACCAGGAACCAGTGGTGATGTCCCACAGGATGTCGCACACCTCCATATACATTAAAAATTGATACAAAAAAACTGGCTCACTACCAGTTTTTTTATTTTTCTAATTTAAGCCAAAAATTTGACTCCACGGTTGGGTCATTTTGCTCTCAATTGTACATACATTTCGATACATTACAAATTTGGTATATACATTACCATCGCCAGACTCTTGATTTTCAAGTGTACCCGCGACAATAAATCCGCATTTTTTGTATAGATCAATCGCTGCATCTTGCTTGGTATTCACTATAAGTTCGATTTTTTTTGCGCCGTAGAGGTGATCAAGTTTCCACATCATCGCTTCGAGCAATGTTGTTCCAATTCCTTGCTTACGATAACCCGCTCGTACGTACACCTCTTTTAGTACCCAGTTGTTTTCCTCTTTCTTACTTGCGCCTACAATTCCGACTACTTTACCCTCATACTTTGCAATAATAAAAAATTCATGTGCATTCGGAACACATGAATTAATAATTCTATTTTGCCAATCAGCATCAGTCAATTTTATTTCTTGTTTGAGAGAACCTTTGAATGCTCGTGGTTCTTTTTCGAGAGCTTCAAGCCTTAGATCTCTGATCATTTTCCAGTCCTCCGCTTTAGGTATTGTAATTTCAAATTTTGGTATAGGCCCGGGATTATTTTTACCGAGAATTAGTGTATCATATCCTTAATTTTCTTTGCAATAGAGCTGGCATTGATACCTGCTCGTTCATACAGCTCCTCAGCAGTGCCTGAAAGCTGGTATTCTCGTACCCCCAGACTCTCGAATTGTTTTATCTCCAGACCCCGTAACACACACTCTCGTGAGAGCATAGCACCCAATCCTGAATAGGGATTATGATCTTCAACCGTAAGTACTACGTTGGTTTTTTGAATTGAATCAAACAGTGTTTTATCGAACAATTTTATCGAACTTGCAATCACTAATTCTACTGAAATCCCCTGTTGTTTCAATTGTTCCCACGCACGAAACGCTTCACTCACGACTCCGCCAATTGCTACCAGTGTTATCTGATCACCTTTTCTAAGTATATCAGTTTTCCCATACACGTACTCATATTTTTCATCGAAAAATGGTTTTCCATTATCTTTCATGAGAATGGGTATTTTGTGCCTACCCATACGCATATAGACATTTCCCTCGTGAGATGCTGCAAAACGTACCAATCGATCACAATGATTAGGATCAGCAGGCTCGAGGTGCATGGTATTGAAGAATCCAACAACTGAAGCTGAATCATCAATTGCTTGGTGAGTCGAACCGTCCTCACCTACTGAAAGTCCACAATGAGTAGCTACCATTTTTACACTTGTTCGATTGATATCGTTCACCCGGGCCTGATCTTTTGCTCTGCTTGTCATGAAAACTCCAAATGTTGAACAGAATGGCACAAACCCTGCGATTTCCAATCCAGCACTGGCTGAAACCATCAGCTGTTCTGCAACCCCACATTCGATATGCCGATCCGGAAAGTTTTTTTGTACACCATCAGTTTTTACAGACCCACCGAGATCAGCAGTCAAGGCAATAATATTCTTATTGAGTTTTGCCAAATCAACTAATGCTGCTCCATATGCGCTTCTACAATCAGTGAGAACTTCTCCTCCGTTTACCCTTGCCTTTCCTGTTCGTATTTTTGTCTTGGTACCAAATTCTTCAGGAGAAAAATGATATGGCTTACCAGCTACATTTTTTCTAAATTTGCGTAATACCTGCTCCTCATCAGCTGAAAGTATCAATGTATCTATTGCTGTGGTAATTTGTTCACTGGTTGGTGCCTTGCCATGCCATGTTGCTTTGCGCAACTTACCTTCTTCTTCCATAAAATCGACCCCCTTACCCATGATTGTATTTGCGCAGATATATGTTGGAAAGCCGTTTTGGTTTTGTGCAATTTCTAGTGCCTCAAAAATATCGTCATAATTATGCCCGTCAATCTCAAGCACATTCCATCCACCAGCTTTGAATATCTCAACCGGATTGTACGGCATGATGTTGCGAATCGAGTCAGAAAGTTGCACCTGATTGAAATCCATTGCGACAATCAAGTTATCGAGCTTATATTTGTGTGCAAAATTCATGGCTTCGTAAATTTGTCCTTCATTTGCCTCACCATCACCAATAAGAGCATATACTTTTTGTTTGTGTTTCTTTATCTTATAGCCAAGTGCTGTACCACAAGCAACGCTAAGACCTATCCCCAGGGGACCCGTACCATACCACACCCCTGGAACATGCCTGGTTACATGCCCTTCAAATATTGAGCCCATTTTTCTAAAGTTTTTGATTGCTTCTTTTTTTGAAATCCAACCAAGCTCGCCCAATATTGAATACACGGCGGGTGAAATGTGGCCATTGGAAATAAACACCGGCTCACCTGTTTGTGAGATTATTGACGTGTAGAGTGCCGAAAGATAATCAATTGATGACAGTGATCCGCCTGGATGTCCACTACCGGCATTCGCGGTCATTTCTAAGATTGACCTGCGGCAAGATTTGGCGAATATTTGAGCAATATTTTTTTTATCAACAGCCATATTTCAAAGTCAAAGCTAGAAACTCAAAAGTTAAGGCTTTAATGCAAATCTGCCATAAGTATATCATAATTTGTCTTGAGTTTCAGCCTTGATTCAATCAATTGAAACTGTTTTTACGTTCACAAATTCACGAAGCCCGAAATATGAGAGTTCACGACCAATTCCTGACTTCTTTACTCCACCAAAAGGAAGTCGGGGGTCTGATTTTACCATTCCATTTACGAATACACTACCAGCTTCGATCTGAGGAATGATACGCCTGACTTGCTCCACATCATTCGACCACAGCGATGATCCAAGCCCAAATCGCGTATCATTTGCCACACGAATTGCCTCTTCCTCATCCCTTACCTTGATAACTGATGCGACTGGTCCAAAAATCTCTTCATCGTATGCAGGCATACCTGGTGCCACATTAATCAAGATGGTAGGGGCATAAAAATACCCTCCATTTGCAATACGAGCACCCCCGACAACAGCACTGGCCCCTTTTTCAATCGAACTTAATACTTGTTTTTCAACATCTTCCAAGCTTGATTGCGACGCAACTGGTCCAATTTTTGTATCTTCTTTGGTAGGATCACCGGGGATATATGTCTTAAACTCAGCAATAAAAATTTCCAAAAATTTATCGTATACAGATTCTTCTATAATAAACCTTTTTGCAGCAATACAACTCTGCCCGCAATTCTGTAGTCGTGCAGCTGTGGCTATTTTTGCTGCCTTTTCGATATCTGCGCTTGCAAGCACAATGAATGCATCACTCCCACCCAATTCTAATACTGATGGCTTAATCTCATCTCCTGCGATTTCTGCGACTTTTCTACCCGCCCATTCACTTCCCGTAAGGGTTACTGCTTTTACACGCGAGTCACGAATAATAATTTCAATTCGTCTTCCGCTTACAAATAAATTCTGAAATATTCCTTCTTCGTATCCACATTCAAGAAAAATATTTTCAAGTGCCTCAGCGCATCGTGGTACACTTGATGCATGTTTGAGCAGTGCCACATTTCCAGCCATAATAGCCGGTGCAGCGAACCGAAGTACCTGCCAGAATGGAAAATTCCAAGGCATGACCGCAAATACAATTCCCAGCGGTTCGAGCGTCACATAACTTTCTTTTGCTTCTGTTTGAATAACTTCTTTTTCAAGCATACGTTCTCCGTGGTCAGCATAATATTCGCACACCCACGCACACTTCTCAATTTCCGCAATCGATGGAGTAATAGGACGCCCAATTTCCTCAGTAATTAATCTTCCGTACTCTGTCTTATGTTCTCGCAAATGTACCGCGACTTTTCGAAGTAGTTCCGCTCGTTTCGTAATGGATGTTTTTTTGTACACCTGAAAAGCTATTGTAGCTTTTGCAATTTTTTCTTTGATTTTCACATCAGTCAATTCTTCAAACTTCTGTATATCCTGGCCAGTCGCTGGATTATGAGAGATAATAGGCATATACGTAATATTAAACTGGACAAATTTTTTCCTGTAATTCCCTAGTAAACACTTTGTAATTTTCACTATAATCAATCGGCACTTCAATTATATGCACTCCTGATGATACGAGTGTTTTTTCTAATAATGATTTCAGAGATTCAGTCTCTGACACTCTATAACCACTGGCTCCATAACTCTCAGCATATTTTACAAAATCAGGATTATTGAAGCTCAAACCAAAATCCACCATCTTTTGGCTCTTTTGTTTCCACTTGATCATGCCATATCCATTGTCATTGAGAATTAGGATAACCAGATCAAGCTTCAATCTCAGTGCGGTTTCCAATTCTTGCGAATTCATCATGAATCCACCATCTCCCGCCACAACTAACACTTTTTTTTCTGGATTTACCAATTTTGCCGCAATACCAGCGGGTAATCCCGCACCCATTGTAGCGAGCGCGTTATCAAGGAGAATGGTGTTTCTCTCATATGTCTTGAAATACCGTGCAAACCATAATTTGTACATCCCATTATCAAGAGACAAAATACCGTCCCGTGGCAATACTTCTCGCACCGTTTTCACTATTGATTGGGGCTTTGGTGGAAAGGAGTCCCCATTCATTTCGCGTGCCATGTGTTCGTCTAACTTTGCCTTTACTTTGAGCGCGTAACTCGTATCCCATTGCTGAGGTGAGATTTTTTCTGTCATCTGCCAGAGCGCGTTTCCAATATCTCCTACCACTTCCCATTGTGGGAAATAAATACTATCAATACGTGCCGCACAAAAATTAACATGAATCACCGATTGTTCTTTATTCATGAAAAATGGCGGTTTCTCGATAACATCATGCCCCACATTGATAATCATGTCTGCTCGATCAACAGCACAATGCACATAATCATTCCCTGACAATGCAGCACACCCAATATACAGGGGATGAGATTCATCGATTACTCCTTTCCCCATTTGAGTCGTAAAAAATGGTATCTTTGTTTTTTCAATAAATTGCAGAAGTAATTTACTTACTAATTTTCGATTTGCGCCAGCACCAATCAAAATTAAAGGATTTTTTGCGTGCTCGATCATTTCAACTGCGCGAGTAATTGCCTTTTCTTCTGCTGCAGGACGTCTTAGTTGATTAATTTCAAACAACGCTCGCTCACCGACTTCTTCCGCTGCAATATCTTCTGGTAACTCTAGATGTACCGCACCGGGTCTCTCCTCTATCGCAATTCTAAAAGATTCGCGTACCAGACTTGGGATATTTTCTGCATGCACTATTTGTTTGGTAAATTTAGTCAGTGGACGCATCATCTGAACCGTATCAATAATCTGAAAATGTCCTTGTTTACTTTTCTTTATTGGTTTTTGCCCAGTAATCATAAGCATAGGCATAGCACCAAGCTCTGCATATGCGGCAGCGGTTACCAAATTGGTCGCGCCCGGACCAAGTGTTGAGAGACAAATCCCCACTTTGCCTGTAAGCCGCCCGTAGGTCGAAGCCATAAAACCCGCACTTTGTTCATGCCGTGTAACAATAAGCTTGATTGAAGAATGGCTCAATGCTTCCAGAAAATCCAAATTTTCTTCTCCAGGTATCCCAAAGATATAGGTGACACCTTCATGCTCAAGTGCCTTCACCAATAATTCCGCCGCTTTCATAGATATAACGTAAAAGCCCGTAATAGGGCTTTTGTAGTATAGTTCAAATAGTATCGGTACACAAGCTTATTTTTTCTTGAGCAAATCTCGGATTTCTTCCAACAATATTTCCTGTTTTGGTGGAGTTGTAGGTTTCGGATCCTCTTTTTTTGCGAGCTTATTTATCACTCGAACCATCACAAAGATTGCAAGAGCAATAATGAGAAAATCAATAATGTTTTGAATAAACGCACCATAATTAAATGCAACTTCTGGATTTATGATCTCTCCTGCGGTGCCCATTTCGGCGGCTTTTAACACTACTTTTAGATCCTTGAAATTTACCCCACCAATCAGTAATCCTAGTGGTGGCATGATAATATCGTTTACGAGTGAGGTTACTATTTTGCCAAACGCTCCACCTACAATAATACCAATCGTCATGTCCATCACATTCCCACGCATTGCAAACTTTTTGAATTCACTAAAAAACTTTGGCATAATTTATTTTAACTATGCGATATTTATTGAGTAAGTGTACCTATTTTAAATGAACTAAGTTCGTTTTCAGGTCGTGGTTGTCCACCATGTTTTCCCTCGAACTGTGCCGTACCATCCTTTCCGCATATAGACAGTATCGCCTTTTCACCTCCTGGATGTTTCGAAATCCATGCAGTTACATCATATACTGAACCACGCACCGCAGTATAACAATCATCTTTTGAACCATGCTTTTCAACATCTTCAAGGGTAAACATTATATCTCCTGTTACCGTATCCCCAGATGCTTTATTGTCAACTGTATTTCCCTCTGGCGATACTTCTTTTGCCCCACCCACGGAGTCAGGTGATTCTGATCGCGTACCCGTCTCTACATACGATGAACATCCTGCACCAATGAGTAGGAGTCCTGCTAGTAAAATATACATTCTTTTCATATAAATATTCGATAAGAAAATAAATTATTTGAGTAGTATACTGATACTACATCTCAAGTCTCAATATTATTTCATTGGCATAACAGTTTTTGTATCATCCTTAAATATACTCACTGCGAGCACACCCTTTTCTATCGATTCTATGAAAAATCTATCACCAATCGACGCTCGCGCAACTGAGGCCAGTATTGAATCCCGTTCAATCGTACCTGTAAGTGCAGGCTGACTCTCTCTACTTATATGAATAGGCATTAGTCGTATCTCTGCTTCGACACTTGCGGTGGTCTTTTCCAACAAGATATTGAGTAAAAGCCCCTGCATAGTCTCAAGAGAAAAGTACTGATCAAACACAAAATTTCCCAAACTATAAAAGATTGGCTTACCCTGATACATCTCAATTGGCTGAATTACATGTGGATGTGCGCCAATAACTATATCAACCCCCGCATCAATAAGCGCATGACCTTCTTTTTTCTGAAGCATCGACGGAGTATGAGTGACATATTCAATTCCCCAGTGTGGATAAGCAATAACCACATCAACATGTGGACGGATTTTTTTCACTTCAGTAATAACATTTTCAAAGCCAGTTTCCACCAACTGGTGGTATCCGACCAACCCGATTTTGATCCCATTTTTTTCCATGATTTCTGATATTTTTTCTCCTCGCCGATTATTCGGGTCACCAAACCAACCTATCCCCGCGCTATCAAGAAATTCATGTGTTTGTTCGAGACCTTCAAACCCAAAATTGGTCGTATGATTATTCGCCAGACTTACTACATCAAAGTTTGTTTTGAGCGATGAAGTTACTTTTGGGGAAAAGGTAAAACTAAATCTCGCCCCTCCTTCGCCATTTGAAATTGATTTATTCGTAGTGATAGGCCCCTCAAGATTTGCAACTCGAAGATCAGCCTGGCTCAATGTTGAGGAAATCATCTGAAACGCATAACCGAAATCATTATTTTTTTGAGCAAGTAATAGCATGGTGCGATCGAGCATGATATCCCCTGCTGCAAGTAGGGTGAGTCTATCTTTTCCTGGAATTATAGGCTCTTTTTCTACTTTTTCTTCAACCACTTCATTTTTCTGAGTAAAGTTCCTTGTTTCAGATTCAGTTGAGCTCGATGGCCAGAGTAGCCACGTCACGATAGTAGCAACACAAGTTGCTGCTATACTCACGATTGCAAAATATTTCCAGAAGTTTGGGTGCATAGTATGGTAACAGACTAGCATAAAAACACACGATATTCAACCGTGTGTTTTTTATTCTTGCTACATTCTTGGCTCGACTGCCGGCTCTGACATGGGCACAGGATTAATCACCGCGTCCTTCATAATCGTTGGGTCGTATGGCATGATATGAATCGGCTCTTCTGACTGTTTTTCAAGCTCGGTCAGCATTTCGTCTGCAAGCGGAATAATAACCGTATTCTGCCACAATCCTTCACTCTGTAGCGACTCAAAATCTTTTACATCGAGTACTAGGGCTGGGACAAAAAGTTCACTTGAGTTTCCATTACTCTCATTATACTGCCATTTTTGCATATACCCTATGCGCGCGTTTTCAAGCACTACATCAACCGTCTTCGTAGGTTCGGCATATACTGCCATTCGGCCTTTTTTAATCATTGCTTTCAGACGTGTCTCGTCAGTAACCCCTGTGTAGTCCGACCCACTAAACGTTTTAGTCATAATTCCCTCAACACCGGTTACCTTCATCTCTTTCACATTGATATTCACGCGGATCCCCATTATTCCACCATATTCCTCATATACTGGCTTACCGTTGATCATGAATTGATACAGGACTGTATGAATATTCGAAATATAGAACTCACCCTTATCCTCTGCTCTTTCATATCCAATCTTCCAGCTGGTATCCACTTTTCCCTCTGCATATTCACTCATATCAATTCCATATTCCGCCAAGAAGTCGTTGGCAATATTCACCAATTCACTTTCCGAAGGAACTTCATCAATAGTAATTCTGTTGGGGTCAACTCCACAACCACCCATTCTGCAATCATACTCTGTAGGGATTGCGTGCCATTTACTATAATTCTCAGAAATCGATACTACACCACCCACCATATCCACATTTACAACGTAGCCCTGGTTCCTATCCTCAGCAAGCGAAAAATTTTGAACATATGTATTTCTTAATTTGGAGAGATCGAACACGCCTAATTGCAATTTCTGAAGTACACTCGCGTACTGTTTTGCAGCGTCAAGACCCGATTCACGTTTCAATACCTCGACAGTTTCACTCAATTGAGGAAGCTCACCTATCAAATCAAAATCGTAATTAACGTAGACTGGGTTATAGATGAGAGAAGTCGCAGCTATTTTTGCACTCTCTCCTCCCATGCCGAATGCCATATTTGCGACCCCAGCATTGGCTTGGGCACTTTCAGCATTACCACTCGCATTCCAATTCAAGGTAATAGGATCCAGTGGACCAAAAGCATTGGCAGCAGCCTTTACCACACGGGTACCTCTAGTAAAACTATTATCCATAACCTGTGAGGATAAATTGGAGCTCAGATAGACTACCGGAAGTGCAATTATGAGAGTTGCAAGTGCGCCACCTAATGTGTATACCAATCTGGATTTGAAAAATGAAAATATTGGTTTCTTTTCCTCCATTGATGCATGTGAGAATTTCTCAAGTACGCGTGTTTTGAGTTCACGAGCAAACTGTTCATCAAATTGCGTATTGGGTTTATTTTTTATCATACTCTCGATAATCTGTGCGATTTCTATTTCGTGGTTTCTGAGCTCAGAATCTATCATGTAGAGCTCTTCTAATATGTGCTGAATATTTTTTTCCATACTGACGACTAAATTATAGTTAAACATTGGATATCCTTACAACAGTACTACGCATTATTTCAACTGGAGTAACAGCGCAATATAGAGGGCTATTGGTAATTGTGTTCGAAGCGCTCTCAGTGCTCGTGAAGCAGCCATTTTCAGACTTGCCTCACTCTTCCCTAATACTTGAGCAATTTCTTTATATGAGAGTTCATCCCACACACGCAATACAATAATTTCACGTTCTTTTTCTGAAAGTTTTTGCAGCGCATGTTCGACTTTATACAACATATCCTTATTCTCCATGTCTATTTTCAAACTTGACGTATCAGCAATGTCGAAATCCTCAGGAAACTGCGTGGTTTTTTTGTGTGACCGATAGTAATCAACAAGTGTATTTCTTGCAATGCGATAGAGCCAGGAAGCGGCGCTCCCTTTGGTCGGGTCAAACGATCCCACATGCTCAAGTGCTTTCATAAAAGTGTCCGATACAATATCCTCTGCGGCTTGTTTATCTTTAATTCTAAAAAATGAATAATCGTAGAGTTTTTTTACAAATCCATCATACACTTCGCCAAAAGCTGCTTGATTGCCTTTTTGTGCACTTAGCAACTTTTCCTCAAAAAAACCTATAGCCATATAGATCGGTTATAATTCTTGTATAGTATACGACAATTTTTGCAAAAAGTAACATATACACATCTACATATTTTCTCACACCATATAACGTGCTACGCTACTATCCTTCTGGGTTTTACGGCATACCTGGAAAAAGAGTTCGTATAAATAATGCCGTCCAAGGAGAGAGTGGCCGCATGGCCTATGTGTTTACGATGCTGATTGAGGGCAAGCAAAACCCGAGCGAAGCTGACCTCATTCTCCGCCTCGCAAAGTCTCGCGACTTCTTCGGCGAGTGCATGGAAACCTTCTACGGCAGAGATTCTGTCACCGACGAACCTGTTCAACATTCGTTCCTTATCACGAGTGTAGGGTGGGTCCCGAAGTCGATGAATCAACTGCGGATCGAAGGATGCTACCGCATCACCGATGACAGTCCGTCTGTTCTGATCGAGAAATACGACTTCTCGAGCAAAACCGGCACGATGACTTACCGACTCCCCAAATCGAATCCTGGGGAGATGGTGAATGATGTGGGCTCTGGAAAAGGATTTGCAGCAGCCTAATCCTCGATGACCAAGCGTCGTTATCCACGCCCGTATAGTTCTATCTTCACAGATGGTTCTATCGGGTGTGGATCCTTTCATATTGCCAAACACATTGCTCTAGTATATACTATTCTCCTTATATTCCACTCCGTATCATATGTACGAAAAAAAGAAAAAAGTAGCTGTTTTTGATATTGACGGTACGATATTCCGTTCCAATCTTCATTTTGAACTTTTTAAGGGTCTTGTCCAATATGATATTTTCCCTTCGATTGTACTCAAAGAAATTGAAGAATATCATGATGACTGGATCAATCGACGTGGACATTATCGAGATTTTGAGCAGTCTCTTATTAAGTCATATCAAAATCGTATACGAAGAAAAGTAGTTGAAGATATAGAAAAAGTGAGTCGATATGTAGTTGCTGACAAAACAGAGCATGTATATGTATATACAAGAAATCTGATAGAAGGGCTGAGAAAAGATTACGTATTACTTGCAATTTCCGGTTCTCCTCGTGAAGTTGTTGATGTATTCACAGATAATTGGAAATTCGATAAAGCGTACGGCACGATCTATGGCTCAGAAGATGGAATCTATACTGGAGAAGTCGTATTCCCGTCATATGAAGTTAAAGATACTACACTTAAAAATTTTTGTGCTGAACACAATCTCACTCTCGAGGGATCAATCGGTGTTGGTGATACTAGTGGAGATGTCGCCTTCCTCAATCTCGTCGAACATCCGATCGCATTTAACCCAAGCCAAGAATTATTTGAAACTGCAAAACAGCGAGGATGGAAAGACGTGATTGAACGCAAAGATGCGGAATGCGAAAGATAGATAAATTACAAAAGTCCCGATTTACAGTCGGGACTTTTTTTATTCCAACACGTACTCACTCTTAGAATCTTCCTCCGAAGAAACCCCCTTCATGCGGTCTGTCAGATCCACCCTTGCCCATTCCAGTTTTCATTTCTGCAGCCTTAGCCTGCATGGTACTTAATCGAGTATCTGCCTGCGCCTGGGTAATGACTCCTTGACTCACCAATGTCTGTAATTCTTCCTTCATACGCGCTTCAGCTTGTGTTTTCATTTTTGTCTTTATCACTTCTTCATCAATTCCTTTTTCTTCAATCAGTTCTTTCATTCCTTTACCCTCTGCCCAAGCCTGTTTTACCTCACCCACACTAATACCTAGCAGTTCAGCCTGGTTTGCAAACATCTCTGTCTGATGAGCCGCGATTTCTTCTGGTGTTGCTTTGTTGAATATTCGACCGAACGCTCCCTGTGCCGAAGCGGTCTGAGAAAGTCCCAATACCCCTAGCCCCAAGACTGGGAGTGCTGCGAGTGCAGCTATTTTCGCATATTTCATAGATGTAGATTTTATGATTAAGGTTGCTTCTTGTTTCCCCGGGTTACATTAGTACTACCACATCGGATCAAAATTTATTTCATTTTTGGAATTTCTCTAATCCCAAACGCCTCAACCATATCTCCAATACGAGGCCCAATAACCATTACATAATCTCCACGCTTCAATTGTACCTGCCGAAATATCCGAGTATTCGGTGTTACTGACACAATAATTATTTCTTTTCTAGGATTTTCCATATCAAAACCCATGGGGGTTATCACCATAATTTTCCCCATCTCCGCATCATGAAACATAGGTTCTCGAATATCTCTATACGCATGACCTACAACCGGAATATTGAAATGATCCATTCGTTGCATAATTGCGCCATGCATGGGAGTTCTCGTCAATACCCAACCCGTGATACATACTACAGCCAAAATTCCACACACAGAAAATAGTAACGGCTTTCGATACGCAAATGAATATTTTTTTACCAACAGTTCAAGCACAATCAAAAATATTCCTACTAATATAATTAGCACCCATGGTAATGCTCGAGCAAATACGAATAACCCTCTCAGACCAAGACCAGGTGCAAAAATAATTCCAGTCTCGCGAAGTCCAAATATAATAAGACTGGTTAGGTAAATCGTGACCAGCGATAGAATAACGACCCCAAGTGTTATGAGAATCGTCTTCAATACGAAATGCCACCGCGGACGCATGACCACTTCACCCTTTTTGATGGCATCGAATATTTTATCTTGTAATTTTTTTGACTTTTCATCCATATCCCTTTATTTAGAAATTTCTTTTTTGAGCATTGCACGACCTCTGGCAATCCGAACTCCAACGGTTGAAATCGGTATCGCGAGCACCTCAGCAATTTCTTTATACTCCATTTCTTCAAAATAATATAGCACCAGAACTTCACGATATTTGGGCGATACACCCATCAACATTTTTTCAAGTTCATCCCGATCCTCTTTTTTGAGCAAATCATCCTCAAGCGTAGGCGATGGTTTGGTTGGAATATTGATCAAGGTATCAAAATCAAAAAAGCTAACCTGCTCTCTTCCCCTTTTTTTGATTACGTTGATAAAGGTGTTATGTGCAATCCGATAGAGCCATGTTGAGAATTTTCTTTCTACCTGAAAGCTCTGAATATTTTGGTATGCTTTGATAAAAACTTCTTGTACCGCATCTTCAAGATCTTCGTAGGTAAATAAAAACCGCCTCCCATACCGAAGCATCTTTTGCTCATAACGATTGAATAAGGCCGTATAGGCTTCTGTTTTTCCCTGCTGAACCTCACGAGCCAATGCTTCATCAGTTGGTATTTCCACCATACAGTAATTCTCAATAGCTACTATCTAATACAATCCTATGTCACACTTTATTTCAAATATGCATAACTAGCCCAATACGGGCTAGCTTGGAGAATCAGTCTCACACTATGAAGAAGAGTTATGATGAGACTCCGCCTTCTTCTCTATCTCATCATGGACTCTCTTTTGTTCAGCCTTTTTTTCGTCTCTCTTTTCCTTGGCATCATCCATACCAGCCTTGACTGACCCAAAAAATAAACCAGCTCTTTTTCCCATATAGATATAATTAGATAAATAAAGAAGTACAATTGTGCTTACCCATATTTTTACTATAGACTCATCTTGTATACATGTCAACCACTAGTTGACTACTCATCAAAATCTCTGCTACATTGAGTAGTACCTGTATGAGCAAACATATATATGCAACTCCCATATCGAAAACCCGGAAAATTCAGTACCCCCTCTTCAGATCCTTATTTGACGCAAAAAAAATTTGACGAGTTGACGCAGAAGCTCGAACGGCTAAAAAAAATAACTCAACCCCATGCAGCACGCGAAGTTGCTCGATTAGCTGAATTTGGAGATTTTTCTGAAAATGCAGAATATCAACTCGCAAAAGGAAAATTGAGGAGTATTAATTCTACTATCCTTCTACTCGAGCATCGACTAAATCAGGCTGAAGTCATTCCCAAACACCGTACAGCACAGACGATCCGTGTGGGACATACAGTAACTCTCACGATAGACGGAGTGGTAAAAAAATATCAAATACTTGGCTCGACAGAAACCAAGCCTGAAGGAGGTATCATTTCACATGCGTCACCATTGGGTACTGCTCTCATGGGTAGATCGATCGGGGATAAATTCACACTCCATATAGCCAACAAAGATACCCTATGTGAAATAATAGCGATTGAGTATTAGCTATTTCTTTTCAAGAATCTGAGCGAGCAATTGTTTTCCTTTTTCTTTCCACTTTTCTTCTCCTTGATGTTCCATTTCGAGTATGTAATCAGAAACTAGAGTCTTTTTTTCTGCGACATCATCGAGATATGACACATACTTTTCAATACATTCATACTCAAATTCGAGTCGCTTTGGATCATCTTCAATCTGAAGCCACAGATTGTTTTCGTAAGCCCATACAATAAATTCTTTATTATTTTTCTTCTCATCGATCAACTGCAATAACCCCTTCTGGACTTCTTCAGTGTTTGAACCACTAAAATCATTTTTTGAAAGGTAGTTTTTTATCGGATTCAAAGTTTTTTCCAAATACTTAGTTAATTCCTCAGGAACGTAAGGTATATCCGCAACGCTGTGTGCTGGACGCATAGACAATCGTATGCGTTCGGGGTGTTTTGATATATCAATTTTTACCAACGCTTGTACGATTGCTTCTGCTTCGTCAAAACTCAAATCAGTTTTAACAATTTTATAGACGATATAGTGAAGCGCAGTGTCAATTTTTGAAATATCAGTATCTGATAAATATTTTATCATCATTTGCTTTAAGAATGTCGAATGGTTATGCGCACGTTGAGGCTCACCTATCGAATATACATGCCGCTGGCGCAACCACTGCAGTGTTTCGGTGGTGGGGAGTTTAAGGGTACGTAGAATACCCAGCGTTTCTGAAAACCCAACGATTACGAGATAATCTGCCTTCATTCCTAATATTTTTTCTATCTGATTGATTCCGTATTCAATTCCCGCAAGTCCACACGCATTCGACACATAATAATCACTTGTTGTCACTCCCATTCCTGGAGGAAGCGGAGAATAAGTGCCTCGAGGTACGGCAGTAATGGTAACTTCTTGTTTTTTTGTATTAATCTCAATCATCTGAATCACATCACAATGGCCGCTGGTCTGTCCCACCCGCTTGTCGAGTCCAATCAACAATACACGGACTACCTGGTCCTCTCCGATTGGATCACTGTTGCTGCCATTTTCAACCTCTGCTTCTAGACGTTTTCGTCTAACCCCAAGCACGCGGTCAACCGCTTCATTATGAGCAGCAGCCTCAGCACGAGCTACATCATGCGCTCGAGAATTCACGATCAAATCCTTGATAAGCCAACCCAAAGAACCAATGGCTATCATACTGCCCAGAATAAATAGGGTTTTTTTCATAGTACATTTGTTTCAGAAATCAATAAAATAATTGCGGGCTGTATTGTACTGGTTTCCCAAAAAAAAGACAATGTGCGCTGTATGGGACGCACTACAGTAACAATACCATTAGGTTGTTTTTGTTCGATATAAAAAAATCTTTACTAATCGCATACGAACATAACGCAGACTCTCTATAGCGTGCGTAGTTACAAAAAATGTTCCTGCTGCAACCACTAACATATAGACAGGCCATAACAGTGTGTAATGCCATTCGGGTATCAAAGCTGCACACGGTCGAAAGACACAGTTCATATTTTTAGAATTCGGACTAAAGAGTACCGTGAGTACATATAGGGCAGTACTATACAGTACCGAATATACTATTGCTTTTTTTGTAACATGTTTTTTACTTATCAAATATAGGGCGTAGGTCGGAAGAATTGCATGCAGGAATAGAGAAACTAATTTATTGTAATCAAAACTTCCTTCAAACATATAATCGACTACGTGGAGTATATGTATACCAAACAATCGTGTGATGAAATCAACAAGCCACAACAACTGCACGATAAGCCCAACGCACGTAACTCCCATCATGAGTTCAGGATTTTCTCTATACCATGCGTATGCATAGACCAAAGAAATATGGTTACAAAACCAAAATATATTGGGCCAGAGTACTGGATTCGTTACAAACGCACTAATGATCAATCCTTGCACGAACAAAAATATGATTGTCGGTGTGAGAATTTGCTTTCGATATATTTGTAATTGATGTGTTTGAGACCATAGATTGTAGACGAGGGTAGGAGTGAACATATATGAACGTTAATAATACCCTTTATTTTTACCTTACACCGGCATCACAGATTTGTCCAGCTTTTTTCTATATAAAAAAAGATGACCTAAGTCATCTGATATAAAACCATCCACACCGTATGTCTTATGGGGCGTTGGTTTTTTTCTTTTTCAATTCTGTACCTGTGACAATTAAATAAATCAAAACGCTTACTATTGCAGCAAAAAAACACCATACTGATGTAAAATTTTCGTAATACAACCAGGAAGCGATAAACGCAAGAAAGGCAATGAGACCGAACAATATCTTGACCATGTATCTACCAGACAATGCTCCTGCCCCGACGACAATCGCAATATATACTGCAGCCGCTGCCGTACCAAAAGGAGCAGTGTATTCGTAATAGATACAATGATTCATGATTGAGGCAGGTTGTGGGTGTATAAGAAAATTCGTATACAACTATACTCCAAGTACAATTCCGGCCAGACAAAACATTGTCAGTATCCGGCGCCTCAACCCAAAAGATTCAAGGCTTCGAATAGCAAATGGTACAAATGCTGGCCACCAAAAAAGAGCAAAGAATAAAAATAACGCGCTCAGCAGTATCACTACTTGTCTCGAATTCTGTATATTCAACCAGAGCATTCCTTCAATTGCCTGTTGGATTGCAAAAATGATTGGAATCGTGGCCAGTGGAAGGAATTTTTTATTTTTTGTTTTTGCAATTGATGCGACACCGGTTACGCCGAGTAGTGCGCTTGCAGTGAAACTAGCTGTTGCTGAAAAACACATATTATTCCGTAGTTTTTCCGTCAAAGTGTTCATCATCCGCTTCAGCTTCTAGTTTTGTTCGATGGACTACCTTATCTCGATGATGAGGTGGTGTATAGAGCGTATAGAGCTTCATGGAATCCGTACTTGAGTTAATGATATTATGCGTAGTTCCTGCAGGAACAATAATTACACTCCCATCCTGTATATCATGTTCAATATCGTTAATTATTGCTCGCACCTCACCCTTTTCAACACGCAAAAATTGATCGACATCATGGACTTCTTCCCCGATTTCTTCGTGACCCACTAGCGACATTACCACCAACTGGCATTTCTTATCCGTATATAATACTTTTCGAAAGTTATCATTCTCGAGCGTTAACTTTTCTATATTTTCTACGTATCCTTTTTTCATATAATTTACTCAATATTAATCTAATATAATGTACCTATAATTTATCGCACATACCTACTTGCTGACGCGACTCCCTATCATGTGAATATCAACCCGGAACAACGGTTTGACAATATTGTCCCGTAAATTCGGTAGGACACGAACATTCGTATTCACCATACACTCCGCCCCATGCCGGTCTCATCATGACACCATGGTTAGCGCAGAAATTGCCGACCGGATCATCTTGAACCAGGTTCATAATAATGGTGAAAGTAGTAGAAGCTGCATTGTAGTTCATAGTCGCAGCCTGGTACAATGTCGCAGTTGCGGTAAATGGTCCAGGCGTGAGTAAATTAAACAAATCAAATGCTAGCGACCCAAAATAGAATGAAGAATCTATAACGGGGTAACCGAGAACATGTTCGACTGCTTCTGTACTAGTAGGAATCACATCGCTATTAAGTGCAGCCAACGATGTAAACAAACCATTACTGGTCGAAGTAGGAAGGTCTAGTATGAGTGCTCCGCTATCAGGCGCACAATACGGTACCGGCGTATCAGTATCTTCAAAACAAATTCCGGAGTAGTCACTCGAATCAAATGTAAAATTGCTCAATGCTGTTATAACTGGGTTAGCTTTCCCGACCGTAAGTATTGCTGTCGTTGATGTTGCGGCATACGTCGCGGTTGCCGCCTGTGTCGCAGTGATGGTGGTAGAGCCGGCATTTACCATAGTAACCGTGTTTCCACTAATCGTCGCTGTCGAGGTATTACTGCTCGTATAGGTAATCACTCCATCACTAGTACTTGTGATCGATATAGAGAACGGACTATCTCCATATGTTTTTGATATACTTGCCAGTTCAATCGTTGGGATACTGATACAGGAGACTGAAATCGATGTAACATCGCCCTGCATTGTTCCACTGCCATTGGAAATACTGCACGTCTGTGCAGGAACTGTTGGATGGGTCTCAACAATGACTGAATAGATACTTCCTTTTGAAATACGTGAACCGAATTCAAAGACTCCATCTGCTGTCAGTGTAAGTACTTGTCCAGTATTTAGTCGTAACACTAGAGTTCCGAGTAAGCCAGACGCTGTACCCCCAAGCGTATAGCTCTGTGATCCACCGCCCGTAAAAATACTTTCAAATGGATTTGCGAATGGCGTTGGTCCACACTGCACTTGAATCGTATTGATCGAATGATCCGCTACTACACCACTCCCATTTTTTGACACATAGCAGAGTTGTTTGCCTGGCACGAGTGGTTTTGCTGTTACCCTATACTCATCACCCGAGGCAAGTAAGTGTGAAAAGTTGAATTGCGCTGTATCTTCAGGATGTATCATGAGTTGCTCTCCCCCATTGTTTGACACAATAACTTGATCAACAATACCCGAGATAGTTCCGCCAATAGTATATTTATTTTTTTGTGATTGCGTCTCTGGGCTTCGTAATAATTGCCCGTACGTTAATACATCACCGGTAGTCACTGTATTTACGAGATTTCTTGTTGATGAAAAAAAATTACCTGTTCCCACTGAAAGACCAAGCGGTTCAAGAATGATACTTTGATTTAATTCTTGAAATATTTTTACAGCCCTAAATGTCTTTGTTCCAAAAAAATCTGTCTCATTTCCATGAGACCCCGGTCCTGTATCCGAAACCGGCGCACCATGGCGATTTAGGAACTCTTGCAGCCGTTGTACATCCTGACCTTGGTCTCCGAATCGCAAATTTCTCTCGAATAATTCCTGACTGTGAACAGCACTCATCATTCCAAAAACAGAGAGTATGATAATTGTTAGGTTGATTATCGAAAAATGGCGGTATTCGCGCATATTAATATGTGTGTAAGTATATTAAATTTTAATATACTGTACAAGCTATATCCATTCATACCTATATTTGAATAAAAAAATACCGCTTTGTTAAACGATATTTTTTTGGCTCGGGGACAGGGTGCTATGCTATTCGAACATCTCACGAAAACCTTCGGGTTTTCGTGTACTTTCCTCAGAATGTGAAACCTCACGGTTTCACCCTTCCCTCGTTCGAATCTCCTTTAATCTCCAATATAATAATAACTCCCGGCTTAAGCCGGGAGTTATTATTAGCTCCCGACCCCGGTCTAGAACACTGGAAATAACCAATCAACCGTGAGATTTTTAGGAGTCCAGTATACCATACTTCTGGACGGGGGTCGATCAGAGGGAAAAAGAGACAAATGAGACACTATAGAGGGGTCTTTTAGGACTGTCTCATTTTGACTGTTTTTCGAGGATCTCCTCCCTCTTTTTCTCAAGCTGTCCTGCTTCTAAAAGCATCTGAACGCCATTCGGAGTTTCATGCTTTTTAAGGATCGCTTCATACTCGTATTTGTCTTGCCCCTTATATCCCACTGGAATGCGTCGAATATAGTTAGCTTCACTCCCGTTGATATAATGGAACATGTATTGATGGAATACTTGTCCAGAATCATCGGTAAAGTTCTCGAGCTTGGATGCAAAGCCATTATCTATGTGTTGATTCATCGCAAGACAGAGAAACTCTTCTTTGCCTTTGCCATCTGCATGATCCCAGACTTCAGAGATAAGCTGTGCCCGCATCCAGATAAAATCTCGATGCCCGTTGTTATTCATGAGTAATTCCCATGCTTGCTTACGCGCAGTTTCATTGTCACTAATAATCATCTGAATGAGCATGTTGTATATCTCATTGTATCCCATGCCTGCATATTTCCTGATCGCTGCTACACCTTTTTCATTATCCTCTCTAATTTTCTCCGCAAGAGTCGTGATTTCTTTGAATACTACTCTATGTCTTTCTTTTTTCTCTTCAGCGGTTGCTTTGCGATGAAATACACCCCCAGGAGAATCGACGACGTATAAGAAGGCATCCTTTTTATATTCTTTAATTGAATGCGCTTCTACTTGATTAAAGGTAACAATAAAAAATGGGTTTACCTTGTCTAGGATATCTCGGTAGTTTTCGTACTCGGTATAATGAACTTCACCAATATCGTATTCAGCGATGAGCTTAGTAAAGTACTCGTTTTCTTTGATCTGACGAGGCTTTGCTTGGGAAGTGTCTTTGAGAGGTGTGAATCCGATAATAACCGTATGGATGGTAGGCATAGGCATATATTAAGGATATATACCTAGCTTATACCTGAAGGATTATTTTTTGCAATACATCTTTTTAAAAAAAGATACACGCTACTTACGACAAAAATGGAAATTATAATACTCCCCAAGATATCTAAAATATGATGTACTCCAGTCAAAATCCTTCCCACTCCTACCAATACTCCTAAAATAAGTAATAAGATGCCAACTTTTTTATTAACATAATAAACGCTTAATGCAAGAGTAAATACTAACAATGCATGTTCAGAGGGAAATCCATTGTTTGGGATATGAGAAACAAGTGGTAAAAAATTCCCTTCTACAAAAGGACGTGGGTTGATAATAAATATACTCAAAACCCTGCCAACCATAAAGGCAACTAACAAAGAAAGTATGGTTAAAAGTATGAATTGTAATCTTACCTTTTTTGGCGAAAACAAAATAAAAAGAAATGTTATTCCTATAACAATAAGATAAAGATATTTAGCTAGAAAAATAATTATACTTTCTGTCATACATACTATGCCCCAAGCTTTACCTCATACCCTAATTTTTGAATAACTCCAAAAATAATTTCAATTGAAATATTACTCTCATCAAACGTCACGTTCGTCTCATTTTTTGCATAACTTGTTTTAGATTCTTTCACACCCATATCTTCAAGCTCACCATCAATATTCATGGCACAACTGGTACAATGCATGCCGTTAATTTTTAGTTTTATTGTTTTTTCCATACTATAAGATATTGATTACTCCCGTGTACATTCCCATACTACATGAGAACACAAGTTTTCCTGGTTTGCTTGGGGCAGTAAATTCGACTACACCTTCTTCTCCTGGCGCCACGACTTTCTGTATACCAAGCTTAGGAATCGTAAATGACTGAGCACAAGTATACCCATTGATATTTTTTAAGTTTATTTTTACTTTTTCACCAGCTTTTACCGATAGACTTCTAGGGCTATATCCCGATGGGCCAATTTGAATGGTAAGATCAGAATTTGAAGTAACTGTAGTAGAAGTTACAGGCTCTGAAGACAAATTTAGACTTGTTCCACTAAGTACAATCGCTCCTTTAAGATTGTAGAGTGCTAAGAGAATAATAGCGACAGCAGCTACTTTGAAGAACTTTTTTTGATATGCGTCACCAAGTTTGGTCGCAAAGTACCCAAGGATAAAAAACAGTGGTGAAGTTCCAAGTATAAAAGCAAAAAGTACTGCTGCACCGTACCATGGGCTTCCTGAGGCAATCGAGAGAGCCATCATACCCTGTGTAATGCCACAGGGAATAAATACCGTAAACGCACCAAGTAGGGCTGGCGCAAACATATCTTTACTCTTTGACTGATTTCGTACCAGACGCGTAAGGAATTTTGGTGGTTGAATCACAAAATAACGAAAAAAAGGATGGACATTGAGAAGATTGAGAGCAGTACCGATCATAAAAATCGCAACTACAAACTGCATAATTGCTTGAGCCTTCACTGAAAGCTGAAAAATTGATCCGAACCACCCAAGAAGGAAACCAAGTATTGTATAGGCGACAAGTTTTGCGGCAATAAAGAAAAGGATCGGCTTTGCATTTCCTTTATTAGCTCCTTCTTGCAGTCGTTCTTGTTCACGCTCAGCAATCGTGGTTGCCAGAAGTCCTCCTTGTACTGCGAGACACGTGAGTCCGCCGGTAATCAGTCCTGTGAAAAAAATTACTAACAAATTTGATTGTCCCATAGTGAAAATATTATAATTTCATGCTTTTAATTCGGAGTGAATTCGTGACGACGGTCACGCTTTCAAATGCCATAATCGCCCCAGCGATTGCAGGACTGAGTGTCCACCCAAAGAATGGGTAGAGAATGCCCGCTGCAACCGGAATGCCGAATGAGTTATATGCAAATGACCAGGTCAGGTTCTGCCAAATCGTCTTATTAGTTCTTTGTGCCAGATGAATTGCTTCAGCGACTTTTACAATATCGCCCTTCAGAAGCACAATGTCAGAGCTTTCGATTGCAATATCTGATCCATCACTCATAGAAATTGCAACATCAGCTTGGGCTAGTGCCGGAGCATCATTTACCCCGTCCCCAATCATTGCTACTTTATGACCTTTCTTTTGCAACTCTTTAATGATATTTAGTTTATCTTCGGGCTGTACCCCGGCATAGACTTCATCAATGCCGAGACCTTTGGCAACGGCCTCACCAGTTGTTTTATTATCTCCTGTTGCCATGACAACTTTTAGTCCGAGTTTTTTGAGTTTGGTAATTTCTGCTTGAGCTTCTATTTTTATTTGGTCATGAATTTTAATCAGTGAAAGCACTTCTCGGTCGTCTGAAAGATACAGCTCGCGACCTTTTTCAAAACGTGTACCATCAAAATCTTTTTGTACGCTTGCTTCTGACTGTTTAATAACTTCAGCAATAAATGAACGAGAACCTAGATAATACTTTTTACCCTGATACTCTGCAGTCACTCCTTTACCCGCAACCTCTACTACATGAGTAATCGGCAGCGCAGGTACCTTATTTTCTTTCATCCACGATGCGACACTTTCAGAAACCGGATGTTTTGAAGATTTGGTGATTGCGTAAATAAGTGATTGTTTGAACGAGATGTCCTTGAGATCGCACGTGTGATTTTTGTCTTTACAATACACCCCCTCAATTCCAAGTGTATTATGTGTAAGAGTTCCAGTTTTATCAAAGACAAGTGCCGTAACTTTGGCGAGTTTTTCCAAGCTTTCTGCGTTTTTGATAAGTATCCCTCGTTCAGCTCCTCGGCCAACACCGGTAATGATTGCGGTAGGAGTAGCAAGCCCGAGCGAGCACGGACATGCGATCACCAAGACAGCCATGGTAGTAGAAATCGCAAATGCTAGAGCGTGGGTTAATCCAAGAGTTGCGGGTCCGAATATCATCCATGATGCGAAGGTAATAACTGCAAGCCCAAGTACTACATAGACAAATATGCCAGATATTTTATCTGCAATACGCTCAATCGGTGCTTTGGAGTTTTGAGCATTTTCAACAATAGAAATAATATGAGCCAAGGCAGTATCTTTCGGGTCTTTCGTAACTTTGATATGAAGTATTCCCTGAAAATTCTGTGTTCCTGCGAATACCGTATCTTTTGGTCCTTTGTCTACGGGAATTGATTCACCAGTTAAAGTTGCTTCATCAATCGAACTCGACCCCTCGATAATACTCCCATCAAGTGGAATGCGCTCATGTGGTTTTACAATAATAATATCTCCAATGGTTACTTTTTCAATTGAGACACTCATTTCTTTTCCCTTACGGATGACGGTTGCCGTTTTACTCGTAAGTCCTGCGAGTTTTTGTAGAGCATCATTTGTCTTTTTCTTTGCCCGATCTTCGAGATGTTGTCCAAGAGCAATCAGACCAATGACCACGATAACAACATCATAAAAATTAGAGGTAACATCAATATATGGCGCAAGAACGTTTTCAAACGCAGTTACGATAAACGAATAGATAAAAGCGACGATAGTTGAAACACCGACCAGGGTATCCATGTTTGCAGTGCCGGTTTTTAGAAATATCCATACTGCTTTGATGTACTTTCTTCCAATACCAAATAACACAAACGAAGCGAAAATAGGCATCAGATGATGAAATACCTCATAAATGTTTTCTGACATCATGGGAATAATGTTGTTTTGTGAAAGTACTTCCCACAACATCATCACAAAAGAAAAGAATATCATCGGAATGACGAATTTCATTTCAAACCCCACATTTCCTTTTTCTGAAGCCGAACCTTCATGATGATGCTCAGTACTAGTGGACATAGATTTTTCACCTACGTCTTCAAGGGTGTAGCCAAATGGAGAAATCACTCCCGAGAGTTTTACAGTATCCATAGGAGCTTCAGTAAAATTAACGATTGCTTTTTCTTGATTGAGTTTTACTGAAACAGAGGTGATCCCAGGAACTTTACGGAGTTTTCTTTCTATCAGCGACACACAACTTGCGCAAGTCATGCCATTTACTTTATACACGTGCTCTACTGCCATATTACTTTCGTTTTAATTTATACACTTTTAAAACTTCTTCTTGTGCTTTACCAACCTGCCCTGAAGACATTTGATGATGCACACAATGCCCTAAATGATTTTCAAGGAGCGCATCTTCAACACCTGAAAGACCCTGCTTTACGGCAGATGTTTGAGTGATTACGTCTATGCAGTAGGTATCATTCTCAATCAACTTTTGTAGTCCACGAACTTGCCCTTCTATGAGTTTGAGACGACGAATTATTTTTGCTTTACTTTTTTCATTCATGTATTTCATATACATCGTAGTATACCCCTAGGGGGTATACTTATCAAAGCCAGGGGTGTGGACAACCCATATTTAACCAAAATCTAAAAAGTGCTATTATGAATTTACCAGTCCTTTTAACGGTTATTATATTGCAATCCCCCCTCGGGCTGACTCTAAAGGGTCGCTAAATGGGCGTACACTACTAAGATTGTCACAATGGACAATTTCATAGAACAATCGCAAGACGAGGAAATATACAAGCTTAGCTTGTTATTTCTTTGATCTGCGATTTTAAAAAATCAACTATCAAAAATACCAGGCTTTACTTAAGAGCCTGGTATTTTATTTCTAACTCACCCTGCTATGCCCAAATTAGTTTGGCACACAGAAAAGCGTACGGTTAATGACCTTATACCTTACGAACAGAATCCTCGGACCTTGAGTGACACACAACTCAAAGGTTTGAAACGCAGTCTCACAAAGTTCAATCTCGTAGAAATTCCCGCAATTGATCTGGATGGCAAGATTCTTGCTGGTCATCAAAGAATAAAAGTATTGCAACTCTTGGGACGTGGAGATGAAGAAATCGAAGTACGTGTCCCTAGTCGAAAACTCTCTGAAGAAGAATTTCGAGATTATCTCTTAACTTCCAATCGCTCAGGTGGTTCCTGGGATTGGGAGAAGCTTGCGTCTGACTTTGATTTACAGGAAATCCTCATTGCTGGATTTGATGCGGTCGACCTTGCAACTATCTTTGATAGTAACCTAACCATTCACGATGATGAATTCAATGAAGAGAAAGAATTGAAGAAGGCACAGAATACAAAGATTAAACCCGGAGACATGTTTGCATTAGGCAGACATCGGCTGATTTGTGGCAGTTCACTTGATCTCAGTGTAGTCAAAAGACTTATAGGTAATGCCCACGTTGATCTTATTAACACCGACACCCCATATAACATAAACCTAAGCTATGACAAAGGTGTTGGGAATCGGAGCAGCTATGGAGGATCAACAAAAGATAATAAGTCAGATGAGGAGTACCGGGTATTCGTTAAAACCATTATGGAGAATGCATTAGCTGTAGCGAAACCAGATTGTCATGCATTCTTCTGGTGTGATGAGCGGTATGTCTGGTTATTCCAAGAACTGTACAAAGAACTCGGACTCGATTCAAAACGCTTATGTATCTGGATCAAGGATAATGCGTCTCCCACACCGAACGTCGCATTTAACAAGGTAACTGAGTTTGCAGTATACGGAACCCGAGGAAGACCGTTTCTCGCGAAAGGTGTAACTAGCTACAATGAGATTCAGAACAAAGAAATGGGAACAGGTAATCAACTGACTGAAGACATATTGGATCAACTGAACATTTGGCTCATTAAACGACTGCCTGGTAATCAATATTCACATCCCACTCAGAAGCCCCCTACTCTGCATGAAAAGGCTCTACGTCGTTGTAGTAAGCCAGGAGACATTGTACTCGATCTGACTGCTGGATCAGGAAGTATTCTTTCAGCATGTGAACAGCTTAAACGAACCGCGTATCTCTGTGAGCTTGAACCCGTATTTTGTCAGCTCATAATAAACAGATTCAAAGCATTGACTAATCTTAATGTACAAAAGATATGAAACCATCTTCATCAATCGCTCGACGCCAAGCACGAGAAAAGCAAGCACTCCTTGAGCAACTTACTCGGACGCCAACGATCGAGGTTGCGTGCCAAAAAGTTGGTATTGCACGCGCAACCTTCTATCGCTGGAGAAAAGCAAGCAAACAGTTTGCTCAGGATGTAGAGGAAGCACAACAACGTGGTCGAGAGTTTATAACCGATGTTGCTGAATCCAATCTGATTGCACTCATCGGTGAAAAGAAGTTTGAAGCAATCAGACTATGGCTTACCAACCACTCACCTCGATTTGCGAATAAACTTGAATTATCTGGCACGGTGAATCATACGGATGTACCACTCACCAAAGAACAGAAAGCAATTGTGAGACAAGCGCTTAAGTTATCTAGCCTTAACACCTATGAGGCAAAACCTCCAAAAACTCGTTGAGAAAGTACTGAAAGACCCAGATGTTCGACGTGCGGTTGTTACCAAAAATTTTGAATGGTTTTTCTCAATTTACTTTCATGCGTATATCAAATACGAAACTGCTCCGTTCCAGCGGGAGATCTTTCGTATTGCAGAAGACCTGCGTACCCGACTCTCGGTTATTGTTGCATTCAGAGGCTCGGCAAAATCTACGATTATTACGACTGCCTATCCACTCTGGGCGATTCTTGGGGTGCAGAAAAAGCACTTTGTGGTTATCTTGAGCCAAACGCAAACCCAGGCACGACAACATCTAGCAAACATTAAATATGAACTGGAACAAAATGAGTTACTACGGAAAGATTTAGGACCATTCAAAGAAGAACCTCCTGATGAATGGGGTCGATCAGCGATTGTCATTCCTAAATACCGGGCAAAAATTATTGCAGCGTCAGTCGAACAAAGTATTCGTGGTATCCGATACTTGGAGTATCGCCCTGACCTTATTATTGCTGACGATATTGAAGACTTAGACTCCGTACGAACGCTTGAGAGTAGAAATAAAACATACGACTGGTTCAAGGGTGATGTGCTTCCTTCAGGAGACAAGAATCTCAAGACCATTATTGTAGGAAATCTATTGCATGAGGATTCAGTTTTAAAAAGACTGCAACAAGAGATTGAATCAGGCGTGCTTACCGGTATATACCGAGAATATCCCCTCGTAACCGATGAAGATACAATTTTATGGCCAGGTAAATTTCCAACTATGCAAGACGTAGAGATCGAGCGAAAAAAATTCGGTAATGATCTTAGTTGGCATCGAGAATTCTTACTAAAGATACTCCCGAGCGATGGGCAAGTAGTGTATCATGAATGGATTCAGTATTATGATACTCTTCCTACGAACATGTATGCCGTATGGACAAAAACCGGCATTGATTTAGCAATTTCAAAACGAGATACTGCTGACTTTACCGCGATGGTTACGGGTACTCTGTATCGACGAGGTAACGAATTATTTCTCTACATCCATCCGTATCCCATTAATGAACGGATGGATTTCCCAGAAACCCTTGAGAAAGCAAAATTAGTAGCGGGTACCGGTAAAAGAAACGAACTCTTGATTGAAGAAGTGGCATACCAAACTTCATTGCATCAGCAATTAAGCAAAGAATGGTACTTTGCTCGAGGTGTTCAGACCCGTGGCTTAGATAAACGAACACGATTAGCCTACATCTCAAACTTCATCAAGAACGGCAATATCCTCTTCCCTGAGAAAGGATGCGAGACACTTATTGCCCAAATTGTCGGGTTTGGAGTGGAAAAACACGACGATCTTATGGATGCGTTTGTGATCCTCGTGAATGAGGCTATGAATCAACGGAGAGTGTTTCCGGGCTTTGTGGAGAAACCTGATCGAATTTAAGTTATCAACAACTTACCTGGACTTACTAAAGAGCATGCGTCATCAGTAAACCTGGAACAAAATATGGATTGACCGACCATGCTCTTTATAGTACACTTTTTGTGCTGCCTATATTAACTGAATTTTAACCAAAATGGACGACTGTCTAACTGGCCAATTGTGCCTAGAGATGGACAGTCGTACCTCCACAATTGAGTCCTTTTGGGATTCAGTTAATGTGGGCAGCAGGTTCGGCTGTCCTTTTTTGTTTTTATACACACCCAAAGGTCGAAAATATACTCATTTTAATATAACTAATTCTATGGATGAGAAACGAACGTTTTTTAAGACTCCTACTGGCAAGTCAATAATCGTTATTATTATTCTAGCCATTGGATTCTTTGCGGGAATGGAATATAAGGCGTATCAGATACGATCAGTCATTAATAAGGCGGAAAAAGAAATCGGTGCTTTATTTACTGGAGGAACCACTACTGCTTCTGATGAAGAAACTAAAAAAGCTCCTGAGGAGGAAAAATTTATTGATAAAGCTGTAGGAGATGAAGTTACGTTGCGTACAGTAAAAATTCAAGTTAACAAATTCAAAGAACAGGAAGATATCTCAAATAGTTACGGTTCAATGAAGGTAGCTGCGAACGGAGCAAAGTTTGTGGTGATAACTATGACGGTAACTAATTTAACCAACTCGAGCATATCATTTGGTTCTGAACCATTCCCGCTCTTTGATAGTCAGGGACGAAAGTTCACGACGTATAGCGAAACTATTGGAAATATCGATAACTATCTTGATGTGGCAGATTTTGCACCAGGTATTCCAAAACAAGGTGTATATGTGTACGAAGTACCTCTAGATTCAACAGGAATGTACATTGGAGCATCTAAAGCTGGGACAGACGAGGCGTACCGTATAAACTTAAGATAATACTACTTAAGAGCGACATAAAAAGCCAAGATTTAATCCTGGCTTTTTTCTTTATCCTTCGCAAACCCTGCCCACCTATCTATTGGATATTCAATAACTGGCACGCCTGGAATAATGAAAGATCTCCATTCGCCAAATGGATAGCGACCCGTGAACGTCTGGGCAACTGATTTTGTACGTTCATACGCATCTCTGTGACACTTCTTATACTTCTTCTCACTACCACACGGACAAGGCTTATTAACCTCTACCTTTTTGTATCTTTCAAAAAGTGCATAATGCAACAAATCATCAGTCTTAGTCTCTGTATCAGTGAGAAATACTTCCTTTTTTACTACAGCACCCATTGAAAATCCATCCGGATTTCCTCCCGCAAATATTTGCGATGGGTATTGTTGATTAAACGCACCTACAACTTCTTGCAATCGTTCTGTCTTTTGAGCTACGCACTTAACATAAGAATTATTGATTATAGCTCGATTTATGAGATGTAAAAGTTTTTCATCTACTTCATGAACAGTATTTGGTTTTACTCCAAATCCATTCTTTGAATTCCATAAAGCAATATAGTGACTAGAAGAAATTGGTATGAGTACTAACGTTTCTTGAAGACCAATATTCCTGTTACTTACATCATGGAAGCGGCTTTTAACCTGAAGAGCGACAGTTGATACGCACTGATCACTTAATAAAAAATCACCATTACTTTTTAAGACCGTAAAATTATATCCACGCTTCATTGTTTCTGCAAGCGCATCAATGTATCTCGAATCAAATATTTTCTGCGTGAGGAGAGGTATCTTGTCTTCCTTTTTGAACATAGAAGATTCAGCGAGGAGTGCGCCACTACGATAGTACGAGAGAATGTAAAATTTATATAGACTTTCAGCTCTTTTCTTAAGATCTGTAATATTCATCGTCCCTTTATCAACCGCCTCAGCATTTTCTCTTAGTCTTTTTACCGTAGGCGCAGTTACATCTTCAATACGGCTTAATAAATCTTCTATACTGTTTTCCTGAATATCTGGATGTTCATATGTATGGTTTTCGGTCATGGCATTAGCCGGACTTGTAGGGTAAATCGCTTCCTTTGGTATAAACAGCTCGATCACTTGGTCGTCAGCGTTCAAAAAGCCATCTAGGATAAATTGTGGAATATAATGTTGATTTTTCTTCCTCATATGCTTCAAAACATAACACAAAAACCAATCAATTCAAACACCTAAGTTACCAACAGCTCGGGTCTAGACGGGCTTGGGTCGGGTGCGTCATTAATGTAGTAGTAATAACTAAGGTTATATGGAAACTACAGCGCAACCTATTGTACGGTATTGTCTCTATGCTCGTAAGAGTACGGAACAAGATGAATACCAAGCACTCTCTATTGATTCTCAAATTAAGGAAATGACTGACATGGCACATCATGAAGGTCTCTACATTTCTGAAGTACGAAAAGAAGCTCATTCAGCCAAAGAATCCGGACAACGTCCGGTTTTTTTGCAATTACTCCAAGATATTAAGCAAGGATTATTCAATGGAATTATTGCCTGGGATCCATCTCGCATTAGTAGAAACGCTGGAGATTTAGGAAGTGTTGTCGATTTGATGGATCAAAAACTCATTGTCGACATACGAACACATGGGCAGCGATTTACCAATTCACCGAATGAAAAGTTCTTACTTATGATTCTGTGTAGCCAAGCAAAACTTGAAAATGATCATAAAGGAGAAAATGTAAAACGAGGACTACGAGCAAAATGCGAACAAGGATGGAGACCTGGGCTTGCACCCATTGGTTACTACCACGATAAATATGCAGACAAAGGAAGTAAGCGAGTGATGACTGACCCTGAACGAGCTCCCGTCATTCGTAAAATGTTTGAGAAAGTTGCGTATGAAAACTGGAGTGGCAGAACTATTTCAAAGTGGCTGAACGAACAAATGGACTTTACTACGCGCAAAGGCAAGCGAATGACCTTGAGCATGATTTACCGAGCGCTTAAAGAACCGTTCTATTACGGGGTGTTTGAGTTTCCGGTCGGGAGTGGAAAGTTCTATTCTGGTAATCATGAGCCTATTGTTAAGAAAGATCTCTTCGATTTAGCCCAAGCTAATCTACTCGCACCTGCACGGAGGCATCCCGGAAGTGTTGAGTATGAGTTTACGAATCTCCTGTATTGCGGAGCGTGTGGATCTGGTATCTGTGCTGAAGAGAAGTTCAAACACCAACAGAATGGGAATACTCATCGATACGTGTATTATCACTGCACCAGAGGCAAAAATCGGGACTGTAAGGAGGGCGCGATACGAGAAGAGGAGTTGTTGAGGCAGATCCTGCAATTGATGGATAATATGGAGTTTGATGAGGCTATTTTACATGAACGTATTAGGGATGAGGTTTTGAAACTAAAAAAGTTCGCTCTTGGGGTGTTTGGGAAAGAAAGCGAACTGTTTGAGAATCTCACGTCAGGAGATATTCGGAACTACGCGAAGTATATTTTGAGAGAAGGAACGAAGGATCAGAAACGAGAGTTATTGAAATGTTTGAAGAGTAAGTTGGAATTGAAAGAAAAAATAATAAATTTGTCGAGTTAATCATTCCTTATTTATAAGATATGCAACTTTACTTGACAACAAGATTGTTAGTAATACAAACGGGGAAATTAGCAGACCCCACAGTGAACCTTGGAGTCCTATATAATCAAACCATCCAGAGATTTTTCCATCTAGTTTTGAAGCAGAAACAATTAAAATGGGTAGAATAAAAAGGCTTAATCCAATGAGAAGTATTCTATTTATCCATTTATATGAACAATTTGTTAATTTATTTTTTGTCACTGAAAAGAAAATATAGTCCAATAAATACACTCCTATTAAAAATGACCATGCGAGTGTTGTTTGTGCTACTTGTGTACCTGAGTTTTCAATCCTTTGAAATATTGTTGCCAAGAAAGTTGGAAATAAAATTGATATCGTTAAGGCTAACTGGAATCTTGAATCTATCTCATGAATTATATCTTTTACACTCATAGTTTCTTATTTTTACTTTAAATTAACTAACTATTCTAAATTTGTTTTTTCGCGGTTTAATTCAATATATTTAATCATTTCTTCAATGTACTTATCAAGCAAATCTTTTACCTGATGAATGTCCTTACTTTCCTCCTGTACATCTTTTTCCGTTGGGTAAAGTCTTACAGTGCTGATGGTTGCGGTTTTGCTTCTTAGACTAAAAGAAGTACCTCTAATAGTTCTTGGGCTTTTTTCATGGCTAATTTGATAATCACGATAGTCTGAAATATCTTGCTTTGCTTTTGCAATCAAATCTTTAAGGTTAGGCGGCAAAGGTGATAAGGATTTATCTTTGATGTACTTTTCTAAGTTTTTACTTAAATCATCGTGAGAGTCTAGGGGCAAACCTCTCGATGGTCCAAAATAAAACTCTATCGATCTAGCTATCTTATCTAGAAGTATTTTTGCAAATAAATAAAAAGATTCAATTTCTAAATGAAGAATCTCGGTAAACTCCTCGCTCTCCTTCAAGAGGTTCAGTTCTTTTTCATCAAGTGTGTGGTTTCCTGGTTGGAAGATTGTCTGTAACTTATCTCTGTTATTTGAGTAATCTCTACAGGCTTTTTCGTATCTAGTCATTATAATAACTAAAAACTTGTAATACCTAACTATCTGGGCAAAAGAATTAGCAAATAAATTATTATGTCTTGTAGAAAATTTCTCTCGTTCTCTACCTATAAAACTACTTAGGATCTCCATATGTCTAATTAATTTTATCTTAGCTTATATCTCCAACCACACACAACTCCTTCATGGCTCGCGTTAAAGCCACATACAACAAATCACGGTTTATTTTCTCTTTTTCTTTTCTCAATTCTACTGGATAGTTTGCAGTACTCCACGTATTTTCAGTATTTCCTACCAAAAATACCGTATCAAATTCCACTCCTTGCGCTTCGCGTACTGGCATTACCTTTACCCATCCACATTTTTTGAGTGCCTGATAGGGTTCCAATGAAGACTCGTCTTTTGCAAGTACACCGATCAATCGGTCAGTATTTTTCTCTACAAACGAATTAATAAATTCTTCTGTCTCCTTTGTATCACTCATTACTTCAACCGTCTTACCTTCTTCAAGAGATGGTGGAATTTCTACTATATATCCCAACGATTGAATAAACTTTAATATTTCTTTGGTATTTCGATAGACTTTTTCAAGTGTAATATGCCGAGCGGTAGGAATTTGCTCGTTGAAATCATTCCAGGACTGTAGAGTACCTAGTTTCGTTTGCTGACGAAGATCGCCGACATATACAGCAGCGTTCGTATCTTCACTTACACAACCTTTGATCAACTGGAGCTGTTCGGGCAGATAATTTTGGAATTCATCAATAATACAGAGATTATAAACTGCCTGAAACTTTCCTTTTTTACGCTTTACTTCGAAAGAGTTTCGCTGTTGTACCAAAAATTCACGTGTTTCATCCAATACTTTATTCTGCTTTTTGTAGTGTGTAAGCATGATCGTGAGATCAACCTCGTCATATACTTTCTGATTCAAACGGTCGAGTACCAGATCTACATGAGATGTTACATGTTTCTTATACACTTTGTATAGCCAATCAGCTGGTTTATCATTAGGAAAATCAGGTACAGACCGAAGAATACGTAATTTTTGGTGCCTGATTACATCTTCAGTTATATCGTCAAATCTTTTATCCTCCACCCCTTTAGTATCTATTCCAAGGATGTCGGTAGCCCAATCAGTAAATGTAACAATTGCCACATTCTCGATTCCCAGCTCGGGCAAGAGTGAACTAAAATATGATTTCGTACCATTGTCCTGTACAAACACTTTAATTCGATGTCCTGGAAAATGTTCAGATATTTCAGGAACTTGCATCAGATATGCAACCCGATGCAGAGCAAGCGTTGTCTTTCCTGATCCAGCTGGACCTGAAATAACCATCGGACCTTTCCATGATGAGCGTATGACTCGATCCTGTGCTTCTTCCATCTGTGACACAATTTCAGGAAGTATAAATCCTGTTTTACGGTTTGAAAAATTTTCTTGATAGACTAAGGTACGAGGTGCGTTACTGGTTTCTGTTGCGAAAAACATGACCTTACCATCTTTTATGAGATATTCATCTTTTCGGGTAAGTTCTACTTTTCTTTTTTCTCTATTTGGCATGATATACTCAGCCGTCCCAGGATGTGAGAATCTGAGAGTTGCAACTGGAGAAATCCATGAAACAATTGATTCTTCAGAATACGCAAATTTTCCTATGTATACCTGTGAAAATTTATGTTCGGAATTGAAATTGCAACGTGAAAAATATGGCGACGGATGCAGTGCCGATAATTCGTGCTGACGTTTTTTTGTGTACTGCAAAAGCGTGTGAAGTGTGAGCTTCTCAGCACCTTCAGCTTTTACATACTGCTGCCCCATTTTCTTATATTGTTCTTCTAGCTTTTCTCCAGTTTTCTGAAGGGACGCTTGAATGACTGCAATATGTTCGCGTGCTTCTTCTAATAATTGTGTTGAAGACATAAAACACTCTACTTAATAATAGAGGGATGATGTTGAGTGGCAACACCTAGAATGCTCCCTTGGCACTGCCAAGGGGCTGGTGTTTTGAAGAAGCTACAAACTGATGTTTTCGGATAGAGTCGGGTCACTTTCACAAGACTCATGTGCTCGGGGACAGGGATTCGAACCCCGATAGTTGGGACCAAAACCCAAAGTCCTACCATTAGACGATCCCCGAATCTTTAAGAATATTTACTTTTTCTTCGCGTCCATAACCGGACTTCAAAAATAATTCACGTTTATAAGCTTCTTCCCTAGAGCTATATTCTTCAGTATGAATTACTTTTAATGGCCGATGCCCCTTTGTCGATCTTGTCTTTCCTGCATTATGATCTTTGATTCGCTGTAGCAAGTCAGACGTACTGCCAACATACGACCAATCTGATTTGATAGTGCTTATCAAAATGTATACATAATGCTTCATAAGCCCCCACTTATGTTACATTGAAATGGAACCCCTGCCTGCCGGCAGGTGGACCATTAGACAATCCCCGAATTTATGTCCGCAAATACCTACGCATTGCGAGCATACTCGAGAACAGTGTGAGAAAAAATACTGACCCAAACTGGATTCCGAGTAAAAAGAGTATATGGGACGTGAAGTAATTTGTCAAGATACTACTAGATTCAAAAATCACACTCATATAGGGATCTAAAAACTTGAGTGTGAACCAGACGACTACCGATGTAATCAGGATACTTAGAACACTAAAAATAAATGATTCAAAGAGATATGGCCCGCTAATAAACCAGTTTGTCGCTCCGACAAGTCTCTTAATCCCAATCTCAGCTCGCTGAGTGTAGATTGCAACCCGAATGGTATTGAAGATAATCACGAACGCGATAATTGCAAATAATGCAGTGAGCGCATAGGTAAACCTCTCTACTTGTAAGGTGATCGTCTGAATTCGATCAATCGCGGTCTCTGTGTCCCCGAACGTCTTGGCTTCAATAATACTTTCATACTCAGGCACCGAGAGTGCTGTAATAATTTTTTCATAATCTTTTGGCTCTCTAGTCTTTACAATGAGAGTCGAGCCGAGCGGATTACCACCCAGTTCATTGAGCGAGTCAATAATTTCTGTATTTCCAGAATAGGTTTTTTTGAAATCTTCGAGCACTTCTTCTCGAGAAAGATATCTCTCTTCGGTGACTTCTGGTAATGATGATACAAAATCACGTACTTCTTTTATCTTCTCTTCAGTCGCTGTCGGATCAAAATAGATACTCACATCAATCTGATCTTTGACTGATCGGATCGATTGATTGGTTAGCACACGCACGATAATCAGCGTATTAATCGAGAGTAACATCAAAATTAAAATAAGCACTGTCATAAACGACAGGCTCATATTTCGTATGATATCTTGAAATGAAAATTTGATAATACGACTGACAGACATAGAAAAATGAAAACTCAATAATCAAAACTAAAAACTAAATACGATATTTTCCTTCACGTTCGTCTGAGACTACACGGCCATCATGGAGTACCACGACTCGACGACGAAGCTGATTTACGATTTCTCGATTGTGAGTTACCAAGAGAATCGTGGTGCCGAATTCATTTATTTTTTTCAAAATTTCAATAATTTCCTGAGTATTGATCGAATCCAGATTACCTGTGGGCTCATCTGCCACGAGAATCTTGGGGCGATGCACGAGTGAGCGAGCAATTGCAACGCGTTGTTGCTCCCCCCCAGAAAGCTGATGCGGATATCGATCGAGTTTATGGGATAATCCCACAATTTCGAGTACTCGCGGTACAATCTGTTTGATCCTATTTTTCCTCTCTCCCGCAACTTCAAGCGCGAATGATACATTTTCCAAGACCGTCCTCTTTGGCAATAGTTTGAAATCCTGAAAAATAACTCCGATTTGTCGACGTAGCAATGGGATATCTCGGACATGAATTTTGGTAATATCCCATCCCCCAATTTCAATTGTTCCTGAGGTTGGCTTCTCTTCTGCGATCAATACTTTGACGAGCGTTGTCTTTCCTGTTCCGCTTTGTCCTACAACAGATACGAATTCTCCCGGCTCAATATGCAGACTTACCTCGCTCAATCCCACACTGTCGTGAGAATAGTATTTGCTTATGTTTTTGAGAGTGATCATAATATATACACAAGTGAGATACAGTATAACACACTCCAAAAAAGAGAACAAAATAATATACCCCCACGCTTCTCTCACAATATGTAGCCATACGTAAAAAGTCAATGTATTCCACTGACTTTCTAATCTCCTGTTCTCTTTTATTTTATTGGACAATCTGGCTCAGCAACTCATGTTTACCCTGAAGAATATGGTATATTGTTTTGAGCAGTGGAAATGAGCTAATATCACCCAACAATTCAACTACAGTAGGGGTCGAAATAACACCTTCACACGGTGAAGGTGTATTGCCTTGCGCTATTGAACGCCCTTCTGATCGGTGTCTCGAATGATCGCTCATACCAGTCGCAACAAAATCACCTATACCCGCAAGTGTGTATGCAGTTTTACTTCTCCCACCCAATATTTCGATTTCACGTGACATCTCTTCTATCGCCTTGGTTACATACCAACCCCGAGCATTTGTACCCATTCCTTGCTCATCAAGCATACCGAATCCCATCGCATATATATTTTTCAATACTCCGGCCAAGACTGTTCCACGTACATCAGTCACATGATTCAATAACACTTTACTCCCAACAAATAATGAGGACACAGTAGTATATGTTTCGACTGTTTTTGTCGCTACCACACCAAACGCATATCTACCTTCTTCAACTTCTGTCGCAACAACAGGCCCTCCAAAAAACACGAAGGGGTGATGCGGTACCACTTCTTCAACAATCTGTTCAGCGGTTTTCATAGTTTTTTCTTCAAATCCTTTTGCCACAGAAACCACAATCATACCTTTTTTGAGGTACGATTCGATCCGGTTCAGTGTCTCACGTATAACCCACGAGTGAACGCACAAAAACACGATATCAGCGTGTGCGGTCCTTTCTTCCAAAGTTTCTGTGCCCGAGTATTTGCTCGGGTCAATATCCC
Source organism: uncultured Gammaproteobacteria bacterium (assembly GCA_964565405.1). Lineage (GTDB taxonomy): Bacteria > Patescibacteriota > Patescibacteriia > Magasanikbacterales > UBA922 > UBA922. Next base: position 118,678 of record CAZMEW010000001.1, read on the forward strand.
ACCACATGACTTCGTTTCCACTTTTGAGCATAGCATTACCTATGGCGCTTCCGATTTTTCCGGCTCCGATTATGAGTACTTTCATATATTTCCATTATTTGTTGAAACTGTATCATACTAGTATACTAGTAATCAATTAATATGCAATCCCACATTACAAGCCAAAAAATTAATAACCCCTAAATGGGGTTATTAATTTTGAGCCGACATCGGGGATCGAACCCGAGACCTACAGTTTACGATACTGTCGCTCTACCAGCTGAGCTATGTCGGCGTATAATTTGTTTGAAATTTTAGCTAATTGTACGCATTTTGTCAATTATACCCGATGATAAATTCCCACTGCTTCACTGATATTTTTATACCCATCCTGCTTGAGGAATTCAACAAGCCCTTCATTAATTTCCCCAATCAATTGTGGCCCTTCATAAATCATACCCGTAATCAATTCGACCAATGTAGCGCCTCGTTTGATTTTCTCATACGCATCTGCGGCTGAAAAAATGCCCCCAGTACCAATAATTACCATCTTGTGACCACAGTACACGTACGTTCGTGAAATAAGATCATTTGAAAGTTCCCAAGTAGATTTTCCACTCAGAGATCCCTTGATTTCTTCTGGAACCACTTCTTTTAGCGATGGATCGTTCCGATTCTTATTCAAATTACCAATATTTACCGCATGTATATTATACTGCATTGCAACATCTAGAAGCGGACGAAATTCTTCCCAATCGAGATTGATGGGCATTTTTAGAATTATCGGTTTTCCAATCTTTTGCACATTAAGTGCCGTGAGTAATTTTTGTAACTTTTCGGGCGTAGTAAATGGTTCTCCCCCGAACGTATTGGGGCATGAAATGTTCAATTCGTAGGCATCGCCAATGCTGGCATTTTCAAATATAGACAACCCATTTTTGTAGTCATCTATTGCTTTTACTTCTTCAGCAGTTCTCACACAATTGGTCTTACCTATGGAGATTATTTGCGGTATTTTTTTTGGTTGTTTTTTTAGATATTCAACTATTGCGCGTGCGCCCCGATTCTTGAGACCATAATAAACTAACAAACTACGTGATTTTGGAAGACGATAAAGTCTGGGTTTTGGGTTCCCTTCATATGATCCGAACGTTACCGTGCCAACCTCAGCGAAGCCAAACCCGACACTTCCCAATACACCATAGACCACACCTTCTTTATCGAATCCTGCAGCCAGACCTACTGGATTTGAAAAATGTATGTCCCATACCTGCTGTTCAAGCGAGGGATGGTGGTATCCAAAACAGAGACGAATCACTGCATTCCCTACCCGACTTCTACCCAATCGTTCACCAATAGCAGTCATGCGATCATGGATATATTCCGGATCTTGCGCGAAAAAAAAGGGTTTCAATAATACCCGATACAAAAAATGAAACAATATACCTCGAAATCGCATAAGGATGGAGTCTGATATCAACTACTAAGACTTATCGTACAGAGCACGGCACCTCCATTCTCATTGCCATAGAATCACTGACCTACAGAGAAAACTGCTCATGATGAGCGAGTGAGGGGAATCGAACCCCCTTCCCATGCTTGGGAAGCATGAATAATAACCATTATACGACACTCGCGTGAAAAACAGTCCCACCCTTTACGAGGGGTAGGACTGTCATATTACTTAGGTGATTATTGTTCTGTTGTACTTGCGCTAGGAGCGGGTTCTGTTTCTAGCACCTCAGCTGAGTTTCCCATTTCTTCAAACGGATTGCGGAGACCTTTTGACACTTTGATTTCTGAAGAAAGTAAGCGCTGATTCATATACGTCGCGAATTTTGAGGTATCCTGGTCATCAGTTTTGAACAAGATATGACTCGCTTTTATCTCTTCAACTTCATCGCCATTCTGATCCTTGGTAACTCTTTGATCGGTCTTTTTGATAATATGGTATCCGAATTGGCTTTCTACCAAATTTTCTGCGAGTTCGCCCTTTTTGAGCGCAAATGCAGCAGCCTCAAATTCTGGAACTTTTTTAATGATACGGCGACCACCGAGATCTACACCTGATTCAGCTGTACTATCAGAACCAAATTCTTTTGCTAGTTTTTCAAATGATTCACCTTTCTTGATTCGATCAAGGACAGTCTGTGCTTGGGTACGTACTGCTTCTTTTTTTGCAGGATCCTTAGTTGCTTCGAGATATGCATTGCTTAATTTTTGCTCAAGCTCAGTAGGTGCTACGATCTTTTGTACAAATTCATCAAGTGTCCATCCATAACGTTTCATAATTTCCTCCTCTGCTTTTTCTCGACTTTCAAAACTTACCAAAAGCTTGGTATTCACAATTGTATCAATATCTTCCTGTGTTAGAGCGGTTTTATATTCTTTTGCAACCTGATCAACCAGATGATTAATGAGTAGACGACTGATAATGTAATCAGACATTTCCGCATCAGTGGGTCGAGGTGTACCTTCAGCCTCAGTATTATAGAATGTCTTCATTGCACGCAATTTGTCTACGTACTTAGTGTATTGAATTTTCTCACCGTTCATTGATGCTACCGGTATTCTAAAAATCCGTGCGGTAGTTACCGCAAAAGGAGATTCTGAGAGGGCTCGGACACTCTGAATTCCGACTACATACCAGATAATAACACCGACTACCACTGCCACACTTACACCAGCAACCAAAAGCGAACCTGCTTTTGATGATTTTGTTTTAGGCTCAGGTGTTTCATTGGTGGTGGGAGCTCCAGACACTTCTGTATTATCTATTACAGGCTTCTCTTCCATATCTTAATAAATTAGTGCCCATTAGTATCGGGCGATTGGTGAATAAAATAATACCACCATTTTAGCGGATTGGAAATAGGTTGTCCACCAGCCCCTTCGGTTTCTTCTACTACCCTCCCCTGTTCTGCAGTTAACGTATTATCAATAAAGAGCACGTGTTCACCTGGCTTTTTCATATTCAGATCGACTCTTGCCGTATCCTCAAGATAGCTTGTACTCGAGACATATTTTAAGAGCTCGAGCGACTCAAGCTTTTTTTTCTCTAATTTATCAATTTCCCCCTCCAAACGCTTCACCTCTTCCCTAAATGCATAATCCTTGAAATATGCACGCGCAAATCCGAACGCAAATGCGAGGGTCAACAAAAAAGCACAACCCAAAAATATTTTTGAGCCAAAAAACGTACGTACACGGGACGGGTTATCATTGCGATTCATAACACGATCTAGTATAGCACGAGGTTGCTTAGCTTCTCAATTGTTTGAGTCTTGTCTCAATAATTTTTTTTAAGTACAAGAGATCTTCTGAGTCGAGTTCGGTAATACTTTTATGAATCTCGTTTAAGGAGTATTGCGGCTTGCTACTTCCCACATCGCTATATTGTTTTTTTAGTTCATTGATCAATCTCTGAACACCAATTGGTCGTTTGACATATTCCACATCAATCCTCACCTTTGATTCTCTAATCCTAATTTCTATCGTCCCATAATTGGACATCATTCGCCAGACCCCCCGTTGACGCACCACCACTTCTTCCACATCTCCAAGCTCCGCTTCAGAAATAGTTCTTCCAAAAATTCCATCTTTTGCAACATCTACAATTCTATAATTGGTCAGGATAAGCACCGTGCCCTTAAAGCGAACATAATTTGAAATACACCCCGCGCTCCCCATAATAAGTAGGGTTACAAATCCAATCGTACCCCACGTACCATGTCGAAATAACCAAAACATGTATAATCCAGCCACAACAAATGGAATAAGAGCGCCTACCCATCTCCATACATAGGTAAACCCAAAACGACGGATTTCAGCAACAATTTGTTCGTCGGTACGCAGAGGAATGCGTGGCATAGTGATAAATAAAAAAGAAAAAAGATAATAAAAAATCGCCTAAATCCAAGGCTTTATTTTCTCAAGCTGGACACGTGGAATAAATATTTCTTCTACGCGTTTTTTTCCTGCAGCACCAAATCTCATAGATGCTTCCCGATCCGACAGAAGGTCGGACACAGCATCAACCACTTTATTTGCCTCATGATATACATCAAGCACACGACCGGTTTCACCATCAATCACCGCTTCAGAGACGCCACCACTTTTCCCCGCAACTACCGGCAGTCCAGAGAGTGATGCTTCGAGGAACACCAATCCCAATCCTTCTTCCCGACCATTATCCGGATGAGTCAGTAATACGAATATATCAGCAAGATGATAGTAAATAGATAATTGCTCATGTGGGATAGACCCCATATATCTAATCACATTCTGAAGTGAACGGTTTTGAATTTCCTTTAGTAATTCTTCTTTCTTCGGCCCATCGCCGATTATAATCCATACTGCATGCGGTTCTCGTTCCAAGATCTCACTGAACGCACGAATCATGTGGGGATACCCTTTGCCTTCGTCCAATCGGCCTACAGACAATATGACTTTTTTTCCTTGCAAGGCAAGTGTGTGTCTCAGTGTCTCTATTTTTTCCCTATCAGGAGGCGTCCCGAATGATGCATCAGGCCATGGATACATGACGGTACATTTATTCTCAAATTGAGGAAGAATTTCCAAAAATCGACGCTTGAGCGATTCACTATTAAAAATTACCTGTTCTGAATCTCGTATGATTTTTTTGAGCCAATACTTTTTCCATTTGTTTTTTGTTCCATAGATTATATCGGTACCATGAGAAATAATACAATATGGAATTCGGTTTCTTTTCTTCGCGTACCACGCTGCATACCCAAGCGGCAATACATGATTTACCAAAATGACTTCTATTTTTTCTTTTTTTATGATGGATACAAATTGAAATGCTGCACGTATCCACCGAGGCCAGAATAGCGGAGGTGTGAGTGCTTTTTTTCTAAGAATCTTATAATTTTGAGTTGCATCAAATTTGGCGTCATTCGGCTGTCTGAGTGCATACACTACGACTTTTTCTGGTTCAAGTGCGCGTGCACATTGTTGTACATATGAGGCAATGCCGCCAATAGTCGGTGGAAATTCAAGCGTCGCAAGCAATATTTTTTTCATATACTAAGAAGTATTTTTGGATCGAAGTCCTTTGAAATAAAGTACATCTTCCGTGGTAAATCCTTTCAAACTTACAAATAGCACACCGAAGATGACTGCGCCTAATGCCGCACGAATGATCACATTGAGTTCAGCTGGAGTATACCACAACACAAGCGACATGACCCCCGAAGCGATTATTAATTTTACACATAATATTCCGATTTCTCTCGATACTATGGGTATCGTTTTTTGAGCAATTATCCATGAGAGAATCAATAGCAACAAATTACCAATAGTACCTGATATAGCCGCACCCACTACCCCCATGTACGGAATAAGCGCTAGGTTGAGTATAATATTAAGTAACATGACCAACCCCACCAATGTGGTTTGAACTTTCTGTTTTCCTGTTGCGTTGAGGAAGGCTCCAAATAATACATTGAGGTATGTCGCTACTACCCCGCCCATGAGTATCTGAAGTGGTAGAATGGATGGCATATACTTTGCCCCAAAAAACGTCGTAATAATATCTTTTGCCAACACCATAATCCCAACTGACATCGGAAGCGATATGACGAGCAAATATCTGAGCCCCTGACTAAAAACTTCGGCAAGGCGTTTTTTGTCGTGCGCAAAATATTCACTCATGCGCGGATAAAGACCTGCAATAAGCGCAAAGGGAATAAACTGAAATGCATATGCAATTTTATATGGCACACTATACCAACCGACCGCAGTATCACCCGCAATTTTCGATAAAATAATTGAGTCAGCGTATGAAAATATTCGTCCGAATATGGTTGCAAGCGCAAAAGGAATCGCGATAGGAATAATATAGAATAAAATCTCTCGAGAATACTTAGGCTTCAGCTTGACCTTGTACACGCCCGCAGTAATAAACCATGCAAAAATCATATTGAGAAAACTGGGGAGAAGAAA
>CAZMEW010000002.1:0-19436 GCA_964565405.1 uncultured Gammaproteobacteria bacterium
ACCACTAAGTATCATTAAAGCACAAATCCAAGGTATCTTTAGTAAAAACCGTACCAGAGGAGCTTCTACAATTACACAACAATTGGTAAAAAACGCAATTCTTACTGACAAACGATCTTACATACGAAAAATCAAAGAAGCAATTCTCTCCATTCGACTTGAACAAAAATACACTAAAGATCAAATTCTCCAAATCTACTTTAATGAAATTCCCTATGGTTCAACCAACTATGGAGTTCAATCAGCGGCACAAAGTTATTTTGGCAAAGATGTAAAAGATCTGACACTTGCAGAATCAGCGGCGCTTGCGGGACTACCACAATTACCCACCAGATACTTGAATGATTTGGTAGCGTTCAAGAATCGTAGAGACTTAGTATTAGAAGCCATGTATAACGATGGATACATTACTGAAGAGCAAAAAAATGCAGCAGAAGCAGAGGAATTGGTAATAAAGCCGACCACATACAATATTCAGGCACCCCACTTTGTAATGTATGTGAAAGAAAAACTGGTTGAAAAATACGGTGAGGCGGTGGTTGAGCGTGGTGGGCTCAAAGTTATCACCACACTTGATTGGGACAAGCAAGTTATAGCTGACAAGGTCATAACCGGAGAAGAAGGAGGAAAAATTCTTGAGGCAGCCGATGCTAATAATGCAGCTCTTGTTGCAATCGACCCAAAAACTGGACAGATTCTTGCGCTTGTTGGATCGCGCGATTATTTTGACACTGAAATCAAAGGAAATTTTGATGTGGCAACCAAAGGTAAACGTCAACCAGGATCTTCATTCAAACCGATGATTTATACGGCGGCATTTGAGAAAGGATATACACCAGACACAATACTCTATGACGTATTAACTAATTTCAATTCGGGTGGAAGCAAACCGTATATTCCGACCAATTACACACTCAAAGAATACGGCCCATTGACTATGCGACAAGCACTTGCAGGATCACTTAATATTCCAGCGGTTAAAACCCTTTATCTAGTGGGCGAAAAGAACGGAATTGAGTTTGCCAAACGTATGGGCTACACCACACTTGATAGTCGCGAAGATTGTGGACTTGCACTCGTACTTGGCTGTGGAGAAGTTACTTTGCTTGAGCACACCAACGCATACGCAACGCTGGCCAACAATGGTGTATTTAATGAACCGGTGAGCATTTTAAAAGTAGAAGACAATACTGGAAAAGTACTCGAGGAATGGAAAAAGGACAAAGGCAGGGAAGCGATAAAACCGGGTCTTGCCGCTACAATCACCAACGTGTTAAGTGATGATTCGGCACGCTCGTATATCTTTGGTAGTGGTGGCGTACTCACGCTCCCAGGACGACCCGTAGCAGCAAAGACTGGTACAACCAATAACTATATCGATGCATGGACAGTAGGATATACACCAAGTCTCGCAACAGGTATTTGGACCGGGAATACTGATAATACATCAATGAAATCAGGCTCAAGTGGAAGTATGCTTGCCGCACGACTCTGGAATATGTTTATGAAAGAAGCAGTCAAAGGAATGCCAATCGAGCAATTCCCTGCCGCACCTGCAAATACCGCTGAAAAACCAGTACTCCGCGGATCAAATGGTGGAGCAATCACCGTTAAGGTAAATAAAGTAACAGGTAAACTCGTTTCAAGTTCTACACCGCCTGATCTGATTGAGGAACGAACCTATATCCAACCACACGAAATTTTACAATATGTGAACAAAAACGATCCTCGTGGTCCGAATCCAGAAAACCCTGCCGCTGATCCTCAGTACGAAGCATGGGAGAAAGGAATTCAGGAATGGATCGTAAGAAAACAAACTGCCGAGCCAGAATGGATCCCAAATTTTGGAGAACCACCAACCGAGTACGATGATGCGTATTCACTTGAGCTCATTCCAACGCTTGAGGTCATGTCACCGACACCAAATACCGTGTTAACCTCTCGTTTAATTACAACAAATATCTCAGTTTCTGCACCACGCGGTGTATCTGAGGTATCATACGAAGTAGATGGAATTCATGTGGGAACTGAATATTCACTCCCTTTTAACCTTTCATATACAGGAGAAACTCTTGAGCCGGGCAATCACACACTAACGATTTCTGTAACTGATGATATTGGTAATCGAGTGGAAAAAAATATTCCATTCTCACTTGAGGTAGCACCACTTTCTCCTGGAGTTCGTTTTAATGAGCGTTCGTATACTACTCCCAAAAATAATTTCCCACTCGGCTTACTTCTTTCATATCGAAGACTTGAAGAAATGAAAAAAATTTCAATTTCCGTACGCCCAGCAGGTGGTGGTGATAAACAACCAATTACCACAATCACGGATTTTGCAAACGCAACATACTTCAATAACATGTTGTCGGTCGTCTGGTCAACCGCCCCCAATACCGGAAATTATCTTTTGACCGCTGAAGTTGAATTAACCAATGGCAATAGTAATGTAAGCGATCAAATACCAATCGAAATCAAATGATATAAATTAAAACTCCCCTATGTAGGGGAGTTTTAATTTCCTAATTCTTTTTCTTATTGTCGAATAGGCATGACAATATACTGAAATGTCTCATCTCCCGGCACCACAATAAGACATGGGGCATCAGACGAATTTACTCGCATTTCAGCTTCTTCCGCCACTATTTGTTGTAATCCATCCAATACATACCGATAATTCAATAGTACATTCACTACCTCCCCCTCAACTTCAGTTTCAATGAGTGAGGTATGGGCACCGGTCTGTGCACTAGTGGATGAAATACCGACTTGTTTTTTTGTAGGATCAATCGCAAATGATATTGCGTTCACTCCTGCAGTTGAAAACAAACTTGCCGCTTTTATTTTATTACTTAGCTCACCTACCGGTAGAGTGGTCTTTGTTTTATACGTGGTAGGAATAATCTGTGTATAATCAGGATATCTTCCTTCAATCAGTCGACTGACCATTTCAAACATATCATATCTGATGGCGATCTGGTTTCCACTCACGGTTACTCGAATATGTTCTTCTCCTTCATGTTGACGACCGAATTGTATCAACCGTGCAATTTCGTAGGCTACTCGTCCAGGTACAATACACGTCACTTCCGTGTCTTCACCTTGTGATATTGGTACCCGTACCTCTGACAATCTATATGAATCAGTTGCTGCCATTAGAAGACCTGGGTAGCGTTCACTTTTGAACCTACAAAATACACCTGAAAATTCAGGTCGTATTTCATTCTTTGCGCACGCAATTACCACTTTTCCTATCGCTTCGCGAAATGCATTCGCATTGATCAGGTAGGTATGACCTTCTTCTATTCCCGGTATGACCGGATATTCCTCTGCAGGAAAGCCCTTTATTTTAGTCTCAGAGCCCGATGAATGGATAACTAGCTCATTCCCTTCAAGTGACAGTTCTACCGTGTCATGTGTAAGCAATCTGACGTATTCAGTGAGTGTTCGAGCAGGAACAGTAAAGGAGCCTGGTTCTTCTACTTTTGCGCGTATATGTGTTTTGACTGAAACTTCGAGGTTCGTTGCACTGATCTCTACACCTGATTCATGTGCTCGTATAAGAATATTTTGTAATATTGGTAAATTAGCATGCTTGCCTGCAAATGAACTTGCTATATCCAAACTATATAATAGATTTTCACGTGTGGATGTTAGTTTCATATTTCTTTCTCTTTATATATATTTATATAGTAGATAATAATAGAGGCTGTGAATAGTGTTGATAATTGATTTTTTTGGCTTAGTTGAGATGTTTTATTTGTTTTACATTGGGGATAAAACTGGTATAAGAAATGAATAGAAGGTGGGTGATATTTTGTGATATGCAATCATGTGTGGAAAACTTTTTTTATTGCACCGTTTATTCACTTTGATATATCCAGTTTTACGCTGAGTTATGCACAGAAATTAGATTTTATTTGTGTATAACCGTTGCTTAATTAATTCCATATCTTGCTTAAGCTTAAGGTCGTTATCTACTTCTTCAACAATTTTTGAATGAGCGTGCATAGCTGTAGTATGATCGCGACCGCCGAGTTCTTCTCCAATGCTAGGATAAGAGAGTTTAAGCTCTTCTCTCATGAGATACATGATGATCTGGCGAGGAAAAGCAAAACGCTTTTCCCTACTTTTTCCCACTATATCCTCCATTTTAATATCATAAAATTTGATCACTTCTTCAATAAGGTCTTTAGGGGTCAGTGATCGACGCATATTTTGTTCCTGGAAGCTTGATAGGATATGTCGAATAGATTCTTCGGTCGGTGGAGTGTTTTTGAGTTCATGGAAAGCTATAATCTTATTCAGAGCACCTTCGAGTTCACGTATATTACTCTGTACATTAATCGCAATAAGATTTTGTATATCTGGAGAAATTGGAAACTGGCGCTCAGCTGCCTTCTTTTGAATAATAGCCATTCGAGTCTCAAGATCGGGTGCGGAAATATCAGCAATCATTCCCCATTCAAAACGGCTTCGAAGACGATCTTCGAGAGCGGGGATAGCTTTAGGTGGTCGGTCGCTCGTCATAACCACCTGCTTTCCCTGCTGATGAAGTTCATTGAATGTGTGAAAAAACTCTTCTTGGGTTTGCTCCTTACCACCGATAAATTGGATATCGTCGATCAAGAGTAAATCCACGTTTCGGTAACGATCCTTGAATTCTTTTGCACGACCTTCTTTAACAGAAGAAACGAATTCATTGGTAAACTTTTCAGAACTTACGTAGAGGATTTTAACATTAGGGTTATTGGCAAGCATGGTGTGACCAATGGCTTGAATAAGGTGGGTTTTACCCAGTCCCACACCTCCGTAGATAAATAAGGGGTTATACGCATCTCCTGGACGAGAAGCAACTGCTTGGGCAGCCGCATGTGCAAGTTCATTACCCTTCCCCACAACAAAAGTATCAAACGCGTATTTAGGATTAAGGCCAAATTGTTGGACCAACAGTGCTTTTTTGGGAAGTGGTGTAAGAGGAGAGTGAAAAGAAGGAGTTTTGGGGGGCTCACTCGAGAGAGGTGTTACTTCTTGTTCTTTGATATTTCGAACATTATCAACTAAATAATCGATCTTCTTGATAGGTTTTCCCGTAACTCGCTCAAGTATTTTTACAATCGTAGTGTGATATTTTTTTTCAAGCCAACTTTTGGTAAATGCATTGGGGACACACACGACTACATTACCGTTATCATATTGAGAAATCCCGGTATTTTTGAACCAGGTCGTAAAGTTTGCTTTCGAAAGGGTTAGTTCGAATTCAGCTAGCACTGCTTGCCAGATCTCGTAGTTAGTCATACAGGTAATTTATGAAGTGAATTGTAACATAGTTCATAGGCACGAGATATCGTGGTAGGTATGAAAAAAGTGTATAGAGTGTGGATTACTTGTGGATGGTGTGGATAATCTATAGAATTTGAAGCATACGTGAAAACAAAACAATTGACAATATGTGATTTTTCGTGTTTACTATCACGCGTCTCTGGCAGCTGACGCGGAAGCGTCGTCACACGAATTCCACATGTAGGAGAGCGCAGATGCAGAGCGAGATGAAGGTCTTCAACGGCAATCCCTCGTCCCACGGACGAGCGCGTCTCAAGGGGGTGGCCAAAGTCACCTGCGAGCAGATCAAGCGTCGGGGTGCAAGAACACAGCACATCCTCAAGATGGAGAGCGACTCCCGTGAGTATGTCGCTGTCCTCACTCTCGAGGGCAAGGGCTTCGACACCACGCGGCAGTACCTGATCCCGCCGCAGGGCAAGGTGGAGCTCCCGCTGGCGGAGCACCAGACGGTCACGCGCGTCTACGGACGCCACCAGATCCTGCAGTAGACACCTCTCCTAGAGAGGCGTCATCGCACAGCGAGGTCCCCGTGCCAACAATTCATCGTCAATCAGACGAAGGAACTTGCGGGCACGGGACCTCGAAATTGAATAAAATAAAAGGTTTTTCCTTGACAAAAAGAGAAAATTGGTATATACTATAATTTATAAGTTAGTATCTTTAAGGAGAATTTTGTATGCCATTGCGAAAATATCAACCAAAAAAACGAAAACGAGCAAAAACTCATGGTTTTTTGAAAAAAATGAAAACAAAAAATGGCCGTGACGTACTCAAGCGTCGTCGTGCCAAAGGACGAAAGAAGCTGACTGTAAGCAGTGAACGAAAAGGTAAGCGAACTAGAAAAACTCGATAAAAATTACATATAACCCCGCCCTTTGTCATGAGCGGGGTTATTGTTTATACTATGGAAGGTGTGTTGTGAGGAGGAACACGCTTATAATTATAGGGGGCTGGTGTTTTCCACATCAGCCCCCAACAGCACTACTTCTCATCTCGTCCTCAGCCAAAAGGTGAGAAAATTCCAGACTTATGTTGTCACAGGAATATCGATTAAAGAAGATGAAAGATTTTGAAATCCTATTTGCAGAGGGCAGATTTGTGACAGGGAAATTACTTAATGCAAAAATTTGGAAAATCGAACCAGAAAAATATCCTAAGCGCGGGTATAATACCCATGATCTAAAAATTGGTTTTGTAGCAAGTGTGAAGCATGAAAAAAAGGCTGTAGGAAGAAATCGAGTTAAGCGTCAGATGAGAGAGGTAGTCCGACTACTGGTAAAAGAAAATAAAATAAAATCTGGGTATTTTATCGGATTTCTCTCCACACCAAAGGTTTTTGGTACAGAATATGCGGAAATCGCTAGCGATATAGAATTAATTCTCAAAAAAGCCCGAGTACTGGTATAAGAGTATATTTTATCTCAAATAAGCAAAAATATGCGATTAATTCGTGGCATCATTGGTATTCCTAAAAACATACTTTTGCTACTTATTAGAGTATACCAGCGGACATTTTCACCTGATCATGGGCCAATGAAGGCTAAGTTCCCGTATGGATATTGCAAATTTACTCCTAGTTGTAGTGAATATGGGTATCAAGCAATACGGAAATATGGCGTGATTCGAGGAGTACCAAAGACTGTTTGGAGAATAGTAAGATGCAATCCCTGGTCAAAAGGTGGGGTAGATAACCCCTAAATAAAAAATCCGCTGTTGAGCGGATTTTTAGTCTACTTAGTATAAATGGGGGTCTTTCTGCTTTTAACTCACATGACCATTTTCACAAAAATGATATAGAAAATTATGCAATGTGGAAATAACATACATCACCATCTTTCACTTCGTAATCTTTACCCACAAGCTGCATCTTCCCTTTTTCTTTTACCCCAGACCAGCCACCAAGTTCAACAAAGTCGGTGACACTAGCAATCTCAGCTTTGATATACCCTTTCACAAAATCAGTATGAATGACGCCTGCAGCCTCTGGACCCAATGTTCCCCTTGTCACAGTCCATGCCCGAGTTTCTTGCTCACCAGAAGTAAAGTACGTAATCAGATTCAGTAATTTGTATCCAGCAACAATCAGCCGATCAAGCCCGGTTTCTTTCATACCCAAATCGTCCATGAACATTTTCGCATCTTCGGAATTGAGTTCGGCAATTTCTGCCTCAATCTTTGCGCTGATTTCAACATATGGAGCACTCCCCAAAATTTTGGAAAAATCCTTTTTACCAAGGAAGGTCTCTTCCACATTTACGACATACATCATCGGCTTCATTGTGAGTAAGTGTAGATCACGAACAATCAGTTTTTCTTCTTCATTAAACTCCAATTCACGTGTTGCTTTACCAGCCTCAAGCTGCGCGTTCAATCTTTCAAGTACTGAAATCTCAAGCTCTTTTCCTTTTGCTGCAGCGCCCTTCGCATCACGTTTTGTTTTATCAAGTCGTTTTGAAACTGTTGCCAAATCAGCCAGTGCAAGTTCAAGATTGATCACATCAGCATCATCTTTCGGATCAACTTTGCCTGCCACATGAATAATATTTCCATCTTCAAATGCGCGCACTACCTGTACGATCGCATCAGCTTCACGAATATGAGTCAAAAATTTATTTCCCAGCCCCTCTCCTTCAGAAGCTCCTTTGACAATTCCTGCAATATCCACAAACTGAATCGCAGTTGGAATAATTTTTCCTGATTTTGAGGTAGTTGCAAGTGGAGCGAGGCGACTATCAGGTACTTCAACAACGCCAATATTGGGCTCAATTGTGCAAAAAGGATAATTCGCTGCTTCTGCCTGCTTACTTTTCGTAAGTGCATTGAATAGTGTAGATTTTCCCACATTAGGGAGTCCGACAATTCCGATCGATAACATAATAAGTGTTTAGATTCAGATTGCTCGAGTCTAGCAGAAGAACTATAAAAAATCAACCGATAAAATAAAAAAGAAAGATTAGATATCTTCCGTGTTGTGGCATCCTAGGACCTCTTGCGAATGCGAGAAGTCCTAGGTAGAGTTATCATCTGGTTTGACCAGACGAAGGTGTGTGGGCGTCTGACGAATGCGGTAGCTCTGTCCTCGCATTCCCCCTGGTATACAGGAGAGAATAGGTCTTAGTCGTGGCGCTACGGACAGTTCGCGGACATTATTAGTGTCGCTCACTGCAGATTCACCGATGGTCGCGAATGATGAGAATGTGAGTGCTTCCTCAAGGATTGACAGTATCTCGAGCTTGAAAAGGAAGTAGCCATCCTCACCTGAAGCGTGTTTGAGCTCGACAGTCAGTTCGTGCGGGAGTGTTCGTGATGAACGAATGTCCTCCAGCGTGTACTGTGATATCGTAGCTGAAATTTGTTTGAAAAGAACATCGGGGAGACTCGTCAATGACCAACTTTCATATTGCGTCCACTCAACATGAAGTTTGATGTGTACACGAGCGAGGTCGCTCGTCTGCGCGTAGTAGGTTAAGTTTTCACTCTCATTGATGTGTGTAGCGTATAGGGTAAACGAGTGCCACGGCCACTTGGGGCGGAGGAGACCTGGGAGCTTGTAGTCTTTACCACTGCCATGCCTACGAATGGCAAGGTGGTTCGCGGGAACCCGAATGAAACAGCATACTAGCAGAGCAAGTATGCTTATGGAAAAAATGACGGCGATTTCCATCTGCATACCTCCAAAGTTGATGGTAAAAGGGCTTGGTACAACATAGCATAAAAAATGCAAAAAGCAAAGCGCCTAGTATATTATTGTACGACACCTAATCTTGTCAAGAATAAGCCTGTGGATTATATTTGTGTCTAAGGGATACTAGTATAAAACAAACAGAGCTACCTCTCACCTACCCACCACATGCATGATTGAGTTAAAACACGCAATGCAACATAAACACGGCTCATAGACCGTGTTTATTAAAACTATATTTTCGATATTCCGACATGGATTCAACCTGTCCCTTTTGGACTTTTTCGCGGACAGGTCGGATCTGGCAGTGCCCCCACCGCGAATCGAACGCGGATCTAGACGTTAGGAGTGTCTTGTTCTATCCATTGAACTATGGGAGCGTTTGAATTGTCGTACGCAGCGCTATGTTCCATGTGAAACAGCGTGGACACATGAGCCTACTTTCCTATTAATGTATACAATAGTGTGTACATAGAGCCGACCGTAGCCTGGTGTGTGATTATATCAGCACATAACTCACCTTCTTTATCACTAATAGTATATAAAGTATCGTCAGAAATGATTATTTCAATAGATTTGTATACAGCTGTATGTACTTTTGGAGCCTCAACCCATTGAATATGTAGGGTTACAGAAAGCTCTTGGACAACCTGTTTGTTTGCAGGAGTATCGAATATACAGCATATATTCGAAGGGTCCGTAGACTGAGATTTAGCTTTGAGGAACTCAGTAAGCGTATCTAGATCTAAACTCACTGGAAAAAGGAGAGAAATAAGCGGATTTTTATTTGTATACAGTGTTCTATACAAATCAAGAACTCCTTCTTTTCCTATACGATTTGAAAGAAATGGGCGCCCGAGCATTGTATATGACGACTCAAGTTTTGGCAAGAGATTTTCAGCATCATTGATGCGATTATTCCACATGTTTTTTTGCTTCTCTGCATACTCGATTAATTTTCTTGGATGTTTCACGTGGAACTCTGCAGGCTGTGAATTCTTTTTTTGTTCAACCAAATCAAATGCAATTAATTGATCAAGTGAATGATATCCAAGTGTTCGGGTAATACCAGCTCGGTGGGTGATTGAAGTTACGGTTCCTGATCCAAGTTCAAGAAGAGCAAGATATGTCTTTGCTTCAGTTTCTGCGAGTCCAATTTTTACCAATTCTTCAATATGCATAATTGTAAATATAGATTTACAATAGGTAATAATATAAATTAAATATAGTATATATTAGTAAATATAAATTTACAAGATAGTTCTAAAACAAGATATACAAACATATTTTAACCTTGACAAAGAGATTATTTTGTGATATATTATTGGGTCCTTATAGTGAGGACCAAAAGCAATGGAGTCCGTCATGTCGAAGAATAAGACCAAGCAGCAGATCCACACGCTCGCCACACAGTCCGAGAAATCGGACAAGAAGAGTGGGGCAGTGAAGCTGCTCGTGATCTCGGCGCTCATCCTCAGCAGCATCGCCATCTTCCTCCTCACCAAGGAGAATCGCGAGGTGGTGAAGCGCGAACCTCAACTGGCGACTCAGCACATCAGTACTCCTGCGCCCCGTGCGCAGCAGCTGGTGCCATCACCGATAGAGATCAACCACGATTTCCGGAGCGTGGAGAGCCTTCCGCAGATCGTACCGGATCAACTTCGTACATCTGCAGACGTGATCCTTAAACTGGAAGCTAGTCCATTCCTTCAGACGCAGGATGACCACGAGATCTTCGCTCTCCTCAAGGAATATGTGGAAGGGAAACGCGCTATCCACTGGACGCTTGACCCCAATCCTCTTATTAGCAAAGGAGCAAGTGCTTCTGCGGCAATGGCGTTCAATTGCGTCGATCCCAATCCTGGAGACAGTTTTGGAGTCGGCCCGGTACAGTGGAATACGGAAATGGTAGCGCTCGTGTTCTACCATGAGCTCAAACATGCGGTCGACTGCCATGTTTATGAGCAGAAACATGGTGTGCGTCGTGAGCCAGACGACGTGAGTCTGGAAGAGTCGGAAAAAGTCGCGTATGCGGCCCAAGTACGTTTCTTCGTAGCGCTCTATCATGCGGGCATGCTTCCGAAGGTCGTGAGCGGCTCACCATATGGAGATTTCGGGATCTTCCAGAACATGCAGGAGGTGTGGCAGGCAATCCTGAACAATCGTTTTGGTGAGTGGTACCGACAAGCTGGTGCTCGCAACAAACCAATGGTACTGAACCCAAGCGTGTACCAGAGGGCTGACAACTAAAGACGGGTGAAAAAACAACTGAGGGCGTACCCGTCGCGCCCTCCACAACCAAAAGTACATCACACCTGTGGTGTTTTTTTGTTTTGTCCGAAGAGTACTTATTGACAATCTCAAGAGGGTTTGATATAGGTTGAACATCTTTGTCACCCAGGCTATGGGTGCTGACCACCTCTGTGTGAGGTAAGGAGTGTTGTCATGCATCGTGTCGTGTCTACGAAGATTAAGGTGAGCGAGGGGGTGTCGGTCCGCATGGAGTCCCTTCTCGGGGGTAAGGATATTATGGACAAGTTCGACATGTACGTCGAACTTTCCTATGACAACGACGGTGCCCTGGCCGCACACGTCCGGTCCCCCAAAGTGAACTCCGCCGGGGATAAGGGGCTGCCCCTCAACATTCCCGAGGAGTTCGTGCTCGTCCGTGGATTCAACGACGATTCGGACAGAGGTCAGATGGACGACAATATCTTCACGCGGGAGGAGGCGATCGTGGCCCTCGAGACAAGTATCGCCCAGCAACGCCAGGGTGCGCAGGAGGCGCTCGAGCGGGCCGCGAAGTACGAGGGGATTCTCAAGGGCCTCAAAGATCCGAGCGTGGAGTAAGCGCGTTTACCAGTGCCTAGGCTTAGTAAAGAGTCGGTCCTGATCCGTGGGGGTTGGGGCCGGCTCGAGAGAATATTAAAGACACTATTGGGTGTTTTTTTGTTTTAGTGCCACTGCTGACGTAATTCTTTAGGTGTGTTATTATGGATAATACTATGGATGGAGTCTTATCAATTCTTATACTTATTCTTGGAGCGGCCGCTGCAGCTCTAATTGCATTTTTCTTTGGAAAAGTTGGGAAAAGGAATGATCCAGATGATAAAGATATTAATTAATTTTGTATGAATAATGTATTACTCGGGATATTTGGCATATTACTGCTTGGCATGCTTGCGGTAATTATATTGATGTATAAAAAATTGAGTGATGCAGGAAAGGCAACAGAAAATCCAGAAGAACAGAAAGCAATTTTTCTCATGTTCCAGCAGCAACTGCAGGATATGCAGAAAACAATGGACATGAAAATTTCTGAAACACATAAAATCGTGGGGGATGGCCAACAGAATCTACATCATACGATTCAGGCACAGTTTGCACAAAGCTCAAAAATTATTACAGACATTACCGAAAAATTAACAACATTGGATAAAACAAATCAACAAGTGATTGGTTTTTCCGCACAATTGAGCAATCTCGAAAAAGTATTGAAGCATCAGAAGCAGCGTGGGAATCTCGGAGAAGCGGGCCTGAATCTGGTCCTCGAAAATATGCTACCTCCGACAGCGTTCAAATTGCAGTATCAATTCCCAGACGGTGATACTGTTGATGCTGCTATTATGACCAAGGACGGCATTATTCCCGTGGATGCAAAATTTTCTCTTGATAATTATGAACGTCTGATTCATGAACCCGAGGGACCTAATCGGGAAATGCTTGAGAAAGAATTTAAGAACGATTTGAAGAAGCGAATCGATGAAACGAGCAAGTATATCAAGCCGAATGCGGGTACACTCGAGTTTGCATTTATGTTTATACCCTCTGAAGCGATTTACTACGATTTGCTTATTAACGAAGTTGGGGCTGTCAAAGTTAATACACGCAATTTGATCGACTATGCCTTTAACGAACGCAAAGTAATCATTGTTTCACCAACCACTTTTGCGGCGTATCTCCAGACCGTGCTTCAAGGACTTCGTGCTTTGAAAATTGAGGAAAGCGCTAAGGTTATTAAAAAGAATGTAGAAATGCTCGGGAAGCATTTGCTTGCGTATGACGAGTATATGAAAAAACTCGGAGTAAGTCTCGGGACAGTTATAAATCACTACAATACAGCGAATAAGGAGCTTGGGAAAATAGATAAGGATGTGCTGAAGATCACGGGGGGGCAGTCTGATCTCGGTACTCGGGAAACAATCGATCGTCCAATGCTTGACAATTAGGTGCTATTTGGCTATACTCTACCCACTCTCACAGTTTATTTATCAAATCCGAAGAATTAGATATTTATTATGCCAATTTTACGAAACGCGAAGAAAGCTCTTCGCCAATCAAAAAGACGCGAAGCTGAAAACCTCGTGTTCAAGCGAGCGTATAAGGAAGCCTTGAAAAAAGCCCGAACTGCGGTAGAAAAAGGCGAAAAAGATGTAGTAGAAAAAATCAAACTTGCACAGAAGAAGCTCGATAAAGCGGTAAAGAAAGGTGTATTGAAGCAGAATACTGCATCACGCTATCTCTCACGAATGACCAGTAAAGCAGCTAAACTTGTAAAGAAAGCGTAAAAAATTTATACTAAATCCGAGTTTAACTCGGATTTTTTATTATCATCAAATTTTATGACTGGAGAACGAAAGGGCCCTAGTGAACAGGAGTTGGGATTAGAAAAAACATCTACAGAGCCTGCAGGAGGAGCAGATAAGAAGCCGCGCAGCAAAAAAAGAATCGTTGAGGGTAATAAAACAAAAATTTTTGTAAGTGAGAATGAGGGGGGTGGGGAATTTATTGGATCTTCAGAAATGCAAGAAAGAATTGATGGAATTCTTTCAGAAGCTGCACTCAATCTAGAGCCTGAGGCAGTGGTGGAAATTAAAGCTCAGTTTGAACGCGCAATGGTAATCGGGCTTCGAAAAATTGCTCAAAAGAAAAACGAGGAATCAGACTACGATGTCAGTAGTGCAAAGGGGGCGTTTTATTCAGCGAAAATGGAACAGTTGAAACATGTAATCGATTTTGAAATCAATAATTACGAACAAGTTACAGAAATATTCAAACGCGCTGCTCGGTTTTTGAAGCCAGAGGTGGTGCAAAATTTAAAAGATCAGTTCAAGCGCTCAGTTGAGCGTATTCGTAATGATAGTTTTGGACATGATACTTCCGAACAAATTAAAATATTAAGTGCGGATGTTGATGAGGCAATTCAGAATAGTAGGAGACCAGAAAAAGAAGATCAATTAATTCCAGAACTCAAGACGAGAAGAAAAATGAATGAAAAATTTGGAATAACAGTCCAGGGATTATTAGAAGATGAGAAGGTTCTGCTGGTAGAGATGGATCTTGATGGTTTCAAACAAATTAATGATAGTCTTGGGCATGTAGTTGGAGATAAAGTCTTACGTTCGTTTGGCATCTCCTTATTTGGAGCCCCACGTCCAGATGATACGGTGGCACATTATAGTGGTGATGAGTTTGGAATGCTATTGAAACTGAAACAAGAGGATAACGCAAAAGATATTGTAAAAAGAATTATAAATAAAGCACAAGATGAGGATAGAAAAACTCGGCCAATTCCCGACACTCAAGAAGTGAGTATTGGAATTGTTGAGATTGGTTTTGGAGATAAAGAGCAGTTTGATTTTGATAGGGCTCGTGATTTTTCTGATCAGGCTGCGGCTGTATCAAAAACACTAGGCATTTTACTAGAAATTCGTGGAAACAATAAAAGTTCCGGAGAACGTATTGTGCAATATTCAGAAATAGAAGAAATAAAGTCTCAATATCCAGAAGAAGAATGGGAAATTGCAGATATTGTACGGGGGATGAAGCGAGGATTGGGAAGTCTACTTTCGATAGGGCAGATGGCTGAGATGGCAAAAATGTCGAGAAATGGTGAAATGCAGAAAGTTCTTAAAGAGCGTGGTGTAGAATAGTGCATTAATTCACACAAATTTTTGCAACAAGCAGATCAATCATAACCGGCATACCACCCTTGCCGGTTTTTGTTGCAATATCAATAGAAAGTAATTCTTCATAGATTGCCTTTAGTTGATCGAGGCTATATGAGCGAAGAAGGGGGATGGTTTTTTTTGTCACAAATGGGTGGAGGTTAAGCTTCTGTGCAATTACATCGGGAGGTGTGGTGGGAGTATTTAAGAGAACATCTTTAAGTTCAAGCATGATACGGAATTGTCGGACCATCATTGCGAAAATATACTGAGCTTCCTGACCATTTCCATATTGTTCACGGATCATCGCATATACTTTCTCTGGCTTTTTCATAACAATCGCATCAACTAGATTGAAAATATTATCGTCAACTGTCTCATTGATAAACAAACGAACATCTTCAATAGTGCATTGTTTGTCTTTGCAATAAGCGGCCAACTGTTCGACTAATGAATGGACAAACCACATGTCGCCTCTTGAATGAAGAGTAATAAAATTAAGTGCGGTATGTTCCATTACCACGTTGTGTTCTCTGGCATGCTCAGAAATCCATTTTTTAAGATCCTCCCCTTCGAGAATATTAAAATGCTGGGAGTACTTGGTTTCCTTAAGTTTTTTTAGTAAATCTTTTTGTACCTTTGTCTTATAACTGTCATTTCTCTCGTAGAGAACACAAATGGTGGTAGGAGGGAGTGCAGCTTCATTGGTGATGATGGTCTCAATTTTTTCATGAAGTTCATTGTGTTTTGACGCAAGCGCGCTATCAATAATGACCATTCTTTTTTCTGCAAGAAAAGGGGTACTATGGAGTTCGGTGAAAATAGTACTTGGTTTTTCTACCAGAGCATCAAGGCGGATTACATTATAACCAGAAGGATCGCGATCAGCTTTGAATTTCTCAATCATTTTATACAAGCGATCTCGACTTCGGAATGTATCTTTGCCGTATAAGAATATAAGCATAGTAAAAGAATTGTACCTGGTTTTCGAAAGTTACTCAATCTCTTGAAAAGAGAGCGTCTATAGGATATACTGTAAAGGCTTTATTTATTAATTTAACCGATTATACGTATGTGTATGAATGGTTCTTCGAAAAAGGCACAGTGGGGGCTATTAGCGCTTCGTCTTGCTGCGGGTATCGTGTTTGTATACCATGGTTGGCTCAAGCTGGGTAATATGGAAACAACAGTCATGTTTTTTAATTCTCTCGGCCTTCCTGTTGCAGGATTCTTTGCATGGCTAGTCGCATTAGTAGAATTTGTAGGCGGAATCGCATTAATTTTGGGGGTATTCACCAGTATGGTTGCTGTAATACTTGCGATCAACATGATCGTTGCGTTATTACTCGCGCACACAAAAATGCCATACCAATCAGCGGAACTTCCAATCATGCTTCTTGCAAGTATGTTGGCTTTGAAAGCTCTCGGAGCTGGGAAATGGGCGCTCATGCAAAAAGACGCAGGCTGTTATTGTGGGGGGAAATATGGAGTACATGCTGGAGCTAGTGATGATAAAAATGATGATGAGTGTTGTGGGGGTGGATGCGGATGTTGCGATGATCATGGTAAGGAAGAAAAAAAGGAAGAAAAAGTATAATAAACAATTATATAAAATCCGAGTTAAACTCGGATTTTATAATAGAGTATGTAGATATATGGTGGGTGACTAGTCAAGCATTACTCAGACTGTTATACTAATCAAACATTAGTATAAACTATGAAAGAATCATACAAAACTGACATTGTAATCCTCGGAGCAGGGATTGGCGGCTATGAAGCATACCGCAGTCTGAGCAATATTTTGAAGAGAAGCGGTATGGGGGCACATATTACGATTATAGACCAGAATAATTATTTTACTTTTGTTCCACTTCTTCATGAGGTGGCGACTGGTTCAGTTGAACCAACACATGCATCAATCCCATTGAGAGAGTTGGTGTATGGCACCTCACACAGCTTTATTAAAGCTACGGTAGAAAAAATAGATCGATCAAAAAAACAAGTTCACACATCCGAGGGCGTGGTGTCCTATACCTATTGCATTATTGCGCTCGGAAGTACGACTAATTTTTATGGGGTGCCAGGGGCAGAAAAAAATGCACATCATGTACGAAGCTTGGAGGATGCGTTGTCGCTCAAATATGCCCTGGTAGAAAAATTCGAATCTTGTGATACCCACGAACTCGCGGTTACGATAGTTGGGGGAGGGTTTGTCGGAGTGGAAATCGCAGGACAATACGGAACAATCAAGACAGGCGATATAAAAAAATTATACCCCCAAAAACAATTACGAGTGCGAATAATTGAGCCCAATGCCTCGATTCTTTCCGTTATGAAACCTGATGTTCAGTCACAGGTGACCAAAAGGTTGAAAAAAATGGGAGTAGAATTTGTTTTTAATACCTCGGTTACGGAAGTAACTGAAGATTCAGTGGTACTAAGTACTGGGGAAAGACTCAAAAGCGATATCACGGTGTGGTCAGCAGGTTTTGCAAATATTGGGTCCAATTTTGTAGATAGAGAGCACTGCGAAAAAGGACGGATAAAGGTTGATCAGTATCTACGTATTGTAGGAGATGAACATTGTTATGCAATCGGTGATATTACACATATTATTAATAAAGAAAGTGGAAAGCCCAATCCTCAGTTAGCGGAAGTAGCACACAAAGAAGGGCGATATGTGGCACGCCACATCGCAGCCTCACTCAGTCGAAAGACAATCAAATCATTTAACTTTAAATCAAAAGGGCAACTCCTACCAGTAGGAGATTGGTACGGAATTGCGATTATTGGTCCATTTACGTTGTATGGATGGTTTGCGTGGTGGATAAGACGAACCGTATATGTAATGTATATGCCGGGCATTCTCAGAAAACTTCGAATCGTATTCGATTGGACGATACATAGTCTCGGGTTTGGACATTTTATACAGATTGAAAAAAGAAAAAAATAAAAGTTTAAAAGAAAATACACGAAATGCATGCGTGTATTTTTTATCTTCATTTAAGTTATGTTATACGCCTGCCTTTAACTTTTTTCTGCAGCTGTGCTATATTCAAATTACAATCCGCTAGTAAGAGGAGGGCGGGTGTAGTCTCATGCGTGTATTTGAGATACGGGATGCGTTCGGGGGAACATATTCCCGGACAAGCAAGTGCTTTCTCAGAACATGTATGGGAAAGGCAGAGTTTCTTGTTTTTCATGATTGTGACTTTTGGGTCTGTGCCGGAAGTTCCGGTCGGACATGTGGTCTACCAGAGACAACACCACAAACTGGTGGTCAACTCAGTCAGGAGAAATATTCTCGATCCGTGGGGCGACAAAGCGCGTGCCTCACTCTATCAGAGTATCGACCTGAAGGAATTGGCTGCTGCGGACGTGGTATACGTCCTCATCGCACATGTAGGGGAATGGTGCACCAGAGCGGATACGAAGTGCCTTTTCGACTGGATTGTGGCGAGACGAGGCAGTCAGAAAAAGGTGAAGATGGTGACCAACTTCAGCTCTCTCGATCGGGAGATCCGGGAGGAAGAAGAGCGAGAAATCGCCGAACGCAAGATCGAAGTGATCGAGGTCGACGATATTGCTGGACAGGAGTTCTTCAGGGACATAGTACGGCAATACGCGGCTGCCTAGTCACTTCACCACCAGGGAGTATTGAGGAAGACTCGCATACTCATATACACCCTGGTAACTTCATAACCAAGGCAAAAGTAAAATACACGAGCTCTATGCTACGTGTATTTTTTATTTGTACTTTCTTTTTAGTTTTGATTTTTTACCTTTTATCTTATTTCATCTCTCCCCATCGGTCACCAATCTCGACACCCACCTCGATTGGAACTCGTAGTTGAGTGACATTTTCCATCTGTTCTTTGACAATTTTAGCAACATGAGCCGCATGTTTTTCCTCAACTTCAAGCACAAGCTCGTCGTGAATCTGTAGCGTCATATGTGCATGAAAGTCAAGCATTTTTTCTTTTTTCAGTGCATGGTATACCGCAATCATCGCCATCTTCATGAGATCGGCAGCAGTTCCCTGAATTGGCATATTGATTGCCATGCGCTCACCGGCTGCAACAATCTGTCGATTGGGTGACTTGAGCTCTGGGACATACCGTTTTCTACCAAACAACGTTTCTACATATCCACTCTCTTTTGCACGCTTGAGTGTCTCATCTAGATATGCCTTAACACCAGCGAATGTTTTAAAATATTTTTGTATAAATTCTTTTGCTTCAAATTGACTAATACCTGTTCGTGAGGCAAGTCCGAATGCACCCATACCATAGAGCACTCCAAAATTTACTTCCTTTGCCGACCGGCGTATATCCTTCGTCACTTTATTCAATGGAATATTATGAATAGCTGCTGCAGTTGCGGTATGAATATCTTCACCCTTCTTGAAAATCTCCATCATCATTTCATATTCAGCGAGAGACGCGACAACCCGAAGCTCAATC
>CAZMEW010000002.1:19446-95146 GCA_964565405.1 uncultured Gammaproteobacteria bacterium
TTCAGTACGGATGGGAATATTTTGTAAATTAGGGTCAATACTTGAGAGGCGTCCAGTTGCCGCAATTGCCTGGTTAAAGGTAGTGTGAATTCGTCCAGTTTTTGGATTAATAAGTGTGGGTAAGACATCAACATAGGTATTTCTGAGTTTTTCTACCTCGCGATATTCCTCAATCAGAGGAATAACGGCATGAGAGTCACGTAGTTTTTCAAGCTCGCTTGCCGCGGTGGAATAACCAGTTTTACCTTTCTTGATCATTTCGGTAGGTAGTTCGAGTGTTTCAAACAAAATATCCCGTAATTGTGTTGAAGACGACACATTAAATTCTTTTCCGGATTCCTTCCAGATTTTTTGTTCCAAGTTTTTAATCGTGCGCGCAATTTTTTCTGATAACTGTGCGAGAAGGTGGGTATCGATCGCAACTCCTGCAAGCTCCATGTGTGCTAGTACAGGTATAAGCGCCATTTCTACATCTTCAAACAGTCCTTTGTCAGCCTCACTTGATAATTGTTTGTCATACTTTTCCTTTACCTCGAGCATTGCTGTAAGTTCGGTTGCAATAATCTGTGGGTCGACACCAAATAAAGATGATTGGTCGGTATTGGGAAGTTCAATTCCCAATTCACGAATGGCGATTGATTCCATATCATGAGCCCGGGTGCTCGAGTTGAGTAGGTAGGATGCGATCATTACGTCAAAGAGTTTTGCTTTGAATTCAATACCTGCGTGTAGGTAAAACTTTACGAATTGTTTTATATCATGACCAACGATGGTAATATCTTTTGAGTTGAACGGAATTGTATCTAGTAAATTAACAGGGATCAACCACGATGTATTATCTACAACGCACATAATTCCACTACATGCAGAGGTGAGAATATTTCCATTCTCTTTCTGAAAACAGGGCATGACCGCGCACTCACGATGCCTTTTTATGAGATTTTTTAATTCAGGAATATTTTTTGAATCAACAGTCACTACGGGCGCCACTTTCATCTTTTTTTCTTTTTTTGTGTGATTTTTTGTCACCTCTTCAAGTGTCTGTGTAGATCCCCCCAGACGCTTTATGAGAGAGTAAAAACCAAATTTCTTGAATATCTCAATTACCTTTTCTCGCTCAAATGTTTTGGTATGGATTTCACCGAGTGTAAATGAAATATCAGGAACCTGAGTATCAATGGTCGCAAGAGTTTTACTCATCTGAGCATTTTTTTCTCCTTCGCTCAATTTTTTTGCAACACTTGGAGATATCTGTGTGTCATTTTTTTTAAGTGCCTCGTAGACACCCTCGAGTGTTTCGAATTTTATAATTAAGTCTGTTGCAGTCTTTTCTCCAATTCCTTTGACACCAGGAATATTATCAGATGTATCTCCTCGAAGCGCTTTGTAATCAATAAGTTGTTTCGGAGAAAAACCTAGCTGCTCACGAACGTGGACTTCGTTATACAATTCAAACTCAGACATTCCTTTTTTCAACAGGTATACGTCAATGCGGTTGTCTTCAACGAGTTGCAATAAGTCACGATCTCCAGTCACCAAAATACACGTAAGATCATTGTTTTCTTTCACCATTGTTTTTGCAAGTGTACCAATGAGGTCATCCGCTTCAAACCCGGTTTTGGTAAATACAGGAATATTAAATGCTTCAACGAGTTTGTGTACGAGTGGGATCTGATCATAGAGAGTCTGATCAGCCTTTACTCGAGTCGCCTTGTATTCTTTGTATATTTCATCACGAAAACTTCCTCCAGCAACGTCGAACGCTACCAGAATATACTCAGGTGTGAGATCGGCAATAACCTTCAAGAGCATTGAAGCAAATCCATAAACCGCATTCACGAGGGTCCCATCTGGGGCAGTTAGAGGAGGGAGTGCATGGTATGCACGGTGGATTATGGCGTTTCCGTCGATTATGACGCAGGTTTTGTTCTTGGTAGACATAGATGTATAGGTTGGAGATAGTATAGCATGGAACATATAACATAAAACATGTGAGACATATCGCAGAAGGCATTTTGTCATTCTTCATCTCGCAAAGGTGTTGGTTTAGGATGACAGAGGGTAGGCTAGATTGAGCAAAATTTGCTATATTAAGACAAAATATTGCATAAAAGGGTTGACAAAATCCTTTATTTATGCTATACTCATTTGTTGGTCGATTGCAAACAGTCGTCCTATTACTCTCATGTTCCGTGAGAGTAAAATTGAGTAGGGGGATAAGATGAAGATTGCGATCATTAACGCGATTCTCAGTGTGGTGCTCTTCCTGTTGGGCTGGCTCCTCACGAAGGAGAATCATCCCATCATTGGCTCGATGTTGGCTGGAGCCAGTGGTAGCCTCGCAACTACTGCCATCAAAAAGTTCTGGGCCTCAAGCTCAGACAAGTCCTATGGACTCCTGAAGTGTAAGACCTGAAAAGGTCTCCCACTCCTGGTCCGAAGGACTCAATGACCCCGCTCTGGCTATATGCTGCGCGGGGTTCATGATTTTTATAGGGCAAAACTACCTTTGACAAATACCCTTCTTTTCGCTATAATCAGCAAACTATTAGGTATAATTTATGTTATATGGAACACACATTAAAGAAACTCAAAAATTCAGAAATCGAGTTGATGATTACCGTGAATCCAGCAGAATACGAAAAACACTTGAAAAAAGCCGCCGAACGTATTTCTGAACGAACATCAATCAAAGGATTCCGCAAAGGCCATACCCCATACGACATTGTTAAGCGTGAAATCGGGGAGATGCATATCCTGAACGAAGCACTTGAATTTATTATTCAGGAATCTTTTTTTGCAGCAGTGACCGAAGAAAAACTCGATACGATTGGCATGCCAAAAGTAAATGTAGAGAAAATTGCTCCAGGTAATGACCTTGTGTATAAAGCCGTAGTAGCACTTCTTCCAGCTGTGGATCTTCCAAAACTCGATAAAATAAAAGTACAACACAAAGCAAAGCCTGTAACTGAGACAGATGTTGATGAGGTGATTAATAACCTTACCAAAATGCAGGCAAAAGAAGTGGTAAAAAATGGAAAATCTACCAAAGTAGACAAGGTGGTAATTGACATGAATCTGTTTGTTGACAATGTGCCCATGGAAGGCGGTCAAGCAAAAGATTATCAGGTGTACTTGTCAGAAAATCAGCATATTCCTGGATTTAATGATCATCTGGTTGGTGTTTCAAAGGATGAAGAAAAAGAATTTACGGTTCCGTTCCCCAAAGATTATTACAATAAAACTCTTGCTGGAAAAAAAGGGACTTTTAAAGTAAAAGTAAAAGAAGTATATGAGCGACAGTTCCCAGAAATTACTGATGAGTTCGCAAAAACATTGGGGCAAGAAAGTGTTGCTAAGCTTAGAGAATTATTATCACATAACCTTGAGCATGAAGCGCTTCATAAGGCTGATGAAGTGGCAGAAATTGAAATGTTCGATACGTTAATTGAAAAATCAAAGTTTGAAGAAATTCCAGAAGTATTGGTCGATGCTGAGAGAAAGAAGATGTTCTATGAACTCAAGCGTGACCTCGAAAAAAATGGAATCACGGTGGATCAATATCTAGCTGACCTGAAAAAAAGCGAGGAAGATATTCAGAAAGACTTTACTGAGCAGGCAACCAAGCGGGCGAAAGCAGCGCTCGTATCTCGACAGATTGCGCGAGATGAGAATATGATTATCGATGATAAAGAGCTTAAAGCTGAGATTGAAAAGATGAAGATTGAATACAAAGATCATCCAGAATATCTCGAAAATCTTACCAAACCAGAAGTTCAAGATTCGATTCGAGTTTACATGGTTAATCGAAAAGTAATTGAATTTTTAAAAACCAGAATTCTTACCGGAAGACCGGAGCATACACATGAGTAATCAATTCATGGTAGTGTGAAAAAACAGGTGGTATAAGCCGCCTGTTTTTTGTATACTGATGATATATGAGAATATCAGTTATTGTAAAAACGCGTTCTCCAAGAAGAGAGGTAACAAAAATATCGGACACAGAGTATCGGGTACGGGTGACTGCGTCTCCCGTAGATAACGAGGCGAATGAACAAGTGCGACAGCTATTGAGCGAACATTTTAAGGTGAGTAAAACAATGATTAGAATTGCGAAGGGGAAAACTTCAAAAAATAAGATTATTGATATTGGATAAAAAACACCGTCTGCCCTCCTTTGTTCGACCCAAAATATTTTTTTAGGTATAACAAAGGCATGCAGACGGTGAATGGTGTTCGCTCGGGTGTGGATTGACCGTGACATGCCAAGGACAGAATTAGTTCTTTGAAATTGCATGTTCCGATCGCGTGAGAGGGCGCCAGTCGTCGCAGTGGTTCAGGTGGTCGCCGTAGATGGCAACTTCCTCGAACCGAGTGAAATCCCCCAGACGGGGACAGTCGGTGAACCAATAGATTTCGTCGAGGTCCATATTCATGATGAAAATAGTATATTCACCACGAAACACGGGATATCCGATTGCAGGTCGCCGGTCGAGTGCGGCCACGATCGTGTTCCGTCCGTGCTCACTGATCAGCAGTAGTGGACCGATCACGAATAAGATCGTGTAGGTCCAGATGAGTGCTTCGATGCGAAGCCGTTTTACTTTAGGTTTTTCTGCCATCTCAATTCTCCGTTGGGAAAGAGCGAACATTAGTATCTATTAATCCCAGAAAGGATAAAAGGTGTCAAGTTTTTTTAAATTTCCAAATTTCACGACCAACGAATTGATTTTCTCGATGGTAGAGCAGGGAGGTGTGGGTCGAGTCAAAGGGGATTATTTCAAATCCAAGTTTTTCTATTTCTTTTTCAGCACCAATCTTTATCCACTCTTTTTCAGATTTGAACATGGGTATGATAAAAATAACTACCGCCCCTGTATATAGGATAGTATTAAAACTGCAAAAACTTTTGGTATAGAGATCTTTGAGATCACGTGCCTGAGTCTGGAGTACGGGGTTACTTTCATGCCCATGGAGTGGTTTGCCCATGTATGGCTCTGAGATAATCGCATGAATACTATCTTTTTTGAAAATATGTTCAAGTTTGGTGGCGGACGCAAGATGAATTGCGGTGTGAACTTTTTTTTCGGGGTTGTCTTTCAAAAACCAACCCACATTTGCAATAGAATCTTCCACTGCTTTGTCGGAATTATCTGATCCTGAAACATGTGTATATCCGAGCGATAATGCTTCGGTTAGAACCGTTCCAGAACCACAGAACGGATCGAGGATGGGGGCGTCGAGAGGGCTCTCCGAGAGATTCACCATGATACGAGCAAGTTTGGGAGGGAGCATGCCACTCCTGCTATCAGTGCGTGGCCGTTCATAATCACGTTTAGTAAAGGATTCAATATCTTGTACGGCAATAGTTACAAACCACTCATTTCCAATATGGGTAATATCACCCTTTTTTTCAACCAAATTATTATGAATAATGGTTGCTGCATTCTTCGCCTCGATATATCGGACTGATCTACCTTTTTGTTTTAGATATTTTTTTACTTCAAGTGCTAGGGATTTTGAACTAAAGCCGGTAAGCGAAAAATGAATTTTCCCTTCGTTGGTTTCTAGATGCTTGGCAATAGTTAGAATATCAGTATCTTTTTGTTCAATTGCGCGCGCGATTTTAATGGTACCTCCCAAGATACGCATCAAATCATTCGCCGGTAGAGCGATTGAAGACTCGAGAATCAAGTGTGATACCGTGGTATTGATTTCTTGATATGGTAGTGATAGTCGGCGAAGTACAGATCGCACCTCAGCACACGAAATGTGTGGCTGATGACCGAGTTCAAACGCGTATTTCATAGAGAAGTGGAAGAAGAGGTTTCTGCAGAGCTCGAGGGCGTACTGGTGGTGCGCAAATCAAAAAGATTTGATTGTGTTGAGGTAATTGCACGGTCATAGAACGGATTTCGGGAATATGGTACAAATGTAAAATTTTGCTTTGCCTGGTCAATCGAGAGTATCTGTTCAAGAAGTTTAAAATTAATTGGAGCAACTCGGGCAGACATAGACTCGACTTGAAATATTGTTTCATAATGAGCAAGTCGATTGGACATGGTATATACAATCCAGGTTGCATAACTTACCATAATGAGAGATAAGCAGGCAACCCCTATGGTAATAAATCTCAATATAGAAACATTCGCATATTCGGGGGGGATGGGATTGTGGATTTTTTTGGGAGTAGTGGAAGTCATACTTAGGATTCAATAAAACTATTCAAAGTCGCACTGAAATTAATGGTAACAAATTCACCTTCTAGGCTCGATGTTTTTTCGAGATCCAGTTTGCCAATATTCAAGTAATAGGGGATGGATTCGAGTTCAGCGAGATAACTCATGATATTTTCAAATACCCCGGTAGTCCTAAAAGAAAATAGATAATATCCACCAAAAGGACCGGCGGTTTCATATTCTTTGAAAGAAACAGAAAGTTCCTGTTGAACATTGTGCTTGTCTGCAATTAATTCAATAAGACCGATCAATTTATTTTCTTCAGATCGCTCAGTCGCGATACGGTCAGTTTTTGATAACTCTTCTCTTACGGTCTTAATCTCGCTAAGCGATCGACGCAAAAGGCGGACACGTTCAAATTCGGCATTTTCTGATTGTACTTGCGCAACCATGGCGTTTGTTGTGTCAGTAATTGACTTGAGTGATGGGCGTATCAATAACATTATTATTACAATGCTAAGAGATGCAAAGAATAGTATGGTAATAACGAGTTTGTGTGTAATAGTGAAACGCATAGATTATTTGAGTATCGCGGTGATCGTAAAAGGAATATTTTCTTTTCGGGTGAGTTCTCCCTCAGGTATGGTTACTGCTTCAAGGGAGGGCAAACTTTTTACCGCCTTCTCACAGCGTGCAAGTGTGTCACGATTCTCGGCAACTCCAGCAAGAGAAAATGTGTGTGAATCGCGATCAAAGATGACCGAACTTACCTCAACACCTTCAGGAAGTATATTGAAAATTTCATGAATTCGAGGTGACCAGAGGATAAATTGTTTTTGTATTTCGTCTACAGTCTGGATTTGATTATTAATATCAACGATGTGTTTTGTATCCGTATGATACGAATTTTTTTGAGAAAGCATACTCACGGTGAGTGCTGCCTGGTAATTGATAAAAAAACTCTGAGCAATAAGTAGAATTGCTGCGAGAATTGCAACAATTGAAAAAACTAATGCGCATGAAGTCTTGAGGTAAGTAAAAAGTGCAAGTCTTTTTAAATGCGTCTTTTTGGTATCTGATAATACGTTGATTCTGACTGGAAACATCATAATATTTAGATGGTATCTCGAGTGGTGAAAGGATTGTCTGCAGCACGAAGGGCAAGGCCGATAGCAGTGGCGTAGGTAAGTGCTGATGTATTATCCATGGGTGCGTGTGCGGGATCGATTCCTAAATTTTTCCATACATTACCGCGTACACATTCAATAGAGAGGAGCTTACTGAGAACTTCATCAAGATGTGGAAGGTTGCACGCGCCACCGCACAACACCATACGTGTAATTCGATGGGCGTGTACATTGTGTCCGTAGTATGATGAGAAAGTATGTTCAAGCGCGTGTGCAAACTGTGTTACAAATTTGAGAAGAACATTATCCTTCTTTTTACCTTCAGAAATCGAAAGGCCCACTTCTTTTTTTATTTTTTCAGCGGCAACTACATCCACCTTTTCTGTTTGCATGATTGCATTGGTAAGAATTTCACCTGAGAAGGGGAGTACTGTACTGAATTGTATCACGTCTCGATCATAGATTATAACTTGTGTTCGGGTAGATCCAATATCAATGATTGCACGGGCTTCCTCTTTGTATTCTTTGTGTGCTGTGACCATAGACCGAGCAATGGCGACCTCCTCAATTTCAAGGGCCATAACACCAAGTCCGAGACTCTCAAGTAAATAGGTATAACTATCACCTACACGCTTGGGGATTGCTCCAACAAGTATTCGCATGTCAGTCTCAGTAGTTTCTGGTTGCACCACGTGCCAATCGATAGAATAATTTTCAACGTCATCAACAGGAAGATATTGTCCGATGTACGGTATAAGATCAGACGATTGGATCGAACCCATCTCGTGTTCTGGAATCGTAATTAACTTGAGAAAACTATGATTTTCAGGAACTGAAGCAACAACCCAAGGACTCTTGATAGATTTTTCTCCTTTGTTTGATCCTCTGATTAGCTGTTCAATTTTTTTTCGGAGTGCTTCGGGTTGTTCAATAAGTCCATTAACAACCAATCCGGGTTCAAGAGGGCACATACGCATCGCAACAGGTGCAAACGTGGTACTCCGAAGCTTTTCTACGTTCTTAAGTTGGACCAGTTTTACTGAACGGTCTCCAATATCAATACCAAATGCATGAGGAAATGGGTGTGAGAGCATGTGATGAGTCTAAAAAGTTTGAATAAGTGAATACATCGGCATGATAATGGATACTGCGATTCCTGCGACTCCAACGCCGAGCAGAATAATAACCACTGGTTCGATAATAGTCGAAAAGTTTTTCATGGTCTTATCTACCTCGTTTGAATAAAATGACGCAAGTTCTTGGAGTAAATGATCAATCTCACCAGTTTTTTCTCCAACCATTACCATTTCGGTAACCATGGGTGGAAATAAATTTTCAGAACGTGCAAGAATATCGGAAAGTTGTTCACCTTTTGATAGTGTCTCAGTCGCTTCCTTGAGAGCTTTTTGGTAACGTACATTTTTGCAAGTTTCACCGGCGATTCTCACTGCATCAACGATGGGGATGGTGCTTTTCAAAAGTGAAGAAAGTGTCATGGAAAAACGAGCTAGATTGATTTTTTTGGATATTAAACCAAAAATCGGGAGACGGAGAAAAATACCGTGCATAATAAATCGGAAGGATTGATTTTTTTTTAACATAAACAGAAATATCGCCATGGACAGTATCGTCGCTCCTAAAACTAGGATGAGGTTGATAGGATTGGAAAGAAAATCGGTTACCGCGATCAGTATCCGAGTAGATAGAGGCAATTCAGCGCCAAATTCATCAAACATCGCGGTAAGTTTTGGTAATACGAGGGTCACCATGAGAATACCTATAACGATGATCGCACCGACGATTACCGAGGGGTAAATCATGGCACCTTTGACAGTCGAGGTGAGTTCATGGCTTTTTTTCATTTGAACAACGACCTGATCGAGCGCGTCCTCAAGCTTTCCTGCAATTTCACCAGATGCAATCATGTTTGTTTGTAGGGGCGGAAAAATTTTTGGGTATAATTTGAGACTCTCGCTCAGTTGGTTACCTTTTTCCACATATTGGGTGATATCATGTACGATTGAGGCAAATTTTTTATTTTGAGTTTCTTTTCCGAGTACATGCAAACCCTCAATGAGTGATAGGCCTGCATGTATCATAGTCCTTAAATGGTCGAGAAAAAAAATCCGATCTACAATTGGGACGTGGATAAAGCCGATACGTTTGGGAGGAGATTGTATTTCTACATCTTTCATAAGTGGTTTAGTCTTTGGTGGCGCGAAGAATCTCTTCAATAGTGGTCAGTCCTTGCTTTGCCTTTATCAATCCGTCCTGGAGTAAGGTGATCATGCCATTTTTAAGAGCATATTCTTTGATTTCTGTCGCATTTGCCTTGGTATTGATAATTTTTTGGAGTCCAGGATCGATGACCATGACTTCATAGATTCCAATTCTACCCTTATACCCAGAGCCACCGCATTTTTTGCAACCCTTGCCTCGGTAGAACGTGAAGGATTCCAATGTTTTTTCTGTACTTGAAAGCTTTAAATGTTGTTCTTTGAATAAAGTGGAAAGTTTTGTTTTGTCGATCAAAACATGTAGTTGTTTTAATTCCTTACTTTCCAGTTTGAATGATTCTTTGCAATTCTGACATATTTTTCTGACTAAGCGCTGAGCAATAATGATGTTTGCAGTGAATGCAACAAGAAAGGGCGGGATGTCCATGTCAAGAAGACGGGGTAAAGTGGTCGGAGCGTCGTTGGTATGGAGCGTTGAAAGTACGAGGTGTCCAGTCATTGCTGCATGGATAGCTATTTCAGCCGTTTCCTTGTCTCGGATTTCTCCCACCATGATAATGTCAGGATCTTGGCGAAGAAATGCTCTGAGACCAGAGGCAAAGGTAAAACCAGCCTTAGGATTAATCTGGCTCTGATTGATACCACTAACGTGATACTCGATCGGATCCTCAATCGTGCAGATATTCACATCAGGTTGATTGAGCATGCCGAGAATAGAGTACAAGGTAGTCGTTTTTCCAGAACCCGTAGGACCAGTGACGAGAACCATACCGTGTGGTTTTTCAATCGCTTCCTCTACCAATTCTTTAACTCCTGGGAGAAAGCCGAGTTCATCGAGAGTGAGAGCCTTCTGCCCCTCATGCAACAAACGCATAACAATTTTTTCTCCATCGTATACAGGAATAATAGATACCCGAAAAGAAAGTGTTTCACCTTGTACTGAAATTTTGAATCGTCCGTCTTGCGGAACCATATGTTCATCAATTTTCAGATTTGAGAGAATTTTAATTCGAGCAACAATACCACTTTGGACTGCTTTGGGTAAATGCATCATCTCACGCAAGATTCCATCAATACGAAAGCGCACCACTACATCCAATTCAGTTGGTTCAATGTGTATATCACTTGAATTTTCAAAAACCGAGTGTTCGAGGACTGTATTGACGATATTGATAATAGGGAGCTCTTCGGCTGCTTTCTTCAAATCAGTGGGCTCTGAATGTGAAAGCGGTTGACTAAGTTCTTGTTTTAAATCAGAGTGATATTTACGCAGCGATTCTTTGATTTCTCGAGGAATAGTGATAAATATTTCAATATCCTTTCTAGTTTTTCTTCGGA
Source organism: uncultured Gammaproteobacteria bacterium (assembly GCA_964565405.1). GTDB lineage: Bacteria > Patescibacteriota > Patescibacteriia > Magasanikbacterales > UBA922 > UBA922. The sequence goes on from CAZMEW010000002.1 coordinate 30,328, forward strand.
TAAATTCAATGGTCTGAACATCGGTTGGATCAGTCAAAGCAATCTTGAGTGAAGAATCAGTTTTTTCAAACGCAATAATATGGTGTGCTTCTGCAAAGGCTTCAGGTAGTTCATACAATGTTTCCTCAGGGATGTCGCGTCCTTTAAGAGAAATTCGCGAAACACCGTACTCATTAGCAATTGCATCATAGAGAGTATCTTCTTTGACAACATTTTTTTCGACTAGGTGAGTTTCAAGATCTTTACCACGATTGCGTGCGTCTTCAAGATAGGTCTCAATCTGAGAATCAGAAAGTTTGAATTTTTTTACAAGAATTTTTTTGAATTCTTCCAATGGTAACATAAGAAAATGAGTTGAAGCTCAAGTAATCAGTGCATAGTATAGCATATTTGAAAATCAAAAGGAAAAATCAAAAGTCAAAACAAAACGTCGATTTATTTTTTAACTAGTGTGTATTAGTTTTTTACATTTTTAGGCGCACCTTTTCCTTTATAGGCTGTATTGACAAAATTAAAATCTACTGCTATAGTATGCGCGGTCGTTTAATTGGTGTTACGAGTATCTAAAATTATTTAATTTAACGTGTATTTGAAAGGTAAAAAGTTATGAAAAAGTACGAGATATTGTGTGTGCTTCCAGGAACGCTCGCTGAAAGCGAAGTGTCCCCAATAGCTACACAAATCGAAGAACAAATCAAAGCGCATGGTGCTGAAGAAGTCACCAAGAATGATTTAGGAAAAAGCAGACTCGCATATCCGATAGAGCATATCCGATATGGGTATTTTGAGTTTTTTACCGCGCTCATTGCGCCAGAAAAGGTACAAGCTCTTGAACGAGGAATCAGACTTCTCGGTGGCATTCTCCGGGTAAGTATCCAGGTGTATAACCCAAAACAGAAAGCTGCAATTTCTCTTGCTCTTGATCCAACAGCACTCAGCGCTCCTCAGAAAAGTGAAGAGGGTGGAAAGCCAGCTCGATCAAGCGAGCGCGGTTCATTCAGAAAAGAAGTTAAAGAACGCACTGAAGTAGCGGTACCTGAAGAGACAAAAGAGAAGGTCGTGGCTCCAAGCCTCAATCTAGAAAATATTGGAGAAAAACTTGATGAGATATTGCAGAAAGATATTGATAATGTATAATGGCAATATTATTCATATACTGCGTCTGCCTGACGTAAAGGGGGGTATGCGCAATAACTAAATAAAGCTCATATGGATCTCAATCGAGCAATGATCCTGGGTCGTCTTACTCGAGACCCTGAGGTCAAAAGTACGCCTTCAGGGCAAAGTGTGGCAAATATCGGCGTTGCAACGAGTCGTGTCTGGAAGGACGCAGGCGGTACACGCCAGGAACGTCCCGAATATCACAATGTGGTATTGTGGGGGAAACTTGCGGATATTGCTGGTCAGTACTTGGGGAAAGGACGCCGCGTGTACATCGAAGGGCGACTTGAAACCCGAGATTGGACAGGGCAAGATGGAGTAAAGCGATATCGGACTGAAATTATCGCAGAGAACCTAATCATGCTTGACGCTCCACGAGGAGGAAATGCATCGGGAGAAAACTTTGGAAGTTCACGAGATGAAGACCGAAGCCATACAGCCGCACCTTCAACGGCTGCGCCAGATGACGAGATAAAAGTAGAAGATATTCCGTTTTAAATCATGAATTAATGTATGAAAACAGTGAAGAATCAAACGCAGAAAAAACAAAAACAATGTTATTTCTGTATCAATAAAGAAAAGCAAATCGATTATAAGGACAATGAAGGGTTGAGACGTTTCACCTCTTCATATATGAAGATACAACCTCGAAGACGCAGTGGACTCTGTGCCAAACATCAGCGACATATTGCGAGAGCTATCAAGCAGGCTCGTATCGCAGGACTGCTCGCTTTTGTACCAAAATAAATTTTTTCGAACACAGATAAAAAACATCCGAGTATATCGGATGTTTTTTATTGTAGATTAATAATAATCAAAATATGGTATACTATTAAAAATAAAATTGTACAAAAACTTGTTGATATTAAAACAAAATTCAGAGCCAACAAAAGATAATATTTTTTGAATGAGAAGAATAGTAAGAAACACAGGGTTTACTCTGATTGAAGCCGTAATCGCAATCGGTATTTTTGCTATTTTTGTGACGGGAATCTACGGGAGTATACAACTGAGTTTTTCATTGGTTTACCATTCTCGTGTGAGGATTCTGGGTACAGCCCTTTTAAACGAACAAATGGAGATTGTACATAACGCACCGTTTGATAGTATCGGTATTGTCAATGGGAGTCCTGCGGGTATATTCGAGTATGTGACAACCACCGAGAGAAATGGAGTAAAATTTGAAATTACACGCACGATACGTAATGTTGATGATCCATTTGATGGCACCATTGGAGGTTCTCCTGCAGATACAGCGCCAAATGACTATAAATTTGTACAAATTGAAGTACGGTGTACCTCTTGTGGACAGGTACAACCGCTTTCAATGTACACCTACATTGCCCCCAAATATTTGGAAGGAAATCTTAATCATGGAGCACTGTTTGTGCATGTAATAGACGCATATGGCGCTGCAGTATCAAATGCGTCTGTTACTATAATTGCAACCAGTACAAATCCTACATACAATTTTACCGATACGACTGATGTAAATGGTTATTTGCGTATTTATGATCTGGCAACTGGGACCGCAAAATATTTTATACAGACTACGAAGAGTGGTTATACCGTGGATAGGACATACGCACCTAGCTCCACGAATCCGAATCCGAGTACTCCTCATATCACTATTATTAAGCAGGCCGTTAGTAATTTGACTCTAACGATTGATCAGACTTCAACACTATCACTCACTACAAAAAATAATCAGTGTACGCCAGTAGCTGGAGTGCCAGTCCAGATAAAAGGAAGTAGACTTATCGGGACAAACCCGAGCGTATATCTAATAAATGAAAATTACACAACAAATGTACTAGGACAAACCGGTATACTGGATGTGCCGTGGGATAGTTATGGTATGAGTGTTACGGGCTATGACTTGATTGGGACAATTCCTGATGTGCCGATGTCCATCCTACCTGGATCGTCGCAAGTTGGTGATTTGATTATAGGACCAAATACCACCCGATCACTAGTGGTAATGGCAAAAAATCAGGGGGCTCCAATCGCTGGAGCAACAGTAACGATAACTGGGCCAAATAATTTTTCATTGATACAGAAAACCGGGGTTGGAAGTATTGCGCAAACCGATTGGTCACTCGGACCAGATAACGATGTATTTGGAGCAGGGCAGGGGTATAGTAGTGGAAGTGGTGTGGATCCATATACGAGTGCAGGAAATGTGACACTTGCAAAGAATGGTAGTGTGTATGTATCAAGTGGTTATCTTGAGTCTTCAACGATTGATACAGGTGAGAATCCACACTATGTTATATGGTCATGGAATCCTATCGCACAATCACCCTCGACAACGCTTCGTGTGCAGATTGCTACTAGTCCTTCGAGTACGGGACAAACGTGGAATTTTGTAGGACCCGATGGTACAAGTGCAACATATTTTACCGAAAACGACGTGACCATTTCTGGTGAACATGAGGGTGAGCAGTATATGAGATATCGAGTGTATCTTGATACGATCGATTCTTCCGTATCGCCGGTACTCTCTGATTTGACTCTTGTATACACAAATGCGTGTACTCCTCCAGGCCAGGTATATGCTGGTGGGTTAGCAGCAGGACAATACACGGTTCACATACATGCTGATGGCTTCCAGGATCATGAAGATACACTCGATGTAACGGGAGACCATTTCATAATAGCCGACCTAACTGCACTATGAAATTTTTTATACAAAAAATTAGTGGTATAAGGGGTGCGTCATTGTTGGAAGCAGTTGTAGTATTAGGTATAACGACCATTGTCACATTGGCCGCAACATCTTTTATTATTTTGAGTTTTCGAAATCAGCGTGTAATCAATGATCAGCTATTTGGACAAAAGGAAGCGCGGCGAATTGTAGCTGAAATTGTGAATACTGCACGCACCGCCGAATCATCAAGCATCGGTTCATATGCAATTGCAGAGGCGACTACCTCATCGTTAACCATTTATGCAAACATCGATACGGATAGTTTGCGTGAACGAGTACATTATTGGGTTTCAGGCACTGATCTCAAGCGGGGTATTTTGAAACCCAGTGGTAATCCACTTGCATATACAGGCGCTGAGCAGGTAACTGTATTGGCACATGATGTACAGAATATCTCTCGAGGAATTGCAACGTTTCAGTATTTTACTGAAAGCTACACAGGAAGCGGATCGGCAATGACGGTACCCATTACGATTCCAAATGTGCGTATGATAAAAGTGATGGTTGAAATCGAGAAAGATGTTACCAAGAGTCCGGTTCCCTTGCGAGTTGAGTCGTTAATTCATATACGGAATCTGAAGACCAATTAGTATTATGATGAAAAGTCATCTAGAAAGAAGAAAATATCCGGGCAATACACTACTCATTGTAATGGTATTCGGTACCGTAGCATTCGTATTAATGGTACTTGGTGTCTTAAGTTATGCACTTTTTGAACATAAAATTTCAATGGAAGTCTATCGTCGTGATGTAGCCTTTCACATTGGTGAAGCAGGGATAAATTATTATCGCTGGCACCTGGCGCACAATCCAACTGATTTTGCTGATGGCACAGGACAAGTCGGACAGACGTATACACACACACTGACAGATAAATTTGACGTTCCAGTTGGAACCTATGCAATCGGTATCTCATCCCCATTACCAAATTCCTCAGTTATCGCGGTCGCGTCTACTGGGACAGTACTTTCTTCCCCTAATGCAAATCGAACGCTCAAGGTCCGTCTGGGTTTTCCATCATTCACAGATAGTGCATTCATTGAAAATGTAGATATGGAATTTAGTGCAACAACACAGGTGCACGGTGATGTAATGTCAAACGGCGGCATACGTTTTGATGGGATAACCGATTCCTGGCTCAGGAGTGCGAAAACCACTTACAATTATCAAGGAGTAACCAAAAACGGCATATGGGGAATTGGAGGGCCGACATATTATTGGCAATTTCCCGTTCCTACTGCCGATTTTGCTTCAGTGTCTGCAGATCTTGCTGAAGTCAAAGCTGCAGCACAGAGCGGTGGAAAATATTTACTCTCTTCAGGAAAAGAAGGATATCAAATCGTATTTAATAATACACAATATACGGTGTATAAGGTAAATACGAGAGATTGTTATTATGGTGAAGGATCGTGGAGGCGAAATTGGCAAGGATGGTATTGGAATGGAACAACCTATTGTTATGATGTGGGAACCCGATCCTTAGTCGGAACGTATACACTCCCAGCGAATGGGACGATGTTTATTGAGGATAATACCTGGCTTGAGGGAACAGTAGATGGGCGTATCACCATTGGGGTGGGGAATTTTCCAGTACCATCGGATTATAAAGAGGTATTTATTTCAAATAATCTACTACAAAAACAAAAATCAAGTGACGATGTTATTGGCATTATAGCGCAAGGTGACATCATCATACCCTACGAAGCTCCAAGTACAATGGAGGTTGATGCAGCCGCGCTCTCACAGTATGCAAAGATTTTTACTCCTTATTATAATCCGAATGAACATGCGGGAGCTCTCAAGAATTCTCTCACTTTCTTTGGTTCACAAATTTCTTACTCAGGTGGGGGATGGAAATATGTCACGGGACAAGGAACTGTAGTATCAGGATATTATAATACCAATCATGTGTATGATGGGAATTTGAAATATTATCCACCACCAGGGTTTCCTGTTGGATCAACATATGAATTGATCAGTTGGGAAGAAGTGAAGTAGGAGAAAGTAAAATTACTGTTACTTTTCAATTTTTATTTTTCATTTACCTTCACATTGTGTTATACTATTGTGTAATCGTATCGTTTATTTTTCCTCAAAATATTCTATGAATAGAGTAAAGAAAGGAGTAATCATCGTGGCAGGACTTGGGACGAGGTTTTTACCTGCAACCAAATCAATGCCTAAGGAGATGTTGCCAGTTCTTGATAAACCAGTAGTTCAATATATTGTTGAGGAAATGGTCGCGAGTGGAATCACTGAAATAATTTTTGTAACCAGCTCGCAAAAGCGTGCAATTGAGGATCATTTTGATCGTGACCGTGACTTCGAGGCGTATCTTGAGAGTCAAGGAAAACTAGATCGAATTCAATCACTGATTGACCTAAGCACAAAAGTACGGTTTTTTTATACCAGACAGGCAGAGCCTCTGGGAAATGGACATGCATTACTCTGTGCACGTGAGTTTATCGGGAAGGAATCGTTCGCGTTTTCAGATGGAGATAGTATTATTGATGCGGGTACGCCTGTAGTAGCACAACTCTTGGAAATGTTCTATAAGAAAAAAGCTTCAGTAATTGGGGTGCAGAAAATACAAGATCAGGAAGCCATGTCAAAAAAATATGGAAATGTATATGGAAAATCAGTCGGGAAAGGAATATACCGTGTAAGCGAATTTCGAGAAAAACCACCGATCAATGAAGTTTCTCCGTTGGGTCTTATTGTTGGAGGAATGAGATATGTATTCACCGAAGATATTTGGCCCATGCTTGAGGCTCAGGGCAAGGGTCGGGATGGGGAAATTTGGCTCTCCGATGCCGCAAATATGCTGGCTAAGAAAAAAAAGTTCTTTGCGTATGAATATGAGGGCGAATATTTTGATACAGGAAATCCACTTGCACTGCTTAAAACTGCGATTCATTTTGCAGAAAAACAAGGATTGCTTTGAGAATTTGAAACTATGGCGCACCATTTTAAAAAAACCCAAAAAACATTATTTTTTACCCTGGTTATAGCAGCGATAATATTCGGTAATGCACCATCGGTATTTAGTATGGGGTCTGGTGACGGAAATGGTGGATCAGCACAGCAGCCAGCTGATCAGCAAGGACCTTCTGGAAATGGGGTATCAGGAACTCAGAGTTGTGGAACGACTGCAGACTGTGAGCAGGGACAAGCTTGTGTGAATAATGTCTGTGTTGCGAGTAGTCAAAATTCTAATACGGGTGATCAGAGCTTAGAAGCAAGTGGAAGTTGTAAGGAAGATACAGATTGTGCAGACGGACAGACATGCAAAAATTACTCCTGTGTTGGTCCAACAGGTTCAGGTACGAGTAATACAAGTGGGGTAGGGAATAATAATGGGGATGGTGGGGCCACAAGTCCGGCAGGTTTAGAAAAGCTTCGCGGATTTACCAAAGACTTGAACAAGCTAAAAGTGGGAAGTGCCCAGGAATTGATGGGAGTATTAATTAGAGGATTGATGGGTATACTCGGAACTATCGCATTAATCATGATGCTCTATGGAGGTATACTCTGGATGACTGCTAGAGGGAATTCAGAAAGCACATCAAAAGCGAGAGATACCATCCTCTGGGCAGGATTGGGAATTGTGGTGATTTTTGCAAGCTACGCGTTAGTAAACTTTGTGTTTGAAATTTTTAGATAACAGTGATTTGTTGGTTATTTTATTATCTGGTTTGTCGTATAAGTAGAACCAGTGAATGAAATAACTAGAAAACTATGAAAAACAGAAAGTACTCACTTGTTTTTTCAATCATACTAACCATAGTAATGGTTTTTTCTGGTTTTGGCTGTAAATCCTTAACCCAGCAAGAGCAGGCCGCGGTACGTCCTGTAACACTCAATTATTGGACAGTATTCAATGATGTTGAGGAATTGAAAAAATACGCAGCCGAATACAAGCTGATGCGCCCTCAGGTAACAATCAATATACGACAAGTACGGTATGAAGAGTTTGATCGATTGTTTACAAATGCACTCGCGGATGATGTGGGCCCAGATATCGTTTCTATGCATGTCAGATGGCTCCGAAAAAATCAGGCACGCCTATCTCCCGCACCTTCAAGCGTACAGGTCTCACGTCTTGTCCTCAAAAATAAATATACGAAGGAACAAGAGGTAGTGGTGGATACCATTCCTCTCCCAAAAGAAAAGGATATTCGGAGTGAATACGTGAAGTCAGTGCAAGAAGATGTGATTATCGGGGGTAAAATTTATGGTCTACCTCTTGCGTTTGATTCTCTCGCATTGTTTTATAATCAAACACTTCTTGACCGGGGAGGAATTGCCGAACCACCGAAGACATGGGAAGAATTTGTAACCGCAGTACAAAAAACCACTCGATTCAGTTCAGCATTGGATATTACACAGTCTGGAGTTGCGTTGGGAACTGCTGCTAATATTGATAATTTTTTTGATATCATATCGTTGTTCATGCTCCAAAGTGGTGTTACGCCAGTGAGTAATGGGAGAATTACTTTCGCGAATGGTGTAGACAGATCTCAGGATCGATCCGTGCCTGTGCTTCAGGCACTTGATTTCTATACCGGATTTGCAAAACCAACCGCTGATCGATATAGCTGGAATGAGCGGATGCAAAACGCCTTTGATGAGTTCGTTCGAGGGAAAACAACTTTTTTTCTCGGCTTTGCATATGATTATCCGAGAATTAAGGGGAGAGCTCCACAGCTAAATATCCAGATTGCACCTATTCCACAACTGAATCCAGGGAGCCCCTCGAATGTTGCAAATTATTGGGTAGAGTCAGTTGTAAAAAAATCAAAATATCAGAATGAAGCATGGGATTTTGTGCGATTCATTACTTCAAAAGAAAAAGTTAAGACTTATACCGCATCAACCTTCCGCCCGAGTCCATATCGCGAGCAGGTGAGTGAACAACAAAAAGATGAGAAGATGGGCCCATTTGCGACCCAGGCATTGTTTGCGGACAATTGGTACCGTGGCCGTGAAAGTGATTTGGCGGTAACCGCAATGGAAGATATGATAACGGCGTTCTTGCGGCCAGGGAATACTGAAGAAGAAACACTAAAGAAAGATAAAGCAATAATTCTCAATACAGCGGCGAAGATTCAGCAAACGTACTAAATAGTTATGAGCAGTTTCAATATAAAATTCTTTGTAATCGCATTGGGAATTGCAATCGGATTTTTTTTGCTACCAGAACAAGTATCAGCTGCAATAAGTTGGAATACGAGTGCTTCCTTTAAAACACCTGAAACATTACCAAACGCGGAAGCTAGCGCGACATGTTCACAATTTCATGACACAATACCGGTAACAGCAAATGAACCGCGAGCATATAATATAGGAGTTAGTGGTGCCACGGAAGACCCAGTGATCACATGTTTAAATTGTGGGCCGAACGCCTCTATTTCACCGGGAATATTACCAGGTTTGGGGAAATACGCGACACTTACATGGAATATTCAGAATGAAGTTGTGGCTAAGTGGGACTGGACGTATATTAAAGTAGCAGCTCAAGTGGGCGGGGAAAAAATCTATGGAGCAATTTGTATTAAAGTAGAACCGCGATACTCAAACATCCAAGTATGGACAGATAATGTCATTCCCTTAAGAACCGCCGCTCCTTCAATGTGTGAAGACAGTAAATTAATGGGTGAAGTCAAAGTTGGTGAAAATAAAAAAATATCGTTTGAAACAAAACTTAGCAGTACAGTATCACCAGGAAGCACCGGGGATAAAACCTTTACTTGTATTGATTGCAAAGGAAATACGACGTATAAAAAAAATAGTGACACCTCGGCAACTCTTGAGTGGGACACAACAGGGGTTGATCTAACAAAGTTTGGAAGCTATGCAATGTGGAGAGTCATTGTAAGTCGGACAGAAAACCAGGCTCAATTACAATTCGGATTAGCGTGTGTAAAAATTATAGGACGATGTGCAAAAACCGATGCCACTTCTTGTAAGGGTGAAACAGGATGTGTGTGGTTACCTGCGGGGAAATGTGTTTCAAATGATGATGTGAGTGTTAAATGTTCAGAAATAAGTGACCGGAATGTATGCGTATCTTTACTACATTGTAGATTCGAAGAGAATAGCAAGACTTGTTTATTAAAAAGCCAGGTAAATGTTGCGGAAGCAATAGATGCGCAAATAGCACAGACACATGGCATGCCTGCGGGGTACACAGGTCCCCTGCCCCCCTGTGCGTTTACCGGCACTTGTAATAGTGTTGAAGATTTGGTTCAGCTTGGAGTGAATGTGGCGAACTGGCTATTCGGCATAATCGCCGGGTTAGGATTCGCATTTTTTGTGTATGGAGGACTGACCATGATATTGTCTTTTGGAAATGCGGAGAAAGTAAGCAGTGGAAAACAAATTCTCGTTGCCGCTGCCATTGGGATGATCATTGCGTTTTCCGCGTACGTGCTCATAAGTTTTGTTGTCAAGGCAATTGGGATTAATCCGAATTTGGTACCGTTTTAATTTGAGAACAACTTTACATTAGTGCTATGATCCAGAAATTAAAAAATACAGTACAACTAGGTATAGTTTTTTTTATTCTAACAATATTTTTTGATGTCGGTGCGGCGCTTGCGGTCACTCCTACAGCACAAAAAACTTCTCAAGGTGCTGTTGATAGGTATACCTATGAAACAGCCTGTACCAATATCGGAAATACATTGAAGACAGCACGACATATTCTCGTGCCTACGAACGGATTTGGGGGACGAGTGTCATATGTATATCTGCACGGAAACGATCAGCCGAATGGGTCGGATCTGTGTTCTGGCAAATATCATCTCTGTCAGGTGGCAGATGAGTTAGCGGAGGCGATTATCATTCCAGAAACCAAAGTTACAGGAAATAGCGTGTCACAAACGGTGAGTAGTGCGCAAATGAAGTGTGTGCTCGATGAAGCGCGTGCAGTCATGCTCGCGAATGGAGTAGAACTTCCAGCTACGTATAGTCTGGCTGCGCATAGCGCTGGTGCATGGTTGGCAAATAAAATTGTCGCGAACAATATTCAGGGCTACACGCTTCAGGATACTCTTATTTTCGATGGATGTTATGGAGGTGGAAATAATGGTACGGGCAGTGGGAACTGGTGTACCCAAATAGTGGGCAAGGTGCAGAAAATGTATGTGTATTATCAAAATGGTGATGAAGGAACGCCCGCTGGTTCAAAAGCAGTAAAAGATAGTGCGCCAACAAAAGTCGTGTTATCCGAGGTGGGCGCAACGCATTGGGAACTACCAGATCTGTGCTTTGCCGATCATAGGAGTGGGGATAGGTGTAAGGGGAGGGTAGATGCAACTGGGAGAGCAGCTTCGTGTCAGATCGATGTTGATTGTGTAGAGTCGGGTCTCGTCTGTAGGGACGGAAGTTGTGTCAAAGATACTAGTGTGCCAGGTACATTAACTCCGCCTACCAGTGGCGGATCTTCGGCACCTTCGGCAGGTACTAGTGGTTGCCGACCTGGACAAGATTGTGTGCCATTGACCAACCCGCTTGCAACTACGGATATTAAGGTGATAATGGGTAATACCATCAAAGTAGTGATGGGAATTGTCGGCTCGATAACGTTGGTGATATTTCTCTACGGAGGATTTCTCTGGCTCACATCTGGTGGAAATTCTGAGAAGATTCAGAAGGGGCTTCAAGCCATGCTGTGGGCAGGGATTGGTATCATTGTGGTTTTTAGTAGCTATGCTATAATTACGTTAATTTTAACGACCCTACAACAGGCGCCGTAATAAAAATATGGAAGTAAAACTTCAAAGGAAGGGAGGTGAAGAATGTGAGTATTAAATCAAACTTGTTAAAGTATCGAAATGTTTTATTTGCTATAGTAGCAATAGTAAGTGTCTTTACTGTTGCCCCAGTTCAGTTGGCACATGCAGCTGATGATCCTAATGATGCAACCGTAGAAGATGATTTCGGACTTGATCCACTTAATGAGCTTAATGTTAGTCAAAGCAAGGACTCAGCTCAGGTAGTAATCGTTCGTATTATCAATCTCGCATTAACATTCCTTGGATTAATCGCTGTTATCTTGATCCTCTGGGGAGGATTCAAATGGATGACTGCTGGAGGAAATGACGAGAACGTAGATGCGGCAAAGAAAATTATCATTGCAGCTGTAATTGGTCTTGCAATTATCATCTCAGCGTACGCAATCACGAATTTCTTTATTACATCAATCAAGAGTTCTGTGGAAGGTACTACCCCAGACCTCTAATGATAATAGGGATTTTGGCACCCATACGGGTCTCAGAGTTTTCTCGGCATTATATATGTGTCGAGAAAGCTTTGACTCTCATATATTATTATGAAAATGAAAAAAATTTTTACCTCGGTATTGCTCAGTATGTGCCTACTGATATTTTGTGGCTTATATCCAAGCTCTGTGATGGGAGAAGGATGTGACAAAGAAGGAGATATACTTGGTCTGAACTGCGCAAGCGAGCAATATTCAGGATTGAGTGGTCAGGATCCTCGCGTAATAACCGTAAGAATTATTAATTTCGCTCTTAGTTTGTTGGGAATTGTATCAGTGATTATCATTCTCTATGCCGGATTTACCTGGATGACTGCTGGAGGAAATGACGAGAAGGTGGGAAGCGCAAAAAAAATATTGTTCGCCGCTGTCATGGGACTCATTATTATCCTGGTTTCTTATTCACTTACGAGTTTCGTCCTGAGGTCGCTATGCAAGGCGACCGGATCCTGCGGGACCACCTATGGCATTTTTAATTAGTAGTTTGTATGAAAAAAAAGTACGGAATAGTCGGCATTATCATTGCTTTTACACTATGCATGCTCGGTACTGTAGCGTTTGCTACCAATGATCCGTCATATGGGCTCAATGATACGGCAAAAGCAGCAAAATTGAATACTGAGTCAAGTGTTCCAACAATCGCTGGAAACGTAATCGGAACATTATTATCCATGATTTCAGTCCTATTCTTCGTATTGGTACTCTATGGAGGCATACTCTGGATGACTGCCCGGGGAAGTTCTGAGACAACAGAAAAAGCACTGAATACGATTATTGCTGCAACCATTGGTATTATCATAATCATGGGTGCTTACGCGCTAACCAATTTTGTATTTAAGCTGGGCGGGAATGTGGGTAGTAGCGGTAGTCAAGAGCAAGGTGATAGTGGAGGAAATAATTCACCAGTCTCAAGTGAGATATGGTGTCTCGCGGTAGACCGTTGTTCTCAACAGGGTGACAGTTGTCCGAGTGGGACTGATTATAGGTCTCAAGGTGATTGTTTAGCTGCCCTAGAGGAAGAAAGTCCGGCTCCAGATGGAGGAAATCAAGATCAATCATATTGCTATAATGATGATGTAGGTACGTGTAATCCTGGTTCTGGTGGAGGGTGTGAAAAAATCTTTACAGGCGGAAATGCACAAGCTGAATGTGAAGCATTCAGTGGAAAGAGATGTGGTATCAAAGTATATCAAGGTCAGACCGAGTGTGACTCAATATTTTTAGATTTTGACAGTAACAAATCAGACTGCGCACTGCCTTACTGTAAGTTGATAACAGATTGTCCTGCTGGCAGTGATTGCACTGACCACAGAGATGGTGTTTGGATGTGCGAAGATAACGGGGGGTGTAATAGTCTAAGTAATATACAGTGTGAGAGTACACCGGTATATGCAGAATACTGTGAATTGCAATAAATTTGAGTTATGAAGATAAAAAAAATAACAAGAATTTCTTTTATCTTTATTTCGTTACTATTTATTTCATTGCAGTTGACTAAAACAGCACAAGCCAAAAAAACCATAGAAGATGCAGGGTCAGCGCTCGAATCAGCAGTGAATCCGACTGGTTTGCCCAAAGGTGAAGTGGCCACATATATTGGATCAGTTGCACAATGGCTCTTTGGACTACTCGGACTATTATTTTTTGGGCTAACACTATACGCGGGCGTGCTGTGGTTTACTGCACGTGGGGAAGATGAGCGAATCGCAAAAGCCCGCCAGACACTCATAACTGCAATCATTGGGATGATAATCGCAGTTAGTGCCTATGCAATAACCACATTTGTAACCAACGCAGCAATTCTCGGACAATAATTGTTAACTCATATGAAAAAACAAGTGCAATATTTACATAAGACGTGGTTCAAGATAACTGTGGGTGCACTAACCCTGCTGACCATACCGCATCGTACGATTGCCCAGGGCAATCTCAATAATGCAGGTGATAATTTGAAGAATGTCCAAAATGGAATAGGTGGGAATGTGCCAACCGATTTGTCGCTTATGGTTGGGAATGTGATAAAGGTAGTACTGAGTCTCGTGGGTATTATTTTTCTCATACTTACGGTATATGCCGGCTATCTCTGGATGACTGCGCGTGGTGATGACGAGCAGGTGAATAAGGCAAAAGAAATTATCAAGTCATCAATCATGGGACTCTTTATAGTGGTATCCTCATATGCGATTACGGTATTTATTACCTCTAGATTTAGTGGTCAATAATATGAAAAAAGTTCACAGTATAAAATATATCATGTTAAGTGTCTTTGTATTTTTGAGTCTAGTAACTCAGACAGCGTTTGCTCAGAACCTAGGCATCGACGATGTACATAAGGCAGGACAGCAAGCGGGGTATAAGCAAGCAACCGATACCAGTCTGTCAGAAAATATTGGAAAAATTATAACAATTTTATTCTCAATACTCGGTGTGTTGTTTACAGTCCTTATTGTATATGCCGGCTATCTCTGGATGACTGCGCGTGGTGATGACGAGCAGGTGAATAAGGCAAAAAATATTATTGGTCGGGCGGTGATTGGAATCATTATTCTACTTATGGCCTACAGTATCACCAACTTCGTGGTTCCACGAGTGATTGAAAGTACTGTACAAACTCCCACAGTCGAGTAATATGTACAATCGTTTTAAACAGATTATCATAGCAATTGTATTTGCGTGTTCACTACTACTAGGCACACCTCATTCAACCGTGCAAGCGACCAGTACAGAGCCAGATATACTTGAACAGTTGAATGCGGGGTCCAAAGCAGCGGGATATGGTACAAACGCCATCGATCCACGTATCGCCGTAGGAAACGGGATAAAACTCGTCCTTTCCCTTTTGGGAATAATATTCGTAGTATTAGTTTTTTATGCGGGGTTTCTTATTTTTAGTGCGGCAGGGGATGAAGAGAATATTGCAAAAGCAAAAAAAATTATTAGTTACGCGGTCATAGGACTCATTATCATTATATCTGCTTATAGTATTACGAGTTTTATCACGAGCCGGATCGTAGCAGAGACGATCGGATACTAGGTAAAATATGAAAACAATAAAAAAATTATTAGGTATCGGAGTGTTTATACTCTTTGTTTTGGGTATATTCTCACCTCTAGCGGTACAGGGGGATGCCAATCCCAAACCTTATCAAGGTTCAGAAATGGAAAGACAACTAAACGCGTTTGGAGGGAGTAATGGGGCGCAGTTGCAGTCGGCGACTGACCCAAGAATCGTAGTTGCACGACTTATCAAAATATTTTTGAGTGTTGTAGGGGTAGTGGCTGTAGCACTCGGTGCGTATGCAGGGTTTTTGATTATGACCTCAAGTGGAAACGAAGAAAAAATTGATGTAGGTAAAAAGATTCTCTTATATTGCGTCTCGGGGGTCGCGGTAATGCTCGCAGCCTATAGTATCGTGTATTTCATCTACGTGGGGATCTATAAGAGTTTTGAGAATCCTGCATCTTTTGGCTGTGATGGGGGAGTATATGTGAGATCAAATGATTCAGATCTCTATAATCCAGACACTATTCAGGAAGATACGATCCAGAGCGGGTATGTGGGCGACTCTTTTGAATGGAGATGTAATTGAGAATACGCCATCCATTAGGTCGCCCAGCTGGGCGACTTTTTTTTGTCTTTTCTTGAGAAAGATAAGTATGAGTAAGTTCAATGATACGAGCCGGATTGTTCGCATATCCACCAAGACCGTTTTTGATAATATGATTGGTATTAAATTCTTCTTGGCCGGGGATAGGATTAATTGCGATAAGCGGAACACCTGCGACTGAGCATTCAGTGGTGGTTAATCCTCCAGGCTTGCTTATAACCACCTGAGAGGCAGACATAAGGTGGGGAATGTCATCAATCCAGCCTAATGGTCGATACGTAATATGTTCGGGGGGGTGTAATTTTGAAAGTTGGTTAAATAATTTTTTGTTCTTTCCCGCAATCGCAAATATAGTAACAGGTCGGGAAATATGTGAGAATAAATCTTTGACCGTATGTGCAATTTTAATCATTCCTTTACCACCTGAAAGTATGAGAATGATCGGTGATGGGGTGGGTAGGTGATATTTTGATCGAATCTCACGAAAAGAATGGGGTTCATAAAACCGAGGATCTACCGGGATACCGAATTCAAGAATACGGGAGGGGTGTATAGCGTATGTATGTATCAGTTCTTCTTTCATCTCGTGAGTACTTACGACGTAATCAGTATTACCTTCGACTACACACATCGGGTGAATACCATAGTCGGTGATAATCTGAGTAAGAGGAATGACATGATTTTGTTTTTTCATCGCATGCATGAGAATTTCAGCAGGGAGAAAATTAGTTGTAATAATATGATCAGGATTGAATCGGACCACTTCGTCGAGAAATTCAAATGAATTAAGCATTTTTAAATAATCCGTAAGTGTGTGGTACATTTTGATAAATGCTTTATTGTCAGTCAACTTGAATAATGATGACCAGACCGTAGGCAAATGTGAAGCCAAAAAACCATACCCTTCTGCGGTAGCTTTTTTCAGCACAGGAGTGATATAGTCAGCAATATCAATATGTCTGCAGATAAGCTCTGGGAAATGAAGTTTGGCAGTATTTTGGAGTGCCAATCCAGCTTGGATGTGTCCTGCTCCTGCAGAAAGAGATACAATGAGAATTTTTTTTCTTCGAATAGACATAGATCAGGAGGGGTAGTTCCCGAAGATAAGTATAGCAATTCCATGAAAACAATAAAACGCCATGACGGCGTTTTATGGTGAGATCCCCTTAGGGGTGACTAACGGGGCCTGGCCCAAGACTTTCGTATAATAGCAGCTTTATGGAGAAGGGTGCAATTATTGAATTGTGATGAACTAATTGCGGATAAAGATGATTCTGCGTCTATGGCAGCAGAGCAGGGAAGGTGTTAGAATAGCCGTATATGCAAACTATCATAGTTCCAAAACCAAAAGATAAGAGTCTTACTTCACAGCTCGTGTCGCTCTATAACACATTTAAAGGTCCGTTACATGACGAACAGGTGACTTTTGATCTGTCTGAGGTGCCATGGGTGTGCCCCGCGTTATTGTTGCCAATCAGCGCATATATTAACTCCACGAGCAGTGAGTATAGTGTGAATACTAACGGTAACACTGCCGCCTATCTTGAAACAATTAAATTTCCAAAAGGGGTTGATTCAGTGTCAGTTTTTGAAGCACAGACACAAGAGCATAAAACCTTTATTCCTATCAGTGTTTTAAAAAAGCAAATGGGGGTAGAACGAGAGCGGCTGGAGTCTATGTTTGGAAAAATGGTAAGTAAAGTCATAGAGGCTGCAACAGGTACACAAAATGCTATATATTATCCGATTAGTGAATTAGTCACTAATATCTTTGAACATAGTAAAAAAGAGGAAGGATATATTTTTGGGCAATGGTATCCAACAAAAGGTTATTTGGATATTTGTATTGTGGACCGGGGACGCGGTTTAGCTCAGTCATATAAAGATGAAAAAGACCAGATATTATCAGATGCAGACGCTATCGGTGCTGTTATGAACGGACAGTCAACTAAAGCAAACAAAGAGCGAGGTTACGGCATACGAACCTCTAAGCAGGTTGTATGCAAAGGATTGAAAGGTGAATTTATGCTGGTTTCCGGCTCTGCCGCACTATTAACCACAGAAACAGAAGAGCGTTTGATTGCATTACCGGAGTTTTCATGGCAAGGAGTAATCATCGCGTACCGTATACCTAAACCAGAGCACCCTGTTGACATTTCACCGTATTTGGAATAAAATGATTAATCCGCTATACTAGAAAAGCGGTAACGGAACATATGAAAGAGAACGAAAAACATACAATAGATGTAGAGCAGCTTCTAGCACCAATAATTGGTTCGCGTGATATTGCTGACCGGTTGAAAGAAGCAATTGCAGACGCTCGCACCAAAGCGGTTGATTTGGATTTCCAAAATGTTGAATTTGTTTCTCGTTCAGCAGCGCATGAGATGCTTTTGATTAAAGAAGTTTTTAATCGTAAAGCTATAAATAAAAAAGATGTTTCATTTGTGAATACAAATAAGGCAGTGACGGATATGTTTCGAGTTATTGCGGCAAATCGTGCAATCCCTAAAGCCCCTGCAAATTTTGATCCTCATCATATCTCGATAAATTCGCTGTAGGCTTAAGTTTTGGTTACAGAAGCTCAAGCCTTACAGGGCTTGATTTTTTATTCTTTATAGTGTATAGTTGTCCAACAAAAGTCCCTGTAGGGGTGGCTATGGTGTAGTGGTAACACAGAGGTTTGTGGTACCTTTATCACGGGTTCGATCCCCGTTAGCCACCCCCACCGGGATTTTTCTTTTTTAAAAGTTTTTTTATGTCCTCTCAAATCATTATAAAAAACTCAGACCAACACTATCTAAAAACAGAGAAGTTTATTAGTGAATGCGAGAAACGGTGTTTACGAACAGTCAATAAGGAATTGCTAAAGAAACTCAAAGAACTTGATTTGATTAATCCTATATTTACCTCAAAAGAAGGTGATTTTTATGATTTGTATCAACTCCTGGAAGTTAGTTTTATCGTCAAAAAATGTAAACTTACAGACTTAGAGAAAGAAAAGGTGCAAATTTTAGAAGAGCTGGGACCGATAAAACGGATATTACCTTTACTTCAAGACATACGTTATTTTTATCAGCCGGAACTCTATGGACAAATTAGCAGCGGAGTCTTGCCGCCTGATGAGTTTGAGATAGAACCTTTTCAGGACGTTCTACGTAGTTATGAAAAGAATCTAAAAAGTTTTAAACCAACTGAATATATTAAAAAACATGGATTTGATAAAGAAGAGATTAAAGAAATCAGAGATTCAATTTTTATAAGAGCACATTGGTTTGACCCGATGCAGGATTGGTACGCGTTTTTAAGAACCATAAGAACTAAGGATTACAGTAACTATTTTAAAAAGATAAAAGGAGACGTGCTACTTGCCCATGACTATTATATTGTTGCAGAGTTGTTGACGTTTCTTTATCGAGATTCTTTTAATGATTCAATCCTAGACCCGGAAGATATTATTGATGGAACAGGTGGCAAATGGAAAGAGGGGGAATGTGCTAATTGCGGTAAGAAAATTAAAAAGATAAATTTTAGGCACCGATATTGTTACGAATGTAAGATAAACGAAAAAGAAACCAGAATAGATTTTCATCATTGTTGTAAATGTAATGAAGTATTATTACGATACATCGATGGGAATATGGTATTTGAAAAAATAAGTACGCACAGTAAAGCAAAGAAGGGTACGTTAACAAAGCCTATTCAAATATCCCTAGAGTATGGAAAGATGCACATAGAGGTAATATGTGCTGATTGTGACCAAATTAATCATATTCCACTTAGCAGCGGATGGTTCTAAATTGACAGGGAATACATAGATGATATAATACAATTGTTCATTTAAAACTACAGTCATCCGTGAGGTGACCAGTTCGGACAATGAAGGGCCGGACAACTAACTGATTCATCAGTCTTTTTAAGACGCGAGGAAAAAGTGGTTGTTCGGCTTTTTTATTTTACAACCTCTTTGACCTTCTAATTAAGCGAGCTCGAATCAAGCTCGTTTTTTGTTAGCATGAATAAAGAGAGAAATAAAAAAATGCATAGTGAGAAAAATAAAATCATTGCTACACAAATTGCACAATTTTTGTTTTCTATTTGGGAAAAAGAACTATTACATAACGGCAATCAAGCTGCCGCCTCAAAGTCAGGTTTTCCGAGAGATTATCCTGGCAATGGGACGGCAACTTGATAGTCGACCAAAATCTCTCGGTATGGTCGACACAATACGTCTTAAAATAGAGTCTTTTAATGCCCTAGATATGGGCTATTTTAACGAAGTACGAAAAAGAAGCGCAACCGATGAGATGAGAAATATAACCAAACAAATAACACGTACGAATAATAAATTTAGAAAACATAGACAAGATAAGGGGCTATATACTCCTAAATTTCAGATTGAAGAAAATTACTATGGGACAATAATGAAGAAAACACTTGTATTGGAATTGTCCTTGCCAAAATTTGTTTTTGGAACAAATCTACATGAGCTTACTCAAGCGGATTGGCTTGATACAGTACAAAAACTCCTCTTCTTTTTAAAAGAAATAAAAGTTGAAGTATTTGAACAAGATATTATGCAGGCAATTGTAACAAGTATATCTTATTCAAGAAATTTAGATATAACTGAAATCTGTACTGGTCAGCAAGCAATACGTCATCTTGCGCCATTTAATTATCGTCCGAGGTCTGATTATAATTATGTAATTCGTGAGCAAAAAAATGGTGGATCATATATTAAATACTTCAATAATTGCACATCCCTGATAATTTACGATAAATTACCTGAAATTGCGTACAATCCGGTAACCGCGATTGAAAAGGAAATTGCAGAAATATGGAAAAGGCGAAGGGCAGGAGAATTTCCACAACGTGTGAAGGAGTATATTAGAGTGGAGGTAAGTTTACAGGACAAGGTGTCAATTAAACAGGCAGTTCGTTCGGTAAATGGTCTAATACAAAATTCATTTACATTTAAAGAACTTTTTAATCAAGAACTAAGTAATCAGATTCTTCGCAAAGAGATTGATAGCGTTTTTAATCATTCATTACAAAAACCTATTCTACTATCTACCTATGACAGACCAACTGTACAGGCTTTACTGACTAAAAAGTTTCCTAGATTTAATGAACGAATGAAAGTCGCAGGTTTTGTTGAAAAGTTACGGATTGAAAATATGGGGTTAAAAGAGCTCCGTAAGACTATGATAGATGGTTCCTGTGAACGAACTTGGTTTCGTTGGCAGAAAAAACTTAAAGAGCTTTTCGACGACATAGAACTCCGAGATTTAAAAATTTCAGAAACTCTCAGATCGGCTGATATTTTGAACTTTATTTTGAAAGAATTTAATTTAAAAGATAAAAAACAGCTATCACTTTTCTAGTTTAGTTTTCTTCCTTCAGATTTGCAAAATACTCTCTTGCTTTCAGATTTATATAGTAATCACAATAGAGTTTCATAGCTATAACCTCAGTTAGGGTTATAGGGTGACTTTTCTCATGTTTTACATCAGCTTGAAGTGCGGTAGCAAGAGTTAAAGTTTTATCTAAATCCTTCATTTCTCCAATTTTACTAAGTTGTTTTTTGATAACTTCTCTAAAATCACTTATACCATCCCAATCGCCAAAGATAATCGTAGCGTTTTTGAGAGCTTTGTAAAAACTGTCAAATGCATTTGCCTCAAGTTGTAAGTGTATGTCAACTTTGCTGAAACAAGTGAGCCCCATAGCATACTCTTTCAAAAAACTCTCTAGTTTTTTAGATTCCATCATGAAAAACGTAATAATATCGTAGGTTTTTCTTGCCGCGTTTTGGTCAAGTACTAGTCTTGCTTCATCAAAACCCACATGCAATCGTTTATGAGGTGAAACGACCAATTTTACACCACCGTTTGGGTCAGCTTCAAGATCAACAATATCTACATAATAAGTGGATATATCCTTCTGTACATTCCACCAAAAAATACCTAAAGTCCCAACATTAAATGCGAGCACCACTGTCTTTGCCATAAAGAAACCGTGCTCCCATACATAACTAGTATGAAGACCTTTCGGTAACGTAAGATCGATAAGAAGCTCGCCTTTTGTGAGTTTATTAGGGTCTTTACGGTTAGACTTATAGATCTTTATACCCTCAACACCTTTATTCCAATCGGCAAACGCGTTATTCCGGATCGTATGAGAGGGGGTTTGGATTCGGATACGCATTCTATATTTTGGTGCGAAGGCTTCTTCACCTTCTGGCTTTTCCCGTTGCATTTCTTTCTGGGCATATTCTCGCATCGCAATCTCATTTTGACGATAGACTTCATGTAACCATTTAATCCATTCCTTACCGTTTCCAAGTTCACCTAGTTTTTTTAAAGATAAGGGACCAAATATCTGTTTACGATACTCAGTATCTTCTGCTGCAGAAAAAAACCATATAATTTCCTCAATATCACCATTTTCAAATGGTTTCAATTCAGTTGTCTTCTCAATTTCAAGTCGCGTACGTGTCAATCCAATAATCATCCGTGCTTCATCTTCCTTAACTCGCTTATTTATTGGTAAGGGATTTTGAGGATCTGTATAAAGCGACTCAAGTCGTCGCTCATGCAGATTGAGTGCTAAATGACGAGTTTTTTCAATGATTTCTTTTGTGAATTTTACATCGCGTAATATGTCTGCACCCCATATCGCCCAAAAAAGTTTTTTAACATGATCATCCATCGCACCTACAAGCTCTTCTCTTTCGGGGCGCATAGCAAAGCTCATATAGTTGATTGTTGACAATATAGATTTACCAATTTCTTCTAGTGCTAAAAGAGCAAGATGGAAACAAATGTGGTCTGCATTTTTTCCAATCTCATTTTCGGCCATGGACAGGAGTGCTTCTGCATTTGCAAGACACATTTCTCGCATTATTTTAAGTTTTTCATATTTTTCTTCGTGTTTCATAAATTTCATCAAGATGTATAAATTGAAGTACACGAAATATAACAAAACTTGCTAAATTGAGCAAAAATGGTAGTATATTCATGTCTGCCTACAATTTCACCGAGAGTTTATTTTTTTAAAGGACTATTAAGACTGTCTTGTCTTATCCGTTTTATTGCGGATAAAGATGGGCAGTCAACCTCCACAAAACGGAAAGTCCTTGGACTCTCTGTGAATAGTGGGCAGACCGGTTTGGCTGCCCTTTTTTGTTTTTATATTTAATTCTTCACTTTTCCGATATGGATAAACCACAAGCTAACCACTCGCCGAAGAAACCATTTTATAAAACATGGTGGTTCGGTGTTATCATTCTTGGATGTATCATAGTTTCATTCAGTTCAAACTCTTCTAACGATAACATTTCGACTCAGCCGCCCGTACACCAACCTAATACACCAGTTGAGCAGACTGTCGTACCCACCGTAACCGATAAAACCCCCGCTAAAACAACAGTAACACCCGCAGCCAAGAAAGACGAGCCTGTTACCGATGTAACCGCCCAGACAACCCAAAATACAGACCCTCAAAACCAGACAGGTTCAAACGTCTACGATCAGATACGAAAAAGAGCACAGGAGAAATGGCCGAACGACCCTGACATGCAAGAATACACGTACGATAATCAAAAGGCTGCATACGAACAATTTTCACTGATTACCGCGTATCCCAATATCAAAGCTCAAGCGGTTTCGAAGTGGCCGACGGACTACGAAATGCAAGTCTATATGTATAATGAACAAAAAACGGCATATGAGCGAATGGAGATGATCACCAAATACCCGGAAATAAAAACATATGCCCAAAACAAATGGCCAACTGATTACAGTATGCAGGTCTACACCTATGATAATCAGGTTACCGCTTATGAAACTATGCTTAATTATCCCAACAGTCCTAAAAAATCTGCCGCTCAGCGCAAATGGCCAAAAGACTATGAGATGCAGGTGTATGAATATCAAAATTAGCTATCTTTTTGATTAGGTAGCACCTCCTCTCGTTTACTCTCCAATTGTCCCGCTTCAAGCATCATCGCTACATCAATAGGTGCTCGTACTTCGTGAGTAGTTCTTCATACTCATATGAGCTAATTCTAGCCTTGACAACAAGGATTTTTTGTGTTATTATCTCATGTTCCAAAACAGAGGAGGATTCATGGAACAACGAGTGATGAAGTACACGGAATGGGTAGGTTATTTTGAGGGGTGGGCTCAGCTAAAACTCCGCGGCCAGACATCCGATTCTCCGGGCATCATCCCTCGGTGGACTGAGACTCGTGAGATTCGGGTGATGTGGGAAGAGGGCATCACTGATGACACGGGCGAGTTCGTAGTTCGAGAAATCGCGCAATGGATTCGTGAGCTTTGTCTCGGTCTTGAGTTCACCGTGGTGCCGTATGGCACCGGATGGCGTGAAGCAGGACGGCGCGTCAGCGTCACCGACTACATCCGCCCCGCACTGCTTCCGAGCGGTGTCGACTATGAACAGCTTTTTCGGCTGTCGTACCATGAGCCGTATCGACGTGTGCACCAACACGCAGACGTCTACATCATGAAACGACCGTTTCATGATGACACGGTTTCGTGGGGATGCTCGATCTTCGAGTACGGTTGTCTACTATTGACGCTTCACGGCGGTCGACAGAACAACCGGGATTTCTTGCGCGGCGTGGTACGCCATGAACTCGGCCATCTCTTCGGGATGCCGATTCACTGTGACCATGTCGGTGTCGAAGGATGGGCCTACGACTCATCCTGCAACATGCACTACGCGGTACCGTCTTCCAGACTGTGTCCGAAGTGTCGCTCTCTCCTTCATCTCTGGTGGCAGCACATCAAAGCTGCTCTCCGATGAAGATGACCCTGATGCGTCGTGCATCTGGCTGAACCCCTCGGGGCTCGCTACATCGCACGCGCATCGGGGGACAGTCAAAAATACATCACACCTGTGGTGTCTTTTTGTTTATAATTATAATGTACCCCCACTAAATAAGTATTTCTCCAATAAGTATGACAAAAGTGTCAGTAGTTTATAGTGGTTTTGGCTAAAATACTTGATTTTTAATAGAGGTTAGAACATACTGAGATAAACATTCTTCACCTATGTCTAAAGAAAAAATCTCTCAAGCAACACTATCTAGGGCAGCTGCATATATTCGAGAGAGTACCGAGGAACAGGATAAGGGATACTCACCGGATAACCAAAAAGAGACTATTTTAAGGTATGCCAGACAAAATGGGATTGAGGTAGTAGAGTGGTACAAGGACCTATTTACTGGGCGTAGTGCAGAAAAAAGAATTGATTTTCAACGAATGATTGCAGACGCAATGATGAAGAAATTTGACGTTATTTTGATATTTCATAGCTCTCGATTTGCACGAAATGTAGAAGAGTCACAGCAGTATAAAAAGTTACTGCGTAATAAATTAGGAATTAATGTTGTTTCGGTAACACAAAATTTTGGTGACCCTGACGATCCCGGCTCCTTCCTTAATGAAGGAATAAACGAATTGTTTGATGAACATGTATCGAGGAATATCGGTTTCTGGGTTGGTACGAGTTTAATGGCAAAACGACAAAAGGGTTATCAATTAGGAAATCCACCGCTTGGGTATTACAAAAAGAAGATAGGGTATGATAAAGAAAGAGATCGGGTGATGTATGAAGGGGTGTGGCGTGTAGAAACAGACGAAGCAAAGCTCGTAAACCAGATTTTCAATTTGTATATCGGAGGAAACATGTCCTTTGCTGATATAGCGGCAGAGTTAAATAAAAATGGTGGTAAAACAAAACATGGACATCCTTTCACCTATAGCTCAATTAAAGATACGTTAAATAATCGTTCATATCTTGGTTACACATATTCTCCCCGTAGAAACTACCCAGAATTACGAGCGAAACATAAGCCAATTATAACTGAAGAGTTATTTAATAAGGCACAGGAAGTGCTCAACGACCGTAGACGTTCGAAGGGTCGTTCAACTGCAAAACATAGGTTCTATTTTTTGCAGAGTTTAGTGTTTTGTTACGGTTGCTATAAGCATTTGAAAGGAAAAGAAAATAATCCATCGGCCCGGCTTTTGCCAAAAATGTACTGTGTCACACAGCCTTCAGATGGTAAGGAGTACTACAGTTATGCCTGTAAATATCGTCGTGAGAATCATAGCTGTAAGCAGAAGAGTGTTAAATGCGAGACGATTGATGATGAGGTTAGTACGTATTTAGAAGGCTTTACACTGCCTAAAGATGTTATCGAGGATACCATCTCACAGGTACGGGAGATGATTCAGTCTGCAAAAAAGACGCCTGATATGGTAGGGCGCATCAAACGCTTGGAAGAAAAGAAGAAGAAAATTGAATTTATATTCACTAATACGTCAGAATTGAGTGAGGAACAATACTTAGGTAAGTTAGAGGAGGTGAATATCGAATTAAATAAGTATTCTCAATTCGACCGGGTAGCAAGTAATGCACGGCGTGAAGAAGAATTCATTAAAAAAACCGAGCGTTTGCTCGGGGATTTCAAATCTCTGTGGGATACGTTTGATAAGGTTGAACGACGAAGGTGGGCAATGATGACGTTGAGGCGTGTGTGGGTAAAAGATGGAAAAGTCTATGCAATCGAACCGCAAGAGGAGTATAAGCCATTATTTGTTGCACATAGGGAAGTCTTGGGTCGAGCGGAATTGAACCCGTGCTAGGAGAGCCACAATCTCCTGTGCTACCATTACACCATAGCCACCCCTAAATTGACCTCAAATCAAATTGTGGAGACGAGTATACGTCAAAATAAGGCTTTTGTCAACGACAAGTATAACACAACCCTGCACCATATAGTGCAGGGTTTGGATAAAATAGTAGAGATTTTTGCGTATTAACCTTTCTTCTCGAATGATCGAAGAACTTCAAGTGGGACTGCAAATATTATTGTGTTGGATTGATCAGAGCTCACGTCATTGATCGTACTCAATGTTCGAAGATGTAGAGCTCCAGGGCTACTAGAAAGCATTGCAGCGGCTTTGGAGATATTTTCTGCGGCTGCGATTTCTCCTTCTGCCTTGATAATGACAGCCCGTTTCTCACGCTCAGCTTCTGCCTGTTTTGCGATCACACGCTGCATGTCATCAGGGAGGGTAATATCTTTTAGTTCAACGGTTTCAACCTTGATACCCCAGACATCGGTCGCGACATCGATCAGCTCTTTAATTTTTTTTGCAGCTTCCTCACGATTTGCTAAAAGCTGGTCAAGTTCAAGTTGTCCGACCACATTTCGCATGGTGGTCTGTGCAAGCTGGGAAACAGCAAACCAGAAATTTTCTACTTCAAGCACGGCTTTTGCAGCGTCGGCTACGCGGTAATAAATAACAGCATTAATTTTTGCAGACACATTATCCTTGGTTATTGCCTCTTGATAAGGCACATCCACTGCTTTGGTACGGATATCTACTTTCTGCATACTCTGGATAACCGGGAAAACAAGTCTCCACCCTGGTTCAACGATTTTCGTATACTTACCCAACTGAAATTTGACCCCACGTTGGTATTGGTTTACCTGGCGAATACTGATAAACACAAGGAACACTGCGATCGCTATGAGTACCCACATATTGAGTTACATAAGAATTATACGGATAGTATTGCGTAATCAGGCCATAATTGCAAGAGAGTGGTTGTCATAACAAAAATCCGCTTTTAATGACGGATTTTGTATATGTGAGCCCAGCAGGAATCGAACCTGCGTATCCAGCTTAGAAGGCTAGTGTTCTATCCACTGAACTATGGGCTCATGGATGTGGGAGAGTGTAATCGTAAATCGACCATTTGTCAATCATCCTTTCGCTTCTTACCATGGAATTTTTTGTGTATATTCAGCAATTCTTTGTCAGTAATATGGGTATAAATTTGGGTCGTGGTAATAGATGCATGTCCCAACATTGATTGGACGCTACGAATATCAGCACCATTTTGTAGCAGGTCAGTTGCGTATGAATGGCGAAGCGTATGGGGTGTAACTGACTTAGTAATTCCAGCCTCACGTGCGTGTTTTTGTACAATACGCTGTACTGAGCGTGTACTGAGCGGTTCGTCGTACCCGTCTTTGGATTTATTTGTTGCAATTTCTTGTTTTTTACTTCGCTTATCATGTGAAACAAAGAGATACGAATGGATATCATTTCGGGCGTCTAGATATTTTTTGAGCCAGTATTTTGCCTGTTCTGAGATAAAAACTACGCGGGTTTTGCGTCCCTTACCCGTAACCCTAAATTCATCACGCGTAAGGTTGACATCATCTTTTTTTAGTTTCACGAGTTCTGATACGCGAAGACCTGTAGAAAATAACAGCTCGAGAATTGATTTATCTCGATAGGCAATGAGCAGTGTTGGTCCTGCCGAAATCTTTTTCCCCTCCGCCTCGAGTTTTTTAGTGTTGATATTTTTAAGGGGGGCTTCAAGGATTCGATTAAGATCGCTTCCATCGAGAAAAGATACCTCCCGATCAGGCATCTTCATGAGCTCTATTTTTTCTGCGGGGAGTGTCGGGACGTCTCGTTTAGCCAAATATTTAAGAAACGTGCGAAGTGCGATCAGATGATAGTTCTGGGTATTCTTTTTGAGTGGTTCACCGTGTACATCAATAAGACGATTAAGCCACAATCGAAATTGGCGAACATCTTCGTAGGTGAGGTCAGATGGTTTTTTGTTCGGACCAAACCACTCAACGAAACGTTTAAGATAAAAATCGTAGTTTTTGGTGGTTTTGTCACTTCGATTCTTCTCAATTTCAAGATGTTCGAGAAAATCAGTTTTGTATTGTGACAATGTTTGCATAAAAAAATAAATTTGTGTCGCACAATACAGTATAGCAGGAAAATTTTTATTTTTCTAGTAAAAATGTCAAAAAAAGGGATTGACAAAAGGCATTTTTTATGGTATAGTATATAACGTTGCAACATAAAAAAAGATCTAGGCGAAGCTTTTGCGAAGCCAGATACAAAAAACAAATAAACAAACATATGCAACAGAAATATATGGCGACAGACGCCGCAAAGTCTGAGTTCTCTTTAGTATATTATTATCTTGCGACAGGGATAGCTATTGCGCTGGCAGTATTTATCTTTGTTCCTCGTTTAACATTAAGGTGAAAAGTGGAAGCGGCCCACCCGGGCTGCTTCTGTACACCAATTTTTATTTAATTAATCATGTATGTTTAAGAAATTAGCTATAATAACTACATTAGCGCTCGCACTTGGGTCGGTAAGCATTCCTCGGTATGTAGTAGCAACTACCGATGATACCGTGTCGGTCGAAGTGGAGAGTCAGGTAGAAGTAAGTGCGGACACCAGCTCCACTGCCAGTGGAGAGGAAACGTCTACTTCCCCATGGAAACTGTTTGTCCTCGGAGTGAGAGAGCGACTATCACTCCTGACAACCTTTGATCCAGTAAAAAAGGCAGAGAAAGCCCTCAAGTTCGCCGAAGAGCGAACCAAAATAGCGGAAAAACTCGCTGAGAAGGCAGATGATCCAAAAGTGCAAGAACGTTTGGATAAGGTACTCAAAAGGGCAGCAAGTCTGGAAGAAAGAGCGGATAGTGTCAAAGACCGGTTGCTCGATAATCCAGATGCCCGAAAAAAATTACTTTTGAAAAATTTGTTGAATTTTAAAGAACACAAAGAAGAAGTGTTTTCAAAGTTGGAAGAAAAACTAAATCCAGAACAAGTTGAAAAATTAAAACAACTTCACTCCCAAGCCGAAGAAAAGAGTAAGGCGTTATTAAACGCACTTGAAAATGAAAATCTTCCAGAAGAAATTCGAGAACACCTCGAAGGAGTAAAAGCAAAGATGGAAGAGAACAAAAAAGAAGCTGAAGAGTTTCGCGGCGCGCAACAAGAGCTTATTGATCGCATTAAATCTGGAGATGAAGCTGCAAAAGAAGAATTACAGACGCTTCGAGAAGATAGAGCAGCAGAGATTAAAGTAAACGTCGAAGAACGGGTTGAAAAACGGGAACAATTAAAAGAAAATCTAAAGGTCAATGCTTCGACTACCCGCCCTCAAGTGCGACCTATCAAAAATAATCTTGAAGGGGAAGAAAAAAAGGTAGAGTCACGCTCTGAAACTCGTCCGCAGGTTCGCCCGATATTACCTCTTCGGGAAAGACCACAGAATTAAAGAAAAAAGACTGGTTGAAAACCAGTCTTTTTTTCGGTATGCTTATGCTCTATGAAATATGATTTGGTTTTGATCTTGCCTAATATCCGCTCCTGCCATAACGTAGGAGCTATGTTTCGGACAGCTGATGCCTGCGGATTTGGTAAGCTCTACCTCGTAGGATACACGCCAGTGCCACCGAGGAAAGAAATTGATAAAGTAGCCCTAGGTGCAGAGAAAAGCGTTGCCTGGGAGCAAAAACAAAGCTTAGGCAGGCTTATTCTTTCACTCAAAAGAAAGGGGTATACAATTGTTTCTTTGGAAAAGACAAACGAGAGTAAAGAATTGAATGTTCTCACCAAAAAGATACTTGGAGAAAAAATTGCACTCATCGTAGGGAATGAGGTTGACGGAATTGATAAAAAAACAATTGAAAAAAGTAATTACATCGTACACATTCCTATGCGAGGTGTAAAAGAAAGTCTCAATGTGTCTGTAGCGGCGGGTATTGCGATGTATACAATAAGTGACAAGGTGTATAGAGCATGATACTAGGAGCTTGAAAAAAGCTCTTAATTTGTTATATTGTAAGTACTTAATCACCAATTTTAGAGATATTGTAGATAAAAACCTATGTCTGTAGATCCATCACTCCATTTTGTTCGTTCATTACCAGAAGGCACGGTAAATCGCAAAGAAGTGAGTATATCGATTAGAAGGATTTTGGAAGAAGCTGAAAGTTTGGGAATTATCTGGGAAATCATACCTGATACAGATATTGTTCGACTGAGCTATAAGGATAAGGTACAAGTCTTTAGAGCTGGTTTTCCAAACACCACGAGTTATAATGCGGCAGAGATTTGTTATGATAAGCAACTGTGCAAAAAGGTTCTCGAGAAAGCTGGATTAGAGGTTATGCCGGGATTTATGGTGTATGAAAAAGACTCAGAGGAGCGTATCAAATCCATGTGGGATACTCTACAAAAACCAGTAGTATTGAAACCAGCAAAAGGTTCTCGTGGTAAGGGGGTGGTAATGGACATTACGGATTTTTCTCAATGTTTGAGTAATATTCATGAGTATTTTAAAGCACCTCTCTATGAAGGGGGTCTAATATTGGAGGAGATGTTTGTTG
Source organism: uncultured Gammaproteobacteria bacterium (assembly GCA_964565405.1). Classification (GTDB taxonomy): domain Bacteria; phylum Patescibacteriota; class Patescibacteriia; order Magasanikbacterales; family UBA922; genus UBA922. The sequence continues at coordinate 61,350 of CAZMEW010000002.1, forward strand.
GAAAAGAATATCGAATCATGGCTACACCAGAAAAAACTTTGGCGGTATTAGAAAGAATTCCTGCACATGTGATTGGTGACGGCGAGCATACGATTGAACAACTGATTGAAATCGAGAATAAAAATCCAATGCGCAACATTTCTCAAATAATTTACCCCCACATTGCACTGAATAGTACTTCTCTTGAACTACTTAATAAACAAAAATTAACCAGAGCATCAGTACCCGAGAACGGGCAACATGTGGTACTTCAGAATATTTCTAATATCATGGCCGGGGGGGTGGCGGTAGATAGAACTGATGAAGCACATGAGTCAGTCAAAAGAATCGCGGTAGAAGCGGTGCGCGCAATCCCAGGGCTCGGCTGGACAGGTATTGATTTTATGACCAAAGATATCGAAGGACCACAATCAAAAGGCACCTACACAATTATTGAAATGAATTCTTCTCCTGAGTTCGATATGCACGATATGCCTATGGAAGGAAAGCCCCGAGGAGTGACCAAAGAGTTTTTATTTACAATGTTTCCGGAGTTACGTTAATAGAGATATACATAAAAACCGGCCAAGCCGGTTTTTATGATAAGTCCATAAATACGGCAGCCAATTTTTCTTTGAGGGTTTTGAAGACTGGGTGGTCAGCATTCGGCAGAAGTCCAAGTTCGGAGTTCATTTCTATGATTTTGTACCCCTGAGGAGTGGAAGCAAAATCAATGCCGTAAAATCTATGAGGGATGTGTGAAAAATGACGATCAATGGTTTTGGTAATTTCAAAAATATCTCGAGGGAGTTTTTTCAATTCAACCATTGTAAACGTTCCACCCTGAGATACATTTGCGATCAGGCTCCCCTTTGGAGGAGTGCGAACATACGAATAAAGAATTTCTCCATCAAATATTGCTACTCGCAAATCATGGGTTCCTTTGATAATGTTGGGGATCCCCTCTGAGCTATCAAGGAATTCAGATACTACCGCAGGAAACATAAGCTTTCTTTCGTGTTTCTTAAAATATCTTTTTTCTTCGATCTTCACTCCAATGCCTTCAGCGCCAGCGTAGGGTTTGAAGACTATATGCGTAGTGGTAATTTTGGGCAGAATAGAGTAGAGCTCTTGAGGGTTGGTAACAAAGAATGTTAATGGACAAAATTCAGAAAAATTCTGAAACATGAGCCATTTGTTATTGCAGATCAGGTTTAAGTGTGGAACATTGAAAACAGGGACGGTATTATCGGACACAAATAAACCTTTATCAAAAATTACCTCAGCTGTGATAGGCCCAGTCTCTTTAAGAGCACCGTCCTCAATAATCCATGATCGCGAAAAAGAACCGTTTCCTAAATATGTTTTTTGATCTCGTACAATATAGAACTGTCCACCTTGAGTTGTGATCTCCTGTGATAATTCAGAATAAGCAGTCCAGTAATCACCTTTTGAAAAGGGCTCATCCATTGCTCCTGGGTGTCTGAAAAACACGGCAACTTTTTTCATAGATTTTGTATTTATGAGAAGTGAGCCATATCTTATCATGTTTTTGCAAAAAATCAACCCATACCGTATAGTGTGAATTATAAATAAATAAGTCTCAAATATGAATACTGTTGTATTTGATATTGAAACAATTCCGGTTGAATTTGATGGATTAGATTCCGAATGTCAGGAGTATCTGCTTAAATTTGCGAAAACTGATGAAGAAAAAGAAGATGTAAAGCAGCAAATGGCACTCTGGGCCCCTACGAATCAGATTGTCGCAATCGGAATGCTCTCAGTAGAGAGCGGGAAGGGGGCTGTGTATTTCCAGACTTCAAAAGAAGGCGTTGAATCGTATGAAAAAGATGGAATTAAGTACGAATGCGGGGGAGAAAAGGAAATTCTTGAAAAATTCTGGAAGGCCATCTCGTTTTCACAGAAATTTGTGACTTTTAATGGTCGAGGATTTGATTGTCCAGTCCTCATGCTTCGCTCAGCAATGGTTGGAGTAAAGCCGACTAAAAATCTTTCACCCTATCGCTACAGTACCGATGTACATGTGGATCTTCTTGAACAATTGACCTTCTATAACGCCTGCCGTAAATTCAATCTTGATTTTTATTGCAAAGCATTTGGTATTAAGTCCCCAAAATCAAATGGGGTAAATGGACATGAGGTATTACCCTTCTTCAGGGAAGGAAAATGTAAGGAAATTGCTGAATATTGCGCAGGGGATTTGCATGCGACGAAAGAGTTATATATACGATGGAAAGAGAACTTATCTTTTCAGCATTGATTATTTTGAATAGAAACGATCAACGAACAATGTGCAACAAGCGAATTTGAATTAAGGTCGTCGATCGTAGATTATTGTTCGTTGAGAAATTCTTGATATGTGTTACGTGATATGTGTTACGTGCTGTGCTATACTATCTCCACTATGCAACCTATTGTCCAACACACACTATCAATCTACGAGACCATTCTCAATCGTCTCCCCCCATTAGTTCCTCAAAATATAAAACAAGCCCTGGAGGTGGAACTTGATCGTCTGTATAGAATAGAAGATCCTTCTCTTGGTGAAATTGAGCAATCTATGTCAGAGTATGGGATGAAAGTATGGCCGTATATTAAGGCGTTTGAAGAAATCATGGCATCCCATGAAGGACTTATTGCAGATAAGATTTTTATACAAAAAGCTTCTCTTCCGCTTCGCAAGAAGTATCTCTTGGTACGGGGACTCGGTGGGGGATTTCAATCAGTATATACTGGCTCTCTACGTGAACATTTTGACCATAATGAGAGGCGAGAGTTGAATGAACTTTTGGTAGACCTGAAACGTGATATTCGCCGCTATGCAATGCAGGCCGTATTGACCCATGATCGGAAAACATACGAAGAGAAAATCGAATATTATGGCCGTATGATCGAAGAAATTAATACCGTGGTCGGCTTGCTTCGTGAGATTGCCAAAGACCAGGGTGAAGATCATTATGATCTGGCGCTTGATGTACAGAGTAACATCAAAGCCATCGAACATAGCGTTGCATTTCTTGGTCCGATGATTAAGATAGAAGAAATCCGTCAGATGCCTGAATATTATCACGGGAGGAGAGAAGAACGGAGAGTGCGGTGGGGAATATAAAACAAAAAAACCGGAGCGTTACTCCGGTTTTTTTGTTTCTGTTTCTATTTCAGTCATCTGCTCGAGTCGTCTGATGTCTGCAAGAAGTTCTGATTTTTCTGGGTTGAAGAGAAGAATATTGAATACACTCGTGCCACCATGCTTGGCATACGTGCACAAATCCCCGATTTTTTTGTTTACAATAATTTCTTTGAATGATTTGAGCTCCTGTGCCCGTTTCACTCCTGTTAACTTACTCAAGTACCCTTCTTTTTTTGCAAAAAATTTCATGTACACTGTATGTCCTTTGATTTTTCGTTTGATGTGTACCTGCTCTGGTATACGAATCAGAATATCATTGGCTGTATGGTTGATTCCGTATGAATATTCGTACATTTGTTGTCGGTAACCACCTACTCGAGCAGCAAGTTCAATAATTTTCCATCCAGCTTCAGTCTTCATAAGCTCAATATGTGCGGTAGTACTGCGAAGCGCGAGTGCTTTGATTGCTTGGCGTGCAACATCACGTGCGGCGGATGTACTTTCTTCATTGAGACCGGTTGGAGTCATCTGCTGATATCCAAAAAAATCGTCAAATCCGATTGATCGTCCGGTTTTAATATGTACCATTGGAACAAAATATACTTTTCCTCTACCAGAAACGTAGGCATCGACTGAATACATGTCGCCATCCATGAATTGTTCGACGAGTACCTGTGGTTTCCAGTTACCGCCAGTCTCTTGATAGACTGAATTAATTTTTTTGAATACCTTTTTAAGACTCGCTTCGAGTTCTTCTTTGTGAAAACAGATAGTCACCAGCCTGCTTGCTGCGAGACCTGTTGGTTTTACCACGAGAGGGAATCCGACTTTTTGCTCGATTCGATCTAGGGAAGCTTTGGTCGTGTCAGTGACGATAGTATATTCAGGCGCGATTTTTTTGTTATAGGTATAGAGACGTCTCCGCATACTGAGTTTATCAGAGGCCCAGTGGAGTGATTCGGTGGTAGGAGTACGCAAATACGGTACAAAGGGGATAACTCGAGCAAACATTTCCATATAGTCTTCTCCGCGGCAAGAAATTGCGAGAAGTTGGTCTTCATAGGGTAGGAGAGTTTCCTGGATTGCTCTCTCTGAGAATGTGTCACAAGTCAGAGCGATATCAATACTTTTTAGTAATTCATCAGTCGGAGCGTGGCGTTTTTCTTTTGCATCATATAAAAGCGCAATTCGTAATTTGCGTTTGCTTTCTTTTTCATACGCACGAAGAGAAGTAACCATGTATGGTTGGATTTTTCCCACGTAGAGTACGATATTCTGTTTATGTTTGGAAGACATAGTCCAACATATATAAAATCAAAAAATGTTCGCTATTTTTATCATAAAATAGCGTTCTTGTCAAGTATTAAGGAAGCTTTTTTGGCTCAATAGAGCTGTATTTTTTGATAATTTTTGAAATTTGTATTGTATTCTGGAGACCTGTGTGACCGCCAAAGCGCTGTACAACTGACGAAGCGTTAGCACTACCCCACCGCATTGCTTCAACGATTGAATGTTTTTTGAGGATTGCAGCCATGAATCCACTTGCATATGCATCACCCGCACCAGTACGCGACACTGTTTTGACAGGAAAACATGCCATATGATGTATTATGCCGTTCTCAGATACATACGAACCGCGACTACCGTCAGTAACAATTACGGTCTCAACCCCCGCGTGATGTAATAAAGAACACAGTTCTTTGATGTCAGCACTTTTTTTAGTTAATTTTTGTGCCTCTTCTTTGTTTACAAACAAAAAGTTAATGTAGGGGAGTAATTTTTTTGTATGACCGACCCCTTCAGCGCATTGATACGAACCCGGATTACAGGCAAGAATAGTCTCTGGATGTCTTTTTTTATATAGTATTACATTTTTTTGGACCCTCTCAAATGTTTTACCAAGCGAAGTGTAGTAAATAGCCCTTGTAGAACCTAATGCAGGAGGTGAGTAGACTCTTTTGGCATGGTATGAAAGGATTGTTCGTTCGCTTTTATAATTTAATACAACTGAATAACGGGTTTCTTTCCCCTTATTTATTTTAATATATCGTGTATCAACTCCAAGATGAGCCAAATCTTCTCTGATAACGAGTCCATTGGTATCATCACCAACTTCAGTAACTATCGCTGTTCGTAGACCCAGTTTTTGAGCCCCTACGGCCACATTTGCTGCGTTCCCGCCAACTCCCTGGTGCGCACCTGTAATGGGTATTTTTTCTGCATATGTAAAACACAACTGACATTCGTTTGTTTTTACATCGCAATTAAGGGTTGCGTCGTCAATCTGGAGAAAGGTGTCAATCGTTGAATCTCCGATCGTTATGATATCGTACATACTTATCTCAATTTTTTAACCTGTTCCAATCTATCAGGGTTATGTTTATGTAATCCAGTGAGAATTTCGATAAATTCAATAAGTGAGTTGAGTCCGAATGTAGCGAATGCGAGTACAAAAATTAGATTTCGTATATACAATGCGTACACGAGAAGACAGACGGCGCCGAGTACGAATACAAGGTCTTGTCTGCGCTCGGCCTCGAGAAATACGCCGTATGAAAGAAAAATAATTCCAAGTCCGGCTACCACATATACTAACGTTTCTAAAATTGATGAAGGTAGCACAGGCAACCATGTTTCAAGAAGCATACATTTCAAACTTAAAACTCAAAAATAAAAATCTAAAACTAGATTCAGTATAACATAAGAAGTGTAAAACCAAAATCTATTAATTTGATATGACAGGTCTTGAAGGATTAGATAATATAGAAAGAATAGAAAGAAATCTATTCTTCCCACTTATTGACGTATTCAATTGCTGAGAGAGCTGCGGTAACTCCCTGTCCAGCAGCAATCACGATTTGTTTGTAGGGAACTGTAGTCACATCTCCTGCTGCAAAGATTCCAGGAATTGAGGTTGCACATTTGAGATCAACGACAATCTCTCCTAATGGAGTTTTGTGTACAATCGAGGCAAAGCCCGAGTTTGGGATATTACCAATATGAATCATGACGCCATTGGCGGCAACATCTTTTGTTTCGTTGGTGGCGATATCACGATAGGTAATACCTTCGACCATGTCAGCTCCCTTGATGTCGATAGTTTGGGCCGCATAAATAATTTCAATGTTCTTCGCTTTTTTTACTTTATCAATCAAGATGTTTTCACCCTTTGGAAATCCTCCCTTAGTTTCCTTAGTATTAGGGAACTTAGTAATCAAAAATACTTTTTGTGCGAGTTCAGACATCATAAGAGCTGATTCGAGGGCCGCATTACCTGCTCCAATCGTCACCGTGACCTTTCCTCGGTAGAGAGGTCCATCGCATACGGTGCAATAGGTAACACCCTTACCTCGAAGTTCTTTTTCCCGGGGAATACCCAATTCTCGAGGGTGAATTCCACTTCCGATCAGTACTGTTTTGGTATAGTAATTTTTTTCCTCTTTTGAATAATTCTGTGTTTTTACGACAAAATAATTATTCTCTTTCTCGATGTCGATTACTTCATATCCGGTATCGGCTTTTATGCCGTATGATTCTGCATGTTTATAAAAATCCTGTGCAAGCTGAAATCCAGTCGTGTGAATAATACCTGGCCAGTTCTCTACTTCTCCTGAGAGGGCAACTTCTCCTCCGATGTCTTTGGTTACTATTGCAAATTTGAGATTTCGTCGTGCCGCATAGACTGCCGCAGCGCATCCTGCAGCTGCAGCACCGATAATCACGAGGTCATAAAGTTCATTTTTTTGAGACATAGTATTAGTTATCTATTTTTGTTAATTGTTTTTTTATTGTCATAACTTGTTCTGCTGCAGCAATATCACGTTTGAATACCATACTACCAGGGCAAATCGCATGCACACCACTTTTGGTAATTGCTTCAAGTGTATCTTCGTGCACCCCACCATCAAGTTCAGTGTATAAGTCTGGATATTTTTCTCTACATTCTCGTATTTTTTTTAGCACGTTTGGAATAAGCTTTTGTCCCTGGAAACCAGGTACTACACCCATAAAAAGAATGCCATCAATGGTATCTTTTATCAATTCGATCTGACTAAGTGGTGTTTTTGGATTAAGGGCTACAAAAATTTCCTGATTATACTCTCGCGCATTCGCGATTGTTTCAGAAATATTTTTCATTGATTCAAGATGGATAATAAAACGAACAACAGAGGAGGTGGTACTCCATTCAGCTATCACCTCGAGAGGTGAGGCAACCATCAAATGAAGTTCGAATGTATAGTCTTCGACCTGCTGGATTGCTTCGGGTTCCCCCCATGTGGTATTAGGTACAAAAGTACCATCAGCAATATCTAATTGAACATGATTAACTGTATGTTCTAAAGAGTTAAGTTGATTAAAAAATTCTTCTTTGGTTTTGACCAAAATCGAAGGAATAACGTCAATCATACACTTCCTTCATATTCTTCAATTTTGGACAAACGTCTCGTATGCCTATCAGCTTCACTAAAAGGTGTTTCAAGCCATCGCTTCACAATAGCCATAGCAAAATCTTCTGAGAGGTGATCAGCAGCAAGGCAGAGTATATTGGTATTATCATCTTTCATCATTGATTCTGCTACTGCAATGTTATATCCAATGCCTGCGCGAACTCCTTTGACTTTATTTGCTGCGATGCACACTCCAATACCATTACGACACACCAGGATGCCACGGGCGGTTTCTTCGACGACACGCTTGGCAAGGGGAAATGCATAGTCTGTATAATCATCGTCTTCGACATGATGCGCAGGACCGAGATCGGCGACTGGTCGATTGAGCTCATTCTCAATAAAACGAACCAGGCGTTTTTTCAAAGCATATCCACCATGGTCCCCACTAATATAGAGTGCGCCTGTGTACATAATAAAATCAGTTATCCCAGTGTTAATTATAGAAGAAAGTATACTGTTTTTGTAGTCTGAGGTAAAGAGAGTATAGTCATAATTTGACGGTAGCACAAGTTGCAGCTATGATAGAAAATATAGTACAAATTATTCGCATCTCTACCGACATATCCCTGATTTCTTTACTTCTAATTATTTTTTATATGAAAGTTAAAGAATTGATGGACACCAATGCGGTTTCGGTCTCTCCTGAAACAACATATGAAGAAGTGGCACGTCTACTCTACACTCATCAAGTAAGTGGTGCACCAGTACTTGATGATAAGGAGCGTGTGATTGGGTTTGTGTCAGAGAAAGATATTGTACGGATCCTGTATCCCTGGTACAAGAGTTTCTACGAAAGTCCTGAGAGCTATACGGATATGGAAGCACGAGAGTCAAAAGCAGGCGACATTCGTAATACCAAGGTAGAAGTATTCATGAAGCGGAATATTATAACCGTGACTCCTGACGATCCTATTATGAAAGCCTGCGCTCTCATGCTCGCGCACGATATCAATCGTCTGCCTGTAGTGGAATATGGAAAAGTAGTAGGAGCAGTGAGTAGGGATAGTATCTATAAGGCAGTACTCAAGAAGAATTTTTCGCTCTAATTTTGACTTTTTACTTTTATTCCTGTAAAGTTGCTTATACAATTCTATAAGCGCTTTTTCTGCTATCAACAGAAATTCCTTCGGGAGCGCTAGAGGAAGAACCCCGCCCTTTGCGAAGGGCTAGGAGTAGAACCTCTCGGGTATGCCCGTAATCGCATCTATGAAGCAGCCGCTGTGGAAGTGAGGTGGTACCGCCCAATCAGGGTCCTCACACTGGGGGCTTTTTATTTTTTTACAACGTATGCCATATAATGCAAAAGACCAGGAACTAGAAGTACTGAAACATTGGGATAAGACCGATGCTTTTCGAAAATCTGTCGAAAATCGACCAGTAAAAAATCGATATGCTTTTTATGATGGTCCTCCATTTGCAACTGGTCTACCGCACTATGGGCATATTGTAGCATCTGTCATGAAAGATGCGGTTCCACGCTACTGGACTATGCAAGGATATCGAGTTGAACGAGTCTGGGGATGGGATTGTCATGGACTTCCGATTGAAAATATTGTTGAAAAAGAACTTGGTACCAAAAGTAAAAAAGATATTGAGGAAATGGGGGTAGCTGAATTCAATGAGCGATGCCGTTCAAAAGTGTTGAGCTATGTAGGCGAGTGGGAGAAAACGATCACACGTCTCGGTCGCTGGGTAGATATGAAGAATGCGTATCGTACGATGGATAATGGCTACATGGAATCAGTGTGGGCTGTATTCAAACAACTCTGGGATAAAGATCTGATTTATCATGGGTATAAACCGATGCACATTTGTCCTCGTTGTGAGACGACTTTGTCTCAACAAGAAGTTACTGAAGGATATAAAGATATCAAAGATATTTCAGTAACAGCAAAGTTTAAGGTGACAAATGCTAAAGAAAAATTAGGAATTGATGGTGATGTTTATATACTTGCGTGGACTACAACGCCGTGGACATTGCCGGGGAATGTGTTGTTAGCAGTCGGAAACGAAATCGATTATATTTCAGCAGAAACTTTGTTATTTAAGGGTGAAGACGAGACCTATATTGTGTCTAAACAGGCTTTGCAACATCATTTATTGAAAGGTGCTGATGAACAGGTTTTTAGTCAATTATTGGGGCTGGATGATCATCATTGGATTGTGGGTGCAAAAGAAAATCATTCGGAAAGAGTGAGAGAATTTAAGGGAAAAGATTTAGTTGGCCTTACATACGAACCATTATTCCCATATTTTGCTGATAGTAAAAATTCTTTCCGTGTAGTTGCGGCAGATTTTGTAACGACTGAGGATGGAAGTGGTGTGGTACACCTTGCACCTGCGTTTGGTACGGATGATTACGAAGTATTCAAAAAAGAAAACGTACCGTTTATTCAGCATGTAAAAATGGATGGAACATTTATTGACGCAGTCACGGATTTTGCAGGCATGCATGTGAAACCTGCAGAAGACCACATGGCAACTGATGTTGAAATCGTGAAGTGGCTCGCACACAATGGCAAACTTTTCTCAAAGAAAAAATACGAACACAGCTACCCCCATTGTTGGCGTTGTGATACTCCACTCATCAATTATGCGACCAGTAGTTGGTTTGTAAATGTAACGAAAATAAAAGCAAAAGCTCTCAAGCAAGCAGAGAAGATTAATTGGTCGCCCGAGCATATTAAGGAAGGTCGATTCGGTAAATGGCTGGAAGGTGCGCGTGACTGGTCTATTTCCCGACAGCGATTCTGGGCAACGGTTATTCCAGTCTGGCAGAACGCAGATGGTGATTCGATTTGTGTTGGTTCTCTTAAAGAACTCGAAGAATTGTCAGGACAGAAAATAGATGATCTGCATAAACATATTGTCGACAAAATTACATTTGAAAAAGATGGAAAAACGTATACACGTGTTCCGGATGTACTCGATACGTGGTTCGATTCCGGCTCCATGCCGTATGCAGAGGTACATTATCCATTTGAAAATAAAGAAAAATTTGAGGATAGTTTCCCTGCAGAATTTATTGCAGAAGGTCAGGATCAGACGCGTGCATGGTTCTATTACTTACACGTACTTGCAGTGAGTCTTTTTGGAAAACCAGCGTATAAGAATGTAATCGTGAATGGAATTGTCTTGGCAGAAGACGGGAAAAAGATGAGTAAGAAATTGCAGAATTATCCTGATCCAAATATCTTACTTGAAAAATACGGAGCAGATGCGCTTCGATATTATTTGCTGACGTCACCAGTGATGGCAGCAGAGAATCTCAATTTTGCTGAAGCGGGCGTGCGAGAAATGTATAACAAACTCGTAAATACGCTATGGAATGTGTGTGAGTTTTATGAGTTGTTTGCAGAAAAAGTCGAAAGTCGAAAGTCGAAAGTCGAAAGTAAACACATTTTGGATCGTTGGATTCTTTCCAAACTTAATATTTTGGTTAAGGAAGTTACTGGTGGAATGGAATCGTATAAATTAGCGGAAGCGAGTCGACCAATTGTGGAATTTGTTACTGAATTATCACAATGGTATGTACGCCGAAGTCGGGATCGATTTAAAAAAATAACGAATAACGAACAACGAACAACGAACAAAAATACAGAAGATGATTTTTATGCAGCACTGTCTACATTACGATATGTTTTGTTAACCCTGTCAAAAGTGATGGCACCATTCACGCCGTTTATCGCAGAAACGCTGTATCAAAAAGTGGGGGGAGTCATGGGAAGTGTGCACCTTGAAGATTTTCCCGTATATAATAAGAAGGAAGTAGATGAAAAAGTATTGGAAGAGATGCAGAGTATTCGAAAAGTGGTAGAAATGGGTCTTGCACTTCGAGCACAATCTGGAATAAAAGTACGCCAGACTTTATCAACATTATATTTTAGTGGAGTTACTCTTTCTGACGCCGGGCAGGAAATTATTGCAGATGAGATGAATGTAAAATCGGTCGTACATAAGGTTCCTGAAGCGACTGAACGTGTGAGGGTTAAAGAAGAAAATGCGATAAAAGTAGGATTAGATATCGAAATAACAGATGAATTGAAAAAAGAAGGACTAGTCCGAGAAATAGTAAGAGCGGTGAATCAGATGAGAAAAGAGCGGGGGTTAACCGTAGAAGATATGGTTACTCTGTACTGGCACACGGGGGATGAACAATTGCGAGAAGTGTTTGAGAATTATTCAAAAGAAATCGCAACTGGAGTATTGGCAGGGAGTATTGTAGAGCAAAAAAATGAGGGAAGTGTAGAAATTGAAGGAGTACAAATTTCACTAACTATTGAAAAGAAATAATCACCTATGAAATACACGACACAAACCAATATCAATGAATTAAAACCGTGCAACGTAATTATATTTCCAATATTTGAAGATCAGAAAGTAGAGTCTGAGTTGAAAAGTTTTGGAATGCTCGATGATCGAAGAAAAAAGATCGTTGATGCAATTGAACTTGAGGAATTCAAAGGAAGAAAATTTGAACGATTAGTACTGCATACCGAAGATGCACATCATCCTCGAATCATGCTCGTGGGGCTTGGAAAAGAAAAGGAATATTCAGTAAAAAAATTACGTGAATGTGTGGGTGCTGGATTTATCCATGCACAAGGTAAAAAATGGAAAAAAGTTTCAGTAGTGGTTACCGGCGCTCTCAGAAAGAAAGAAACGAGTGAACAGATCGGATCTCTCCTCACACGTGCAGTAGAAATTTCTACCTATGCCTATGATGAACACAAGACTGACAAAGAAGCTCGAACAGTCCCTCTCGATGAAGTTCAGTTTGTTGGATTAGTAAATGCTACTGAGAAAAAAGCGTTTGAGAAGGGTGTAAGTCATGGGAAAATCGTTGCTGGAGGTGTGAATTTTACCCGTCACCTAGGGAATACTCCTCCGAGCACTATGACTCCAGAATATCTAGCACATGCTGCAGTTGAAATGACAAAGAAAACTAAACTCAAAACAAAAATTTTGAACAAAGCAGAGATTCAAAAACTAGGAATGGGCTGTTTGTTGGGAGTTGCACAAGGATCTGAACATGAACCAAAATTTATCATTGTGGAATATTGGGGTGCGGCAAAGTCACAGAAGCCAATTGTATTGGTGGGTAAAGGAATCACATTTGATTCTGGTGGATTATCAATCAAGCCAGCAAACTGGATGTCTGAAATGAAGTATGACATGCTTGGCGGGGCGGCTGTACTTGGTGCGATCAAGGTTGCGTCAGAGCTTAAATTGAAAAAAAATATTGTAGGACTTATTCCGAGTGCAGAAAACATGCCAAGTGGTACTGCATTTCGCCCAGATGATATTCTTGTTGCCATGAATGGAAAAACAGTTGAAATTCTAAATACTGATGCAGAAGGACGACTTATTCTTGCGGACGCTCTATGCTACGCAAAGAAATACGAACCAGCAGAAGTGATTGATCTCGCCACTCTTACAGGTGCATGTATGGGTGCTCTCGGGTCAGAACGTTCGGGATTATTCACTCCAGATGATAAAATGTGTGAGAGACTCGTTGAAGCAGGGGATGGTGTAGGTGAGCTATTGTGGAGATTACCTCTTGGTGAAGAATATAGTGAAGCTATGAAAAGTGAAATTGCTGATATCAAAAATCTTGGTGGCGTAGGGAACCCTGCATTTGGTGGAGCATCGACCGCTGCTGCATTCCTTCAATTCTTCGTAGATTACAAATGGGCGCACATTGATCTTGCAAGCGCCATATTTATGGGCAAAGCAAAACCATGGCTTCGTCCTGGCGCAAATGGATTTGGTGTTGAAACTCTTGTTTCCTACCTTTCACGTTAATCTATGATCGCACATATTCAAGGAATGATTATTGGAAGTACCAAACAAAGTGTGATTGTGGGAACACAGTCAGGACTTGGATATGAAGTAGTACTTCCAACGTATAAGCTTCTTGAATTAAACACAGGAGTTCCAGTGTCATTTTTCATCTATCACAAAGTCAGTGAGAATAGCCAGGAATTATTTGGCTTTTCAGTTATGGAAGAGCGAGAGTTCTTTATGCTCCTCATGACTGTCTCTGGAATTGGACCGAAAAGTGCAATGAATATTATGTCACTCGGATCAGTCGAGGATATCCGGGACGCAATTGCGAGAGGTGATGTAGGCTACCTTACCTCAATTCAAGGAATGGGGAAGAAAACTGCAGAGAGATTGGTGGTTGAGTTGAAAAGTAAAATTGATCTCGGATCACGAGTATCGGTTCGCTCCAAACCTGCTGACGGAGTGCTCGATGATGTGGTTGAAGGTTTGATATCTATGGGATATACCAAAGATGAATCAAGAGACATGCTTCAGAATGTGGAAGGTGAAGGAAAGAGTGCCGCAGAAATTTTGAAAGAAGTATTGTCGAGAAAGCGTTAACTAAAAATTTAGAAACAAAAAACCAGGCTGATGAAGCGTGGTTTTTTGTTCTAACCTATTTGCAAAATTTACAAACATGTTTCGCAGGCCCCTTTTTCAGTGTGGGGCGCACTGCCGGTTAGCACCGGCGGTATATTCGCTAGCGAGGCGGGACCCAGCCTTGCACATCCATGTCGAGGTTGAGGCCGAGTTCGTTCAGCACCTCAATCGTCTTCTCGAGATGCTTTTTGCCGAAGCCGTCGAGCTTCAGGAGTTCCTCACGTGTCATCTGAACGATCTGACCAACATAGGAGATACCTGTGTGGGAGAACGTAGCCCACTTTTGACTGTTGAGGTATTTCCCATAGTTCAGCTCGTGGATACTTTTGTTAAGCTTCTCCATGAGTGAAGCGTGGATTCGATCTGCTTCCTGTACAGCGTACGACCCACGCTGCACTTGTTTGAACGTGAGATGATTTCGAGCCCACCAATTCGCTGTTTCCTCGTCCATGTCCATCGGAATTGCCGCTACGGCCATTATCACAAGCCTACGGTATGTTTCAGGTTTCATAGCGCTACCTTCCTCATTTGTCTGTTTTGGCAACCGATCTTTTTATCATAAAAATTAATTTCTGTCAATCCTCAAATCAAAAACCACCCTCATCAGGTGGTTTTTGATATCTAAAAATGAAGAAGATCTCCGTATCAACTGCACAGAAGTGCACGTTGTTACGGAGATCTAGACTAGGAGTGTGGTAGTAGCTAAGGTCGTTTCAGACCGCAGAACCACACACAGTCGTTGTAGCTCGTGTGCCGGGAGAAGGAGAACAGAAGGGTGCTTCGATCACCGTACGCACCGAGCACTAGCAGGTTTCCCTTCTCTTCTTCCCATGTCGCATCGGGATTGAAGATCCAGGTACCATTTGTAGAACGCCAGATGCTTTTGACGTGCTGTTCGATGAGGGCTGCGATGTGCTCGAAGCCAGCTGGATCGAGATCGAGAAGTTCTCGGATCCGTTTGGCATGTTTGATGTTGGGGCGGTAGCTCAGTCGGTAGATGACGACGGTTGCGGTCGTCTTTTCACCCACAGTCCGGATGAGTGGGCCGAATGTCTCGGAGTCGAAGTGAATGGTCGCCCGGTTGATTCCTTCCAGACGTTTGCCCCAGTCTTCAGGGGTCAGTGTGGGATCGATCGTGACCACATACTCCCGCTTCTCTTTGACGAGTGCAGTGGGTCCATCATGGAGTTTCTGGAGAAGACCTCCGACCGAATCGGGATTCTCGATCCATTGCTGGGCAATGTTCGAGAATATATATCCCGGGAGTTTTTGTACGAGTAGAGCGCTCAGCTCTTGGAGCTGCCCTTTACTCGCGTAGGAGTCTGACATGTGATTTTTCTCCTTGGCTCTCTTTTGGTATGAGTGTAACCTGACCAAAAGCCGACCAGAGGTAGTTTTTTATGGCAGGAGCACCATTACCACTGCCACCTGGATAGAAATATGATACAAAATATGATTTTTGTCAATCATAAGACAAACTAAAACCACCCTCATCAGGTGGTTTTTATATTTCTAATCTTGAGTCAATCAATTTCTATTCTCCCTCTTCTTCCTTTCCCGACTCAAGTAGCGCAAGACTTGCGACTTTATCACCCTCTTGCTTGAACCGCATGATGCGTACTCCTTGAGTAGCTCGACCAAGCGTTGAGATAGACTTGATTGGGGTTCTAATTACCTGACCTTTTACGGAAATAATCATGAGATCTTGTGTCTCGGTATTATTGATTACGCGAGCACTTATGATATGTCCGGTCTTTGCAGTAACATCCATGGTTTTGATACCGCTACCTCCACGACTCTGTACTTTGTATTCCGTAAGCATGGTGCGTTTACCGAGACCATTTTCGGAGACTACTAGTAACTCTAATACTTTTTTCTTAACAAGATCTGAGGATACTACGTCCATACCTACGACTACATCATTGGAACGTAGTTTGATAGCCCTGACCCCGCTCGCAGTGCGTCCCATAGGGCGTACTTCTTTTTCCTGGAATCGAATTGCCTGACCACCTGAAGTTATAATAATAATATCGTTACTGCCGCTTGAAGGGCGTACCCATTCGAGCATGTCATCTTCTTTGAGTTTCAAAGCGATCAATCCAGATCGACGAACGTTTTTGAAATCGTCAAGTTTGGTTTTTTTGATCGTACCTTTATTAGTTAGCATGACGAGATATTCGTATTTGGTCATGTCGTCCATAGAAAGAATGGTCGACATTTTTTCATTGGGTGCCAACTGGAGGAAATTTACGAGTGCTTGACCTTTAGCGGTACGACTTCCTTGTGGGATATCATACGCTCGAAGCTGGAATACACGTCCACGCGTGGTAAAGAATAGAATATTGTCATGGGTGTTGGTTGAGATTATTTGGTCGACCACATCTTCTTCTTTGGTTGTAAGCCCCATAACTCCCTTTCCACCACGACTCTGCTGCTTGAACGTATCTGGAGGAAGGCGTTTGATATAGCCATCCGCGGTCGTAATTATAAGTGTAGGCTCATTCGGCACCAAATCTTCGATAGAAAATTCCTTAACGCCGTGTTGAATAATTTTTGTTCTTCGATCTTCCGCGAACCGTTCACGGATTTCGGTAACTTCGCCTTTGATAATAGCAAGTATTTTTGCAGGACTCTTCAAGATCGATTCAAGTTCGGCAATCAGCTTCTTCTTTTCCTTGAGTTCATCTTCAATTTTTTGTCTCTCGAGGTTTGCGAGTTGTTGTAAGCGCATTTCAAGAATCGCAACCGTCTGTCTCTCTGTAAAATCAAATTTTTTCATGAGGTTCACTTTCGCTTCTTCTTTATCTTTGGATTTACGAATAGTGGTGATGATGAGATCGATTTTGTCGAGCGCTTTTTTCAGTCCTTCGAGAATATGCGCACGATCCTTCGCTTTTTCAAGATCAAATTCAGTTCGTCTTCGAATGACCACTTGTCGGTGTTTGATAAATTCCTCAAGTACTGATTTTAGGTTCAACACGCGCGGTTGAATACCGTCAACCAGCGCAAGCATATTTACATGGAACGTGGTCTGGAGTTCGGTTAATTTGAATAATTGATTTAAGACTTTTTTAGGATACGAATCTTTTTTGAGCTCAATCACGATACGTACTCCATCTTTGTTTGACTCATCACGCAGATCTTTGATTCCATCAAGTTTTTTTTCTTGTACTAAGGTGGCAATTTTTTCAATCAGAGTCGCCTTGTTCACCTGGTAGGGAACTTCACTCACAATAATATTGAATCGATCACCAGCAAGTTCAACAATCTCAGTTTTTGCTCGCATAACAATCCCACCTCGTCCGGTTGCGTATGCTGCGAGAATATCATTTTTACTATAGATAATTCCACCCGTCGGGAAATCAGGACCTTTGATATGATCAACTAATTCTTCAATCGTAATTTTCGGGTTTTCAATGAGCGCAGCAATACCATCGCATAATTCTCCCAAGTTGTGCGGAGGGATATTAGTTGCCATACCAACCGCAATACCCATGCTCCCATTCAAGAGTAGGTTGGGAAATTTGCTTGGAAGTACCCGAGGTTCCTTGTGGGAGCCATCGTAGGTGGGCGCAAAATCAACGGTATTTTTTTCGATATCAAGAAGCATTTCTTCTGCGAGTGAACGAAGTTTTACTTCAGTGTAACGCATGGCTGCGGCACTATCTCCATCCATGGAACCGAAGTTTCCTTGACCGTGCACAAGCATGTGGCGCATGTTGAATTCTTGCGCCATTCTAACCAATGAATCGTAGATCGCTGAATCTCCGTGAGGATGGTATTTACCCATCACGTCTCCTACGACGTGTGCAGATTTTCTGAATTTTGCAGTATGTTTCAATCCGATGCCCCACATGGCATATAAAATACGTCGATGCACGGGCTTGAAACCATCTCGAACATCAGGTAGTGCTCGAGAAACAATCACACTCATTGCATAATCAAGATATGAAGTGCGCATTTCTTCTACTAAATTGACCGTTTCGACTTTTCCCTCAGTTAGACTTGGTTGGACTGGTTTAGGTACTACAGGTTCTACAATTTCTTTGGTGTCTTTTTTACTCATAAGATAGTTTTAATTATGGTGTAGTCGCAGAAAAGTTTTCGGGTGATTGGTCGGATGTGCTTGATGTGGTAGTCGTGATAGGTGCGGTTGAGGTGGTGCTAGAGGCGGTGATCATGGGCAGGAGCGCTTGCACTACCATTGCTTTTAATTCCCCAGGGCTTTTGATAGTACCTTTGAGTTTTTCTTCCATACGGGTGAAGGTAGAAATCAGCATCGACAGGTCTTCCTGACCCGAGTCAGTAAAACTTTTTGTAGGGTTGAGTGTCTCTTTATTTTGCGCAATGGTATTTGAAATATAGACGACCCAAAATGCGAAAATACAGAGTGTACATCCGATAACTCCAGCAGCCATCCATCGCTTGCTGTGTAGGGGTGATTTATAAATTGGTGATGATTTTTGCTCAGCAGTATCATGTTGTCGAGGGGACTCTTCTTCTGGGTGTGTTGAATTTTTTTTGAACTCCTCAACAATAAGAGTGGGAATTTCTTTTACTGCCTGTGAAATTTCAGAAGATGTCGCACGTCTATGGGGCATACCACTAATATGTCTTTATAAAAGACTTGGAATTATTCTTTCCCAAGTAAAATTACTCGAGTTTCTTCCTCAGGGAGATCTTTCTTTTTAATTATTACTTTCTTTTCCTCACTTGGTACTTGGAGTCCGAGACCGCGGATAAAGGCATCAGGAGTACTTGCGTCCGGATCATTATCGGATTTAAATGCAATAGGTACTACAATGCGAGGTTCAATACTATTGACGATCTTAATTGCTGCTTCAGTCTCTAACGCTGCTTTATTACCAGCAGGAATAAAGACTATATCAACTCCAGAGAGTATTTCGAGTTGAGTTGGGGTTAGAGAGTCTTTGAGTAAACCCAGGTGTGCCATACTAATTCCTTCGATATCAATCCGGAACATCATCGAATCTTCAGTATGTCCCGAAACACCGGTAACCAGTACTCCCTTTGAGTCAATTTCTCCAGGTGTATCAAGGATAAAAGGAGTGCCAGAGAGAGTAAACATATCCTTTTCACCGCGGCACAACAATACTACGTCTGCAGTAAGACTGCGTGGGGAAGTACCTTGTGAAGCTTTATAAGGGTCTACAAGCACTATCACATCCGAATCAAGATATTTTGTCTGAAGTTTAATCGTCGTGCCCCCAAGCCAAGAAATGTGCATAATAAATCTGGATAATTCAAGGATAATATTATGGAGATAGTATACAAGGTTTTTAGTATATAGGCAAGGGTATTTTGTAAGCTCAAAACACCACACTCAAAGCTGGAAAGGAGTGGGAAATTATATATATATTGCTGAGTTTAAAGTTATAGTTGTGCACTTAGAGTTTTGAGCTTTAATTTAAGACGTTTAGGGGGTATCCAGACTGACTATCAGATGCCCCTTGCAAAATGTAAGAAATCCTGCTACACTAAGCCCACTTTTATTTAACCCAGGCTTTCTGGGACTTACCTTGATGGTAGGTTAAGTCATGATCTTGGCTAAAACAAGAGAAAAATATGACACAAACTCAAAAATTTGAAGAGTTATTAAAGGATTATTTTGCACAAATACCACAAGTTGGTGATTTGGTAAAAGGTAAAGTTATCTCGATTGATCGAGGGGAAGTACGCGTTGACATCAATGGCATTATCATTGGTGTAGTTCGTGGGGAAGAATTATTTAGCGAATCAAAAGAATTTGCACATATCAAAATCGGAGACGAAGTAGAGGCTACGGTCGTCGAAGATGAGAATGAAAACGGAGAAATGGAACTCTCATTCCGTGTTGCTGGACATCGATTGGTCTGGGAGCGCATGGCAAAGTATGTAAAAGAAGGAACCGTGATCAAGGCAAAAATTATACAGGCAAACAAAGGTGGTCTGATGCTTCAGGCAGACGCTCTTACTGGATTTATGCCTGTATCACAGCTGAACCCTGATAACTATCCACGCGTACAAGGTGGAGACAAGAACCGAATTTTGGAACACCTAAAGAAGTTTGTTGGAACCACGATCAAAGTGAAAGTGCTTGATGCAAACATGGATGATGAGAAGCTTATTTTCTCAGAGAAAGAAGTGTGGGAAGAGGAGCAGAAGAATATCCTTGATTCATACAAAGTGGGAGACAAGATTGAGGGGGAAGTTTCAGCATTGACCCCATTTGGAGCGTTTGTAAAATTTGGCGAGGGTCTCGAAGGATTGGTACATATTTCAGAGATTGTATGGCAGAGAATTGACCATCCAAAAGACATCTTGAAAGTTGGAGATAAAGTGAAAGCACAAATTATCGACCTCAATAAATCAAAAATTTACCTCTCACTTAAACGTCTCGTTGATGATCCATGGAAATCAGTAAAAGAAAAATATACTATCGGACAAATTGTAAAGGGAGAGGTACACAAGGTAGAGTCTTTCGGCCTGATGGTAAAATTAGATAATGAAATTCATGGGCTGGCGCATATCTCTGATCTCTCAGACAAGCGCGTTGCTGATCCGAAGGAATTATTAGTCAAATTTGAAATTGGGAAGCCGTACAACTTTGAAATCATCTCGATTGAACCTGGAGAACACCGCCTCGGACTTCGTCTCGAAGGGGTAAAGAAAAAGGAATCGAAGAAAGAGGATGAAAAAGTTGAAGAGAAGAAAGAAGAAGTAAAAGGTGAAGAAAAAACCGCATAAATAAGATAAACCCCGCACATATCATGCGGGGTTTTGATTATTGACAAAGGCACATTATTTACATATACTCATTCTATTACCCAGTAAATTGAACATAGCGATTTATGAAGCAACTATTGAAAAATTTTTTTATCGTTTTTGCAACACTTTTTGTGATTGCGGCGGCTGTTTCCATGATTAATTTCACTGGAGTTCACCCTAAATCTGCAAATATCTCGGAGCTCGTCAATAAGATTAAGGCGGACGAAGTTTCGGTTGTTGAAGTACGTGGAGATACGCTGATTGTAAAATTAAAAGACACAAACGCGCAACCGCTCGAAATAAAGAGAGAAACCAGTGTGTCTTTTGGAGAATTACTGACACCATATGGTGTCACACCAGAAGAATTAAACAAAATTTCAGTTGAAGTCAAAGAAGAATCAGGTTGGAGATTCTGGGTGGGGGTATTAGTGCCCTGGATCGTACCCCTAGGACTAATCTTAGTGTTTATTTTTTTCGTTACTCGACAGGTACAGGGAGCGAATAGTCGTGCAATGGGATTTGGAGAAAGTAAGGCAAAAGAAGCAAAGCCAGATGATAACAATCGAAAGACATTTGTCGACGTAGCAGGTGCAAAAGAGGCAAAAGAAGAATTACTTGAAGTGGTAGACTTCTTGAAGGATCCGAAAAAATTTACTGACATGGGAGCGAAAATTCCACGCGGAGTGTTACTGATGGGCTCACCGGGCACCGGGAAAACACTACTTGCAAAAGCAGTTGCTGGAGAAGCTGGAGTTCCCTTTTTTCACATATCGGGATCTGAATTTGTCGAGATGTTTGTAGGAGTCGGGGCTTCACGAGTTCGAGATTTATTCAACAAAGCAAAAAAATCAGCTCCCGCAATTGTATTTATTGACGAAATCGATGCCGTTGGGCGAAAACGTGGGGCTGGGCTTGGCGGAAGTCATGATGAACGAGAACAGACATTGAATCAAATTCTTGTTGAAATGGACGGATTTGATCCAAACTTGGGGGTAATTGTCATGGCTGCAACCAATAGACCTGATGTACTTGACCCGGCTCTATTGCGCCCTGGCCGATTTGATCGACGGGTAGTCATTGATCTTCCTGATATCAATGATCGCGAAGAGATACTCGTAGTACATGCAAAAAATAAAAAACTTGCAGGGAATGTATCACTCAAAAAAATTGCCGAACGAACCCCAGGATTTTCTGGTGCTGATTTGGAAAATTTATTGAACGAAGCGGCAATTCTCGCCGTTAGACGTGGCAAACAAATTATCGATGAGATCGAAATTCTTGAAAGCATCGAGAAAGTAATTTTGGGTCCAGAGAAAAAATCTCGACTCATGACGCAAAAAGATCGTGAAATGACTGCCTATCATGAAGCAGGGCATGCAATTGTTGGCCACTTTCTACCCAATTGTGATCCAGTACGCAAAGTATCCATTATTGGTCGGGGTATGGCAGGCGGATACACACTCAGTATGCCTGAAAGCGACGTGCGATATCGAACTCTTGCTAAGTTCAAAGATGAGATTGCTATGATGCTCGGGGGATATGTTACTGAACGTTTGATCTATGGACATGATCAGCTCTCGACCGGACCATCAAGTGATCTAAAAAAAGCAACGTCAACTGCACGGTCAATGATTCTTAAATATGGTATGAGTGAAAAATTGGGCCCGCGCCAATATGGAGAAAATGAGGAAATGATATTTCTAGCTCAGGAAATTCATGATAAGAAAAACTATAGTGAAAAAACAGCAGAATTAATCGATGCAGAAATTAGCCAGGTGCTCGATGACGCACTCAAAGTTGCTGAGCGAGTAATTACCGAACATCGCAAGCAGATGGATGATCTCGTCAAAGTATTGATTGAAAAAGAAACTGTTGAACAAGAAGAGTTTAAGAAAATAATGGGAGATGTAGCTATGGCTTAAATTTCCATCAATACATCATGCACCGCGGAAACGCGGTGTTTTGCTTTGAATTTTTATCTTTTCCTTTTGACTCTGCATTGTGCTATACTATGCACAATTACATTCTTCTTAATTTTCAATTATGCAAGAGCCGACACTTCGTGACGTATTCAGAATAAGCTGGAAATTAACATTCCGGTACAAAGTCTTATGGGTTTTAGGTCTTGGTGCATTGATTTTCGGGCAATTAGGATTGCTTGACGTGGTGACCGGCATCATTAAGGGTGTATCGCCTGACAAAGGATTGACGTTTGGAAGTCAAGTTGCGTATTTGTTTTCTCCCAGCACTATCGAGAAGATCGGAAGTACGCTTAATTATTCTTTTGATTCATGGGCAGCCCTCGCATGGCTACTGATCATCATATTAGGTTTTGGAATTATTTTTGTAATTGTTGCTTCAATCGCGCAGGGTGCGATGGTCCATGCAGCTGCGCTTTCGATGGAGCACGGACTCAAATCAATTGAGAAGTTTGACGAGTCGTGGCATGCTGGTGCTAAGAATGTTTCTTCTATATTACTTCTCAATGTTTTGAAAAAAAGTGTACTGTTTGCAATGTCACTGATTGTAGGCGCTGCGGCATTTGCTGCCCTGGTGTATGGCGATGTAAGTTCGACTATTTTGTTTATTATCTGCTTTATCTCAGCACTTATTATTGGCATGACAGCATCAGTCGTAAGTATCTTTGCAGTAGGGTATTTGGTAATTGAAAAAAAGAGTTTGTTCAATGCACTGGCTAGTGCCTGGAAGTTGTTTACGAAGCACTGGCTCGTGTCCTGTGAAGTGGGAATGGTACTTATCACGTTCAATGTGGTGGTGTGCGTGCTCTTATGCGCAGGAATTTATATCTTTGTTGCTCCAAGTCTCGCGGTAAATGCATATGGCGCGCTCATTGGAAGTGCGGCAATATCACAATTCGGCACTTCAATGGCAATTGTACTTTTCCTTGCATATGCCGCTATTATTGGATCCATCTTCACGGTATTTGTAACAACAACCTGGACATATTTGTTTGTAATCATGCATAAATGGGGAATCAAAAGTAGAATTCACGCATGGATTAGTGGTTTTAAGCGAAAATAAAGGATAGTTTTATTGTTTCTATGAATACTCAAGCTAGTAGTAACTCAGTTGGTCTCAACATGGGCTCCGAAGAGAAAAATGTGGCGCTCTCAAAAAAAATGAATGAGATCAAGAAAAAAGAATTGGAAATAAAGGCGGAGAGGTTTGCGGCGAGTATTGGAATGCCACACATTGACCTGACCAAGTTTCCGGTAACTCATGAAGCCCTCCGTCAAATCACGAGAGAAGAAGCACGTGAAACAGGTGTGGTGTGTTTTTTTGCAAATAGTGATGAGGTGAGGATCGGGGCTCTTGATCCGAGGGGGGAAGAGGTGAAAAAGATTCTCAAAGAAATTGAGATTCGTCATCATGCGACTGGGGCTATATATGTAATATCTGAAGTAAGTTTCGAGTATGTGCTTTCGCTGTATGATAAATTACCGACAGTACAATTATTAACAAAAGATGTGGAAATCACCACTGAATCGCTGTCACAAGTACAGGCGTCGGTAAACGATTTTAGGTCAGTTGAGGAATTGCTGTCAAAAGCGACGACGACTGACATGCTTACGGTTATACTTGGGGCTGCACTAAAAGTGGATGCATCAGATGTACATATTGAGGCTGAACAAGAAACCATTATCGTAAGATATCGACTTGATGGTATCCTGCACGATGTGGCACAAATTTCTAAAGATGCATATCACAAGTTGCTTTCACGTATAAAATTATTTGCTTCACTCAAGATAAACATTACTGCGAAACCACAAGATGGCCGCTTTACTATCAAAAGCCCTGAAGGGGATATTGATGTGCGCGTCTCAACCATTCCAACCGTTTTTGGCGAAAGTATTGTGATGCGTTTGCTTATACAGGGAAAAGAAGGGATCACGCTTGAGGAGCTAGGATTTACTGCAGATACACTCGAAATTTTGAAAGAACAGATCAGACGACCTACCGGCATGATCATAACCACCGGTCCTACGGGATCTGGAAAATCAACAACGCTCTATGCGATTCTCCAAATTATTAATGAACCTGGAGTAAAGATTATAACCCTGGAAGATCCGGTCGAATATCGTGTGGAAGGAATTAACCAAAGTCAAATTGATCATAGTAAAGGATATACGTTTGCATCAGGATTACGCTCCATCCTGCGTCAGGATCCCGATATTGTAATGGTAGGTGAAATTCGAGATGAGGAGACTGCAGAAATAGCGGTTCAGGCGGCATTGACAGGGCATCTCATGCTCTCAACGTTACACACCAATTCCGCAGCAGGGGCAGTGCCACGATTTTTATCTATGGCAGTTGCACCGTATCTATTGGCACCTGCCTTAAATTGTGTGATGGGGCAGCGCCTGGTACGTCGAGTATGCCCCGCCTGTCGCAAAAAAGTAACATTAAGCGAAGTTGAAGCAACACTCCAAACGAGAGCGCTTGAAGTAATGGAACGTCTAAACGAAAAAGACAAAAAACGTATCAACATGAAAGATCAAGAATTTTATGTGGCATCACCAGAGGGTTGTACGGAGTGTAATGGAATTGGATATAAAGGACGAATTGGAATTTGTGAAATGTTTGTTGTTCAAGATGAGGTCAAGCAGTTAATTCTTGGAGGTCCGGTCGGAGAAACAGAAATTGAAGGTATTGCAAAGAAAAATGGAATGCGAACTATGGTCGAAGATGGGCTCTTGAAAGCTGTCGATGGTATCACCACCCTCGAAGAAGTGTTCAGAGTAATTGAGTGATATCTTTTTTTTGTGTATACTACCAACTACATATAACGAATTTTCTTTTTAGTCTTTACTTTCGCCTTATTACTTAAACAAAGCCCTGTCTATGCCTCTTGATACAGCTCCACTACCTTCAGAACAGCCTGTGCGATTTTACAAATTCATCGCGCTCGGTTTTTTGTGTGTTACGTTGGTGTTACTTGGCACCATCATTTTCATGTCTTCAAAAAGGGCTTCAATTACTGTTATTACCAAGTCAGAACCACTTGAAGTGACAGATACCGTCATATTGGATGTTACCAATGCCGATGCAGTGGTGCCTGGATTTGTTACAAGTACCATAATTGAAGAAGAGAAAATTTTTTCTCCTGAAGGAACCAAAACCGAAGATGCACAAGCTGAAGGTATGGTTACCCTCGTGAATAAAACCGAGCTACCTCAACCACTCATCGCAACTACTAGAGTGCTATCAAAAGAAGGAATACTCTTTCGCTTGAAAGATGCTGTAACCGTACCTGCAAGAGGTGAGATCAGAGCGAGTGTGTATGCAGATGTGAAAGGAGCTAGTGGAAATATTGCTCCAACAACTTTCACGATTCCTGGGTTACGTGAGGACAAGCAGAAGGATATCTTTGCAAAGAGTGAGGCGCCTATGAGTGGTGGTGTTCGAACGTTTGGAGTGGTGGGGCAAGATGATGTTACCAAGGCTGAAAAAATCTTACTCGAAGAAATTAAGACTAAAGGCGCTGAATTATTGAAAGTGGTTGCTCCGGAAACAATGAGTGGAATTTTCGAGGTGGCACAGCCTACTTTTGAACCAGTGGCAGAATTGGGACAGGAAGTAAATTCTTTCACACTCAAAGTTAAAGCAAACGTGGTGGGTATTTGGTATGACGCCGAGAAGGCTAATGCGTTCGCAACAGATATGCTCAACAAACGAGTGGTCGATAATAGTGAAATTCTTTCATCAGCAGAGCCTAAACCAAGTATCTCACTTGAAAGCTATGATTTGGCAAACGGCACTGCAAAACTTACTATTTCACACAGAGGGTTGGTGAATATTGATGAAAACAGTAAAGAACTTGATAAGACTATGTTTTTTGGAAAATCAGAAGATGAGGTAAAACGTTATGTTATGTCCTTGAAGCATGTCGAAGGGGTAGAAATGTCATTTAAACCGCTCTGGAATCGTAGTGTTCCTCACGTGGCAAATAATGTAGAAGTAGTTATTAGAGAGGTACAATAAACTTGACGAGGAAAGTAAAAGAGTTTATAGTCTTTCTATCTAAAGCGTTTGTACGAGAACCTGCCCAGCTTGTCCCGAGCGTAGTCGAGGGATCTGCATGGTACCATTCTCGGAGCTTTATACTAATTTAAAAAAGTTAAAAAACGGGTGGAACCGTCCTGACCTAACCGTCTAGACCCCGGCGCTATCGAGAATACTTTCTCGAGGTGCTCGGGGTTTTTGTTTTAAAAATTATTAATCATTGGTATATGGAAAAAGAACAACTTGAACACATCCGGCACTCCGCTGCACATCTATTGGCCGCTGCAGTGGAAGAATTGTATCCTCAAGCAAAACGAACCATTGGTCCTGCGATTGAGGACGGATTTTATTATGATTTTGACTTCGGAGTAGAAAAAATCAATGACGAAGATTTGAAAAAAATTGAGAAGCGAATGGGTGAAATCGTGAAACACTGGAAAGAATTTGAACATAAAGAAGTAAGCGCTAGTGAAGCAAAAGAATTTTTCAAAGACAATGAGTATAAAAAAGAATTAATTGAGGAATTTGCAGGGGATGGCGCAACACTGACATTCTACACCGCAGGAAAATTTACTGATCTCTGTCGTGGTGGACATAGTGAGAATCCTTCAAAAGAACTTCGCAATTTCAAATTGCTCAGTGTTGCAGGAGCATACTGGAGAGGAGATGAGAAGAATAAAATGCTTACTCGAATTTATGGTACGGCATTTCCGACCAAGGATGAATTGCAGAAATATCTAGAAATGCGAGAGGAGGCAAAGAAGCGGGATCATCGAAAAATCGGCAAAGATCAGGAATTATTCTTGATTGACGATCGAGTGGGAAAAGGACTCGTGATGTGGCTACCAAACGGGACTATAATTCGAAATGAAATTGAAAAATTTGCGACTGAGATGGAGGAATCATATGGTTATGACCGAGTGGTAACTCCACACATGGCAAAAGAAGATCTCTATCTTACGTCAGGCCACCTTCCATATTATAAAGACGGCATGTATCCAGCGATGAAGATGGATGACGGTACGTACTATCTTCGAGCCATGAATTGTCCACACCACCATATCATCTATGGATCTAGCCCCCGTAGCTACCGCGAGCTTCCACTTCGTCTTGCAGAATATGGCACGGTGTATCGTAATGAATTATCAGGTACTCTCGCAGGCCTTCTTCGGGTGCGTGGACTTACCATGAATGATGCACATATCTATTGTACCAAAGAGCAGATCAAGGATGAGTTCAAGCGTGTGATGGAATTGACCATGAATTACTTCAAGATATTTGGCCTTACGAATTACTGGTTTCGTCTCTCAAAATGGAGCCCTGATCACAAAGAAAAATATATTGATCAACCAGAAAACTGGGAAATGACTGAGGCTGTACTTCGTGAAGTACTTACAGACATGAAAGTGGAATTTACTGAAGTAGCAGACGAAGCAGCATTCTACGGGCCAAAAGTAGATGTGCAATTCAAATCAGTAATTGGCAGGGAAGAGAGTATGTCTACGATCCAGCTCGACTTTCTTGCGCGAGAACGGTTCGGATTGTCATATGTTGACGAGGGAGGAAAAGAAAATAATGAAGTATTTGTCATCCATCGTGCGCCATTGTCGACCCACGAGAGGTTCACGGCGTTCTTGATTGAACACTACGCGGGCATCTGGCCGACGTGGCTCTCTCCAGTCCAGGTAGCGCTTGTTCCCGTGTCTGAGAAGCATGTAGAGGGTGCAGAAGGGCTTGCACGAGAGCTCCGAGGAGAAGGAGTACGTGTGTCTATTGATCGCGCTGATGAGACCGTGGGCAAGAAAATCAGAAAAGCTGTACAGAGCAAGGTGCCGTATATGCTTGTCATTGGTGACAAGGAACTCGAAGGCGGAGATTTCATGGTGCGGATGAGAGGACAAGAGGAGCAAGTAAGTATTTCCAAGAGTGAGTTTATAGAGAAGGTGAAGAGGGAGATTAAGGAACGATTGTAGGCATTTTGTATTTTGATCAAAAAAAGGGGGTATGGAGGGGAAATTTCGAAATAAATATCGGATCAATTCGGCACGTAAACCCGGACATAATTATGGTATGCCGGGTTTTTATTTTATTACGATATGTACAAAAAACAGGATATGTTATTTCGGTAATGTGATTAATGGAAAAATGGTATTATCGGATATTGGCCGTATTATTGTTGATGAATGGATAAAAACATCATATATCCGATCCAATGTTCGATTAGGGGAATGGGTGGTTATGCCAAATCATGTGCATATGATTGTGCGGATTCTAGAAAATAATGGTGGTTTTGATAATGACGTCTCTGTAGAGAAGGTTTGCAATGTAGAGACGCATCGCGATGCGTCTCTACATGAATACAATAATACATTCGGACCACAACGAAATAATGTTGCATCAATTATCCGTGGTTTTAAGGGTGTCACCACGAAACGAATACATATGGAGACAAATTATTCGGATTTCGCATGGCAATCACGATTTTATGATCGAATTATTCGCAATGAATATGCGCTCTATGCCGCAAGGCAGTATATTATTAATAATCCAATAAAATGGGATGAAGATAATAACAACCCAATACATTTTTCTTAATTTTACCCAGCAGACAGTTGGAACAATAATTAAATTTCAATTTTTTTATCATATTCTTCAGCCCGTTCCCATGCCAAATCCCAGGCAGTTTTGAGAGCATCTACAATTTCTTTGCTTTCGATGAGGAAACCAAATTTTTCTTTGAAAGACATGACAGTAAATTTATTGTCGTATAGATACATTTCAGGTGAGAAATCAAATTTTTCTTTCGGAATTAATCGTACGGTACGTATAAATTTGTGTGCAACTCTTTTTAAATCCTTACCATGTTCATTATCTGGTACCATGGTTCGAATAGGTATACCACGACGAGTGCGTTCTTCAAAATATTGATCTGCATATTCAGCCAAATCTTCTCTTAAATCTCTGGGTGATGAGTATGCACGGAGACCTTGGGTCTTATCGGCACATTGAAGACTATCTTCATATAATTCTTTAATACCTTCAAACCCTTCAACATATTTAATAATTGGTTTAGTATATCTTTGTGTATAGCGACGAGTAAGTTCTGGTTGGAATGCTTTTGCTTTTTGTAATGTTGCATCAATTTGTTTCCTTTCTTCTTCTAGGTTCGTAATAATTCGCATAGGATCGTCAACACTATACGCAAGCTTACCACGAAACCTTGCCTTGCTTATCATCTTTTTTTGTACTAATGACTCTAAAATATTGTAACAGTTCGTGCGATTAACTTTAGCAAGAGCTGCTATAGGGGATACCACGGATTGACCCAACTCTAAAAGAGCTTCATACACAGAAGCCTCATCTTCACTCAGACCTAAATCTTTAAGGATGCTATAAAAATGTTTTTCCATAATTATAAGAGATTGATAATTATTTTTAATTTAGCAAAGAATAACATTTGTGTCAAAAATATTAAACAATATATATAATATTGGCTAAAATAAGCTAATAAAATTGATTTTAAATATTGACAGTTTTTCTAAAGAGTAGTATTCTAAACGTGGGGAGGGACAGATTAACACACGTATTGTGTGGCTGGTCTGTATAAACAAAAAACCAAGCTTCATGGCCTGGTTTTTTGTTTATCTAATTTTTTTTATTACCCTCTCATCACCAAATAACTCACATATCCCAGATACACAAGCACAAACATCACCCCCTGCCAGCGATTGAGTCGGTGCTTGCTTCCAATAAACATAAAGAAGAAGAGGAGAAGTGTAGCTCCAATATTCACGAGTACGTCGATCTGTCCTGTAGGAGAGACAGGAAGTGGTAGAATTGTAGCACTCATTCCTAGTATCCAGAGAATATTGAAAATATTTGATCCCACAATATTGCCGACAGCCAGATCATCCTGTCCATGTCGAACCGCAATAATCGAAGTCACGAGCTCGGGGAGGGATGTGCCGACAGCGACAATAGTGAGCCCGATGAGAGCTTCAGACATGCCAGCCAATTGTGCAAGCACAATCGCATTGTCGACCAATAATTTTCCACCGAGTATGAGACCGGCAAGCCCTCCGAGAATGAGGAGTATTGAGAGGGGGGTAGAATAAACTTTTACTTCATCTTTATCGACATCTCCACTCACCTTTGCAATACCAAATGTGTAGTAGAGGAAAATTGCAAAAATTCCGATCAGTGCCAATCCATCCGTGCGCGTAAGGGCATCGGTGGTACCGCCATCAAGGACTCGATCGTGGGACATGATAAATACTAACAATGCTGCTAGCAGCGCAAGGGGAATTTCTTTCCATACGGTGTTTTTTTGTACACGTATGATCCGCATCATGGCACAGATTCCGAGGATGAGGAGAATATTTGCGATATTACTTCCAATTACGTTTCCAATTGCAATATCAGTCGAACCTTTCAGCACAGAGAAGAGATTCACCGCAAGCTCAGGAGCTGAAGTACCAAATGCGACAATGGTGAGCCCGATGACGATAGGGGCAACTTTCAGTCGCTTGGCAATAGACGAGGCACCACGGACCAGTGATTCACCACCAGCAATGAGAATAGCAAGACCAACGAGTACGAGAAAGATTGAGAGGATCATAGTATAAATATTTATTGCACAAGTATAGGTCTAAAAGTGCTTTTGTACAAGGATGGTATGACAAAAACCACGCTTTACTAGCCTGGTTTTTTGTTTATAATTTTATACTAGTGTTAACACACACAACCCCTCAATATGTGGTGTGCGTGGGAAGAAATTATAGAGTCGAGAGAATGTTATATTGTAGGTAGGATGAAGAAGAGAAATATCTCGTGCTTGAGTAGAAAGATCGCAAGATAAATAAATAATAGTCTTTGGTTTTACTTCAAGAATCCGATCGACTACCCGATGATGGAGTCCTACACGTGGTGGATCGAGAATAACTATGGAGTCTGAGGTAATAAGTGAGATAATATCTTCAGTTGGTTTGCAGATTGCTTCTGCATTTTTTATCTTATTCAATTCAATATTTTCAGTCGCATACTGTATTGCCTCAGTATTATTATCTACCAATGTTACTTGTTTTGCGGCTTTTGCAATAGGAAGTCCGATCGATCCGACCCCAGAATAGAGATCAAGTAGATTGGATTTTTTTGGGATGTGTTGGTAGATGTCATCAAGTGCTTTTTCAAACACGGGTAAGTGTACTTGGAAAAAACTGAGCAATCCTACTTTGAATTCGATTCCTCGAAGTGAGATGGTGATATAGTCCTGACCATCGGTGTAGAGGGTGTCGGTTGGGACTGAAGCAGGGGATTTGTGTGTAGAATAATACAGCTGGAATCCAATCAGGTGCTCAGTCAATTTCGGATAGTCAGGAAATTCCAATCGATCTTTGATAAATAATGCAGCAATCGTTTTACCATTTCCATCACTTCTGACCATGAGACTTTTGAGACTGCGCATGGGGATCTGGTGCTTCCTTACCCAAGCGAGGATATATTGAGCAGTTTCATTGATAGAATCATCGGCAAGTTCTGATTTTTCTACTGCAAATCGTACTTTTTTACCTCGCTCAAAAAACCCAAGGCAGGTTCGGCCAGTCTTATCTACGGCAAAGCTAAATTCCATCTTGTTTCGGTAGCTATAATATTTTTCTGGATCAAAAATAAGGTCTGGAGAAATATTGGCAAAAGCCTCTTTTCCAATACGCTTATATACTTCAAGCGCAATTTCCTTTTTCCATTCATTTTCCTTTTCATAGCTCATGATCTGCCAGGGGCTGGTGGAGAGAAAATTAGGATCTTTTGGTTCGGTTCGCTCGGGAGAAGGGGTAATGATTTTAGTTGCAACTGCTTCGATATATTCTTTTTTCTTTTTCAAAATTTCAATTTCAACTGTCTCACCAGGCAGTGCATTCCATACAAAATAGACTTTTCCGTCTACTCGGACAAAGCCTTGGCCTCCGAAGATGAGTTTTTCGATTGTTATGCGCATATTTTTGGTTATCTTGTTTCCTAGTTATCTAGTTGTCTAGTAGTAAACTAATCTAATAAAGTTTGGCTTCTATAAGTTTAGCCACGATCGGACAATTCTCGTGCTTACACCTGGCAGGGCAGTATGTCCGTCCGTATTCAATCATCCGATTCGTGAGGTGAAACCATTCTCTCTTCGGGAATAATTCTTTCAAATCTTTCTCTATTTTTTCAGGTACCGTCTGTTTCGTAAGTTTAAAAACTTTTGAGAGTCGCTGTACATGTGTGTCTACAGCAATTCCTTCGACCAGATTATGCGCGTTTCCCAATACTACTAATGCAGTTTTTCTTCCCACCCCAGGAAAAGATATCATCTCTTCTACAGTCTGGGGGAGCATACCCTCAAATTCAGTGTGTAGTTTTCTCGCAGTCGCGAGGATATGTTTTGCTTTGGTCCGATAGTAGTTCACAGATGAAATGTCGCTGGTAAAAACATCATCTGTTGCTTCTACATAATGTTTAAGCTCGGGATATTTTTTAAATAGTTTCCTCGTAACTACGTTTACTTGTTTATCAGTCGTTTGTGCTGAAAGCATGACTGCGACCAGGAGTTCAAAATGAGTACTGAATTCAAGAATAGTTTTCGACTCAGGAAATAATCGTTTGAGTTCTGCAAGTACGATCGTTGCTCGTTGCTGGTTGTTCGTCGTCCACATAGTTGATTTATCGAGGAAGTTCTCCTATACTACAGACAGAAATCATAAAAATCAAGTCTATGGCTATCGAATACAATAAAAACTATATACACCACAGTAATCCAGGGAGCGCTTCAATGATCCGTGAAATTGTGTTTGGGATGGAAGATGGTATGGTATCGACACTTGGGTCGGTCACAGGTATCGCGGCCGCAACACAGGATCCTTTTACGACAGTGCTTGCAGGACTGGTTATTATCTCAGTTGAATCAATTTCAATGGGTGTAGGGTCGTACTTATCAAACAAGTCAGAGCGTGAAATCGATG
>CAZMEW010000003.1:0-11344 GCA_964565405.1 uncultured Gammaproteobacteria bacterium
CTTGAATAAATGTAACATTAACTTTTCTTAACGTCATTCCCGTGACAACGGGAATCTAAGATCCCCGCTTTCGCGCGGATGACATAAAAATATTTGTATGAAGACAACTATTTCAATCAACCTCGGTGGTATCGCATTCACCATAGACGACGATGCATACCGAGAACTCAAACAATATCTCGATAGTCTTTCTGCCCATTTTAGAACAGAAGAAGGTGGCGATGAAATCATGACTGATATTGAAGCGCGAATTGCTGAAGAATTTTCACGCAAGCGCGATAATGGAATCCAAGTGATTTCTATTTCAATGGTACAAGACATTATTTCTCGTATGGGACGTGTAGAAGAACTCACTGGTGCACAAGCTACCACTCCTGACGGAGTGACGATTGAAGACCCTTATTTTGCACGTACTGATAAAGAACGTGTAAAAGGTGAAAAACGATTGTACCGTGATCCAGAACATGCAATGCTTGCAGGAGTTTCATCTGGACTTGCAGCATACTTCAATATCGATCCTTCAATTCCTCGTATTGTCTTTGTACTCCTTACCTTCTTTGGAGGAACAGGTATTCTTATCTACATCATTCTCTGGCTTGTATTACCCGAAGCAGATACACCATTGAAACAATCAGAACTTCGAGGAGAGTCACCTACGATTAAGGATATAGAACAGAAATTCAAAAGTATGTTTGAGACGGGCAAAAAAAAAATTTCTGAAATTGATACAGAAAAAGCCAAAGAATCAGTGAGACATGGATTCAAAACCACCGTGCATACAGTATCACGTACTGCAGGCAGTGTAGGGCACGGGCTTGTGCGGATATTCAGTATTATGTTGGGAATCGCACTCATACTGCTCGGAATCGGTGGAATTGCTGGAGTTACGATCATTGGTACTGCAACATTATTTGGAACCTCAACCATATTGCTCCACATGCCTCCGATACTCATGTATCTCGGCACACCAATCGCAGCAGTACTTCTCATCTCTCTCTGGTGCGTTGCAGTTATTCCGCTTGGTCTCCTCATTAGTCTTGGAAGTGCGCTCGCCTCACAAAGACCTATCAAATTCGGATTCGGATTTGCCTTTCTCACGATATTCTGGATTATTGCGCTCAGTGTTGCAGGAACTCTGGTTATCGGGGTGGTATAATATTCGCTTCTATCAACAAACGCTCAATGATCAAAAAGTCCCCCCAATGGGGGGGACTTTGTATGGTATGTACAATCGAGTATTACCGCATCATCCCTGTGGGAAGTTTGAGACCACCTGAGGTCAGGAGCTGAAGCATGATTTCCTGCATACTCTTGGTTCCAGTTGGTACTTCAACGGTTACGGGCTTGTTGAAGTTGCGAAGCTGCAGATCAAGTGAGAGGGTGCCACTACTTGGCTGTTTATCAGTCTTTGCCACTGTCGCATCAAACGAGGTTCGGTAGATGTAGTAATCACTTACTCCTACCCATACCTGACCATTCTTGATTTCAGTTCTCGACCAGAATTCAGTCATTTTCTGCTCATCTTCAATGCTTGGTGCTTTCCCATGCACTGCTTCACTGATTTCTCGTGACACGCGCATTGCTTCTGCCTCGTCCACTTCTACTTTGTAGTGATGCGTCTTGATTCCAGCGACATCTGCTTCACCCATATCTTCAATCACTCGAAGAATGTGCGAACCTCTTAAGATACTTTTCACTTTGTCAGCTTGCGCATCGGTCATCGTAGTCGAAGGAGTTACGACTGGAGCAGTGTCTGCACCTTGTTTTGACTCAACCTTGACCCACATATTGGTGATCGAGGATAGATTGAGCGAGCCTAATACTGGGGCAGTATTTAATTTGAGAAATTTGTCTATATCAATCGTCCGGAGTTCCAGTTCAGCAGATCCATTATTTGGGAAGAGCGCTGAAGTCAATTTGATTTTGAGTGATGATTTTGGATGTTCCCAATTACCAAATTCTGATACACCGGTTACCCCAACTGAGAATGATACAGGTTGAGTTGCGTCAGTGGGAGTGCCGGTCAGACTTGCAAGTGGGTTCTTGCTTCCT
Source organism: uncultured Gammaproteobacteria bacterium (assembly GCA_964565405.1). Classification (GTDB taxonomy): domain Bacteria; phylum Patescibacteriota; class Patescibacteriia; order Magasanikbacterales; family UBA922; genus UBA922. The sequence goes on from CAZMEW010000003.1 coordinate 2,053, forward strand.
TCGATCGTAGCACTCAAGGTTCCTGCAAATTCTGCGGTTTTTACCTCTGCCATACTACTCGCTGCACGAGCAACTACATCATCTGGAGTCTTGGGGACTGCATTGCCCGCAGCCTTATAGATACCATACCCAATTAATAAGAGAACAACCACGAGAATAATCTTTCCTGCTCCACTTTTTTTTGGAGCTACTGCAGCGTCTGCCATAGGTGTCTGATAAGAATAAATAAGTTATACTAACTATTACACGAGAATTGTCTAACTTTTCTTCTCCGCTGTCAACTGACCACGATTCCCCCATCCATTTTCATAATTTTCTATATAGGCATCCATAGGAACCTGGCGTATCAAATCCCCGAGCACTTCAAGCGCTAGATCATCGAGTTTTTTGAACCTTAGACATCCTTTTCCCATATCTAATTTTTTTCCTGTTTTTTTCCATGCACTCTTGAACCATTCTTCTACCTTTTTATTCCCATACACACACATCACATGAAGCGACATATAATTTTTCTGGTTTGCGAGACCAAGAAACATCAGTGGCTTCTTGTTGTATGTCTTTGGGTATACTTTCAGTGGAATCTCATAGGTGATCATTCCCCAATCCATAACTTCTACGTATCCCTTGGGTAGATTTTTTTTGATCAATGTTCTAACTTCAGTTAGAACTTTTTTTCGATCTACCGGAAGTTCTTTCAGATATTCGCTGACCGTGTGTGCATTACTTTTTCCCATAGGTAAATAATTTTTCATTTTTAAATGGTATGAGCGCAAGAACTACTGCATGTGCATAGAGTGCGGTTCTAGTAATCGCCATATGCGTGAGAATACCTACCGCCCCCTGCTCGAGCTTGGAGTCTTTGATTCCAAATACTACATCATTAGCATGTCCCAACTCCATTCCATTATCAATCAATTCAACGATTTGTGGTGGTAAAAAGAATGTTCCACTTTTTCCTTTTCCCATCAATCCTTCTCTTGATTGCACCACCACCCAGGCAAACGCTTCCATTTCGTCCCCTTTCTTCTCAATTCCCGCTTCAATTCCAACCCAAAAGTCTGCTTCTGGATTCTCCTTCGAGAGATACAGTACTCTATTTTTAGCCCCGAGAAGCGCCGTCTCGTCACTTCGTGGTTGATCAGGAACTCCTGAAGGTGCTGATAATCCCTGGTATTCAAACGATTCTCCAGAAAATACCTCTTCGAATCCAGCTTTGGTAGAATTGATTTTTACCGGATTTTTCGACGCAATAATTACTTTTTTCATATCGAATTATTTGTCGTGTGTCTCATCGAGAATAATTCGTTTTTCAAATCCGCCGCGCTCTTCTCGCTTTTTCAATCGTATGTCTTCTAATTTTTCTTTAGCAACACCATTATATTCTGCAATTGCATATACCACTTCAAGAATATCCGCAAGTTCTTCACTGGTTCGATCAGAAGTGAACTCTACCACCTCTTCTTCTAATTTTTCAATTAACTTTTCTTCATATTCTTTTTCATCGGCAATATGCGTAACCACCTTTTCCCCTTTTGATGTAATCAATTCCGGTATCTTGTCTCGAACCAATTTGTGATATTTCATATAAAAAAATGATACTATGTATGCATAGTATCAGGGAGTTATTAGAAATACAAATCTATATAAAAAACGAAGCCGCCCTGTTTTACGAGGGCGGCTGAACTCCGTGCGTATTACGCCATCTTCAGCATGAGGGCACGTAACGTGTCCGTGCTCACGACCGTGAAGGTGGCGCCGTAGTAATCGACCGCCACCAACGAAGGCGGGGCACTGGGATCGAGATGGTACATCTCACCATGCGTCACCGCGAAGTGGGCGTGTGCGATCATTTCGTCGCTCGTCAGGATCCGACCGACATACTTCTGCGCATCGGCCTCAGAAATCGTCACGAGCCACTGGCCCTTCTTGCTCCGACCCCTGACCCTTTCGAAGTCACTATGATCGAGATCTCCACAGCCGAGCGGAACGCCCGACTCATCATACCACCCATGTCCGTGCGCGATCCGCTGAGCGCGGATCTGCCCGTTCACGAGTTCGAGTTCATCTGCACGACATTTCATGTCTCCTCCTTGATGTAGGTGGTTGATCATCTGACCCGACAGAACAAAATTTTTCTACTCTCTCGGCTTAGAAAATCAGTTTCATATCCTAATTCAAAACTACTGTTTTGTCAATACGCAAAAAGGTCCGTGTGGACCTTTTTGTGTTTTTAGAGCCTTCAGTTTTTACTTTGCATTCGTATCCGGCTGATGAATTCCAAATGTATTCCCTTCGGTATCGAGATAATATCCCTGCCATGCCATACCTACCAGCGCGAATTTGGGCATTGCAACCTTCCCGCCAGCAGCTAGAATCTTCTTTTCTGTCTCAGTATAATTTTCTACATCCATCGTACACACAAATGCATTACTACCACAGACTCCTTCAGTAAGTGGCACTGGCCGTCTGAGTAATCCTCCATTGATACCCAAATCTTTACTATCTTTAGGTGCGGTCATAACCATCCAATATTCCATCTGCCCACCCTCCCATTTGGTAATTTCCCACCCAAACACGTCACGATAAAATTGCGCTGCGCGCTCTGGTTCGTCTGCTTGAATTTCAAAGTGTACGACTCGATTCATATACATTAACTTAAGATTAAATTTATTTTAAAAGCTCCCTGTTTTCACTTCGCCCGCGCGTTTGTAATTGACGAATATAACACCCGCTGGAGTAACTTTGGAATCAACTATAGTAAATGCAGCAGGAATTGTTCCTTCCGCGAATAGTCGTTTGCCTGACCCTAGTGTCACTGGAAAAATTTTCAGCCATAATTCATCAACCAAATCGTTCTTGAGCAATGTCTGAATCAGATTACCACTCCCATGGACATACAGATCAGGACCGTCTTCTTCTTTTATTTTTTTTATTTTCTCTGCGATATCTCCATTCAAAATAATTGAATTGCTCCACTTAGTCGAGGTCAGGGTATTTGACACCACATACTTCTTCATCGAATTTATACCAGGCCAATTGTCCTCATGTGTAGGCCAGTACGACGCAAATATGTCATATGTCTTTCTACCAAGCAAAAGCTCAGAGGGTCTATTCATTTGTTCTCCCATGAGATTACCTGCAAATTCATCAAAATATGGAAATGTCCAGCCACCGTATCTAAACCCCCTGCTCGTATCTTCGGTAGGACCTCCCGGTGCCTGCATGACACCATCAAGAGAAATAAAACTCAACACAACAAGTTTTTTCATATGTATTCTGTACAAATAATAAATTTTTTGTTAGAATCTAGACGTTTTTATGGAAGGTTCGCATAGTGGTCGAGTGCGCCGCCTTGGAAAGGCGGTATATCAGAAATGGTATCGAGGGTTCGAATCCCTCACCTTCCGCCCTGAAGGATGCTCGGTAATAACGTAACAAAAAAGGCCTGTATTGTACAGACCGTTTTGGTTATTTTTTTGTTATTTTTACTCGCCCAGTACGTACGATCTTCTATAGCCACCTACAATGCTTTCGATTTTGTAATCGTGTTTTTTCTAAAATCAGCAATGATGTCCATAGCGGCATCAACCGTATCTACAATCTGATACGATTCGTCGTCTTCATCACTGATAGTTTCATACTTGTGAACTAAACTTTCTTTGATAAAAGTATGTAGCGGTTCCCAAAAATCATGACCCACTAAGATTACCGGCACTCGTTCCATTTTTTTGGTTTCCATTAAAGTCAAAATTTCAAATAATTGATGTAGGGTACCGAATCCACCGGGAAAAAATACAAACGCTTTTGCAGGAGCAGTGATAATTAATTTTCGTGTAAATGGAAACTGGAATCCAATAGATCGCTTAACATATGGATTGATCCGCTCACGTGAACCAAATCTCATATTAATACCAATTGACTGTCCACCACGTTCAAAACATCCTTTGTTCGCAGCTTCCATAATACCCGGGCCTCCACCCGTCATTACCGAAAAACCACCATCCGCAAGTCGCCCTCCCAGATCATACGACATCTGGTAATATGGAGAATCTGCATTGATTGTATTAGCGCCAAAGATGGTGACATTCTCGATAACACCAGTCAAGAAATCGAACCCTTCAACGAGCTCTGCCATGATACGGAAAATTTTCCAATCTACTGCACCGCCACATTGGAAACTATCGGGGTCAAGTTCACAAATCGGGGGCTGATTTCCAGTCTCTTCAATGAATGCATAGGCGTCTTCAGCTGTATCTACCACATGCCATGCATCAATATCTTTGATAGATGCTGCACCAATTTCAGCCGCACATGATTTTAGAAACAATAGAAGCGGATTCCAAAATTCACTGCCTACGAGAATAATGGGTGATTTTACCATTTTTCCCATCTCCATGAGATCAACGATTTCAAAAAATTCATCCATGGTGCCAAATCCTCCAGGAAAAAGCGCAAAGGCATTCGCAGGACTGGTCAACATTACTTTTCTAGTAAAAAAGTAATAGAATGCTGTTGCCTCGGTTACATATGGATTAATACGCTGTTCAAATGGCAGTTGAATATTCAATCCCACTGATTTTCCACCCGCCTCATGGGCGCCCTTATTTGCTGCTTCCATAATACCCGGTCCTCCGCCTGTAATCGTCGTAAACCCGCCCTGCGCAAGCAGTGCTCCCAATTTTTCCGCAATCTCATAATCTCTCTGACCATCGCCAAACCGAGCAGAGCCAAGAATCGTTACCTCCTTTTCCATCTGAGACAGGAACTGGTATCCTTCTACAAATTCTGACATGATACGAAAAATGCGCCATGATTCACGAAAATCACCAGATTCATTGATGGCATGACTGTAATCAATCGCATGCACCTTTGATTTTGTTCGACTACCTTTGACAGAAGGCATAAGAGAATTAACAATTTCTAATTAACCTAATTATTCTAAAAAATTCAATACACTATGATAATGTTTCAAGTGCGTGACCCAGTTGTAGTACACGTGCCTCTTCAAGGCGAGGTCCAATAAGTTGTACCCCCACTGGTAAATTTTTTGAGGTCATTCCACCATTCACACTGAGCGCAGGTAGTCCCGCGACTGACGCTGGACTTACAAACACGTCAGCCAAATACATGGCCAGTACATCGCCTTTCTTTTCTCCAATACCAAATGCAGGAAATGGTGAGGTGGGTGTAAGTAGCGCATCAACCACGGCAAAAGTTGTTTCAAAATCTTGAATAATTTTCGTTCTAACTTTCTGAGCTTTCCGATAATAGGCATCATAGTACCCGCTTGAAAGCGCATAGGTACCAATCATAATGCGTCGTTTTACTTCTTCGGGAAAACCTAGTGCACGAGAGCGGGCATAGGTCTCAAATAGTTTTGGATCTTCGACCTGTACACCATATCGTATTCCATCGAGACGTCCCAGATTCGAACTATCCTCTGAAGGAACAATAATATAATAAACTGGAATCGCATACTTGGTGTAAGGCAAACTAACTTCCACGATATCGCATCCAGCGTTTTCAAGTATGCGTATTTTTTTCTCAACAATTGAGCGAACTTCGGGATCCATTCCTTCGAGCTCCATATATTCTTTTGGAACTCCAATCTTCATACCTTTCACTGGTGCATTCAGTAATGTGGAATAATGAGGTACCGCATCATGCACAGTAGTCGCGTCTTTCGGATCCTGACCCGCCATGACTTCCATAAGATATGCGATATCTTCGACCGTGTGGGCGAGAGGCCCCACCGTATCAAGTGAGCTTGCCATAGGCATTATCCCATGGCGTGAGTTTCTGCCATAACTTGGACGAAGTCCCGCAATTCCACAGAGGCTTGCCGGCTGGCGAATCGATCCTCCCGTATCTTCACCAATAGAAAAAAGACATTGCCCATCAGCCACTGCCGCAGCAGAACCTCCTGATGAACCACCTGCAACTTTTGTTATGTCATGAGGATTCCGTACCGGTCCGTACATTGAGTTTTCGTTACTTGCTCCATGTCCGAATGCATCACAATTTTGTTTTCCAACTAATACTGCTCCTGCATCTATAATTTTTCTAATCACCGTTGCTTCGTATGGTGGAATATAGTTATCAAGAATGGTTGCAGAAGCAGTGGAACGCACGTCTTCAGTACAGATCGCATCCTTTACCCCAAATGGAATTCCAGTCAATGCTGTCATTTCACCATTTTTTATTTTCTTATCTGCAACTTTTGCCGCATTGCGTGCGTGATCATGTGCAATGGTAATAAATGCGTTAATTGTCTCATTACGCTCTTCAATCCTATTGAGACACGCTTCAGTTAATTCAGTTGCTGAAAATTCTTTTGCTCGCAACGCTTCATGTGCTTGACGTATGGTAAGTTTGTTTGGTTCGCTTGACATAGAAATTACTGATCTTCAAACACTGCAGGTACTGATAACATATTCTTTTCTGATCTTGGGAACAGCGAAACAATCTTCCCTCGTTTTGCAGGATCTGCTTCGACTGACACATCTTCTCGCATGATATCTTCAAGCCCGGTCACCTGAGTTGTTTCATTTACCCCCTCGGTATCAACTTCATTGAGCATATCAATATACGACAACACTACTGAGAGCTCCTCAGCATATCTTGTTTCTTCTGCTTGTGTGAGGGAAAGTCTAGCGAGCTTTGCTATCCCTTTGATATCTTCTCTTGTTAGCGACATACGTGGTTTAGTGTATCAGATATTACACCACAAAAGCAATCTCGCACGATTTCTTCGTGTTTTCAAAACACTTGACATACGCCCCACCATATAGTATCTTACTGTTCGTTCTGGTAAGGGCATAGGTTTTTTGAGCTTGAGGACCGCACCTCTGTTCGAAATCTTACCTTTACCAGAACACCCTCTTACTCTCCAGTCCCCTTTTTGGGGATTTTTTAATATTGACTTGTTACCTGAGTTTATTTACACTAGCCGCGGCTGGTCTGGATTTTCTTCAAACACACCCTCCCCTGAAAAGTGGTGCTTGATGCATTATTTCAGACCAGCCATTACCTATCCTACACAAAAGACATCTCATTGGATGTCTTTTATTATTCACACGGATAATTGACTTTTTTGTATTCCATGCTATAGTCGATCTGGTAATCGGCTAGATTTCCTTGCAAACAAAACCTCGTGTCCAGACGTTCTGGCGCAGGGACGCATCCCGAGGAAGTCTAGCCGATCCTTCCTCTCCATACCCACCCTCATGATAGGGATTTTTTATTTTAAATTTTCCCCATCAATGTACACCTCAGTGGAATCTATTACAATGATTCGATCCTCTCTGAATTTGAGTTTTTTGAACGCCTCTTCATTCACAATCCACCGCTTGACTAATGCATTCGAATCAATAGGATCTATTTCTAGTCGGTATACCTTGGGTGAATTAGCATACTTCACAAGTGTAAGTGCAGGATGTACATCAGTTCGAGTGATTTCTGAACCACTTTCATACAATTCAAGCAATCGTGGATCTACATCTTCTATCCAATCAAAACGGTACCTAAGTTTTTTGAACACACTCTCATTGGCAATCCAATATTTTTTATCGTTAATAATTAGGTAGACTTTTGGATCAAATGGAGTTTTGATAAGCGCTCCATAGGTTGGTCGATACAGCGGGCCATTATACACAAACGAAATTGCATCCAAAGGAACCGTATTCAGTGTAACAACCGAAACCACGCTTATGGCATCCCACGTAGTAAAATAGGTAAAAAATGTTTCTGAATTTTTAAATGGTCTCTTACTGCAGTCGTTGGTGATATAAAAAACTGATGGGCTATTCGGTGATTTGTAAGCATGTTCTCGAATAAGTGGACATGTTTTTTTTGTATCATCATCAGATAGTAGTTGATTTTCAAGAACAATACTATCTGAAACGGTGAGTGTCTCACCCGAGGGAGATCGTAATTTTACGTATACGATTTTCAGTCCATTTCCTGGATTCACAGTCCATTTCTTTTCCTTCACATATGGTTCAAAGGATACATTATTGAATGACGGATCATTCGATATAGCAATTTCTATTACATTTGTAGCGGTGATATGAAGTACCACCTCGCTCTCTCTCGTGCTCGTAGCATCATGATTGATAGATAGTGCTTTTATGCCTTTTGGAAGTAATGGCGGATTTGCTAAGATCGGTGATACACCACCACCCGAAGATTCAGTAAGATACACAAGTGTAAAATCAGCGCCACTATCAGAAACGGAGTTCATGGTAACCGTCGTATCATTTTTTCCATTACCATCAGTATCAATATCTTGACTTTGACCTGCAGCAAGAGAGACAGTCACTGGATCAGATTGTATAGTCAACGTAGCAATACCTCCGACAATCGAATCCACGCTCACGGTATGCACCTGTGGGCGAGATCTAAATTGAAAATCGATATTTCCAATTTGTGGAGGCACTGACATGTTTATTGTGTCGGCTACTTCATCTGTTGAAATCAGAGAAGACGTAGGCGTATATGAAGTAATTTCTGAAGTATCAAGTGCATTCTGCGCTCGAACTCGATATTGATGTGATGAATTAGGCGCAAGACCAGTAACCAAATATCGAGTACTTGTAGTAGTTCCAACCACCTGACCGGTCACAGTATTAAAAATCTCGTACACCGTGCTCGTAATATTATTATTAGTATTCCAGGAAACCAACACTGCTTTTGGTCCTAGTGGTGTTGATACTACGTTCTTCGGTGTACGCGGAAAACTTGAAGCTCTATATATGTATACAGCTCCAGCCCCAGACGCAAGATCATCATCACCCGTTGCACTAATAGCTGCATACAACGTCTCATTATCTGGACCCAAAGCGAGTATGAGCGAATCACCAAAACTATCACCCGGGTCCCCATCAAATGCATGTATTTTTGATTCCTGCACCCATACATCGTCTTCATTACGAAATACATACACCGCGCCTGCTGCAGAACCCATGTCATCATCTCCGTTTGCGCCGATAAGTGCGTACATCGTACTTCTACCATCAAATGCAAGTGAGATTTGTTGGCCAAAATTATCACTACCATCACCATCGCTTGCAGTCAATTTATCCTGCTCAACCCAGGCATCATCGACGAGTTTGAATACATACACAGCGCCTGCTGCAGAACCCCTATCATCATCTCCATCTGCGCCGATAAGTGCGTACAGAGTATTATTATTTCCTACTGTAGCCCCCACTGAAATACCAAAACTATCACTAGCCGCACCATCGCTTGCAGTCAATTTATCCTGCTCAACCCAGGCATCATCGACGAGTTT
>CAZMEW010000003.1:11444-63683 GCA_964565405.1 uncultured Gammaproteobacteria bacterium
CGACGAGTTTGAATACATACACAGCGCCTGCTGCAGAACCCCTATCATCATCTCCGTCCATACCAATCAGCGCATAGCTATTTCCAATCCCATCAGATGCTATCGATACTGCCTCCCCGAACGAATCATCTGCACTCACCGCATCTATAGCACGAAGTGGACTACCAGCTTGCTCTAACCAAGTTTCGTCAAAATCAAATGCAAATACTGCTCCAACACTACTCGTCGTTCCTGCTGATCCATCATTCGCAACCGATCCTACCATAATCTGACTACCAAACATGCCCACTGAGTACCCAAACGCATCACTCCCTGGTGAAGCATCGCCCCCAGTTATTTTTTGTTGAAATAAAAAATCAGTTAATTTATACGTATTTCCTGTGATCACAGATGAGTAAGAACTTTCGTTATCATAATCATCAAAGGCCTGTACTTGAAAATAATACGTGGTACTTGGAGTCAAACCTGTAAACGTGTAATTTGTAGAAGTTACTATGATGAGCGAACTCGTCGCTGTTGAAGATACAATATAACCTGTCGCACCCGTAATTGTGTCCCATGAAAATCCGATTGTCGATGTTGAAAAAATATCAAATGAATTTCCAAGCGTAGGTGCTGATAAATTCGTAGTAACAGAAGAGGTGACACTTGAGTACCCACTATCTTGATCGAACTGGTCGACAGCTTTTATCTGAAAATAATACGTCGTATTTGGGATTAGATCACTAAACACCACTGACACACTACTCGTGATAATCACCGTAGATGTCGCCGTAGAACTCACGGTATAGAGAATACCATGTCCACTGACTGCACCCCAGTCCATAGTAAGAGAGTTGCTCTGACGAGAAAAGGATGTTACTGATGGTACCACAGGCACATCGGGCAATTCTTCCAAATCAAATTGCATCACACGATTATTTCCTCGATCTGCAACATGCAGAATACCACGTACACTGTCATATGCCATTCCACACGGAGAATTCAGTTTCCCCTGTCCCAGTGGCAGGGCCCCTGCTGCAGTAAAGGTACTTTGACCCAATACAAATGTGGCTGCTTCTCCATTTACGACAGTTTCAATGTCATATGTCGTCACCCGATGATTGCTTGTTTGAGACACAAATAATCGATTGTTTGATTGATCTACAAGTAGCCCAGTAGGGCTATACATACCCGTCTGACTAGTTAGCCCTGAACCGTTTATAAAAGAAGTTTGACCGAGTACCGCTATAGCAGCCTCTCCATCAGACACACTGGACACATCATACACTGTTACCCGATGATTTCCTGATTGGGATACGAATAGCTGTGTAGTGGTCGGCGTATAATAAATACCGAGCCCAGTCGGTGTATTCATCCCCTCTTGTGTTGTATTTGTAAACGAAGTGGTAAAAAGACTTTGACCGAGTACGTGTACTGCGTTTTCTCCATTGGTAATACTCGCCACATCATATACGGTTACCCGATGATTATCTGATTGTGCTACATACAAATAATTCGTATTTGGATCAAAAGCAAGCGCGACTGGATTATCCATCCCTCCCTGTGTCGTTGCCTGACCTGCAACAGTGAAACTTGTCTGTCCGAGGACGTAGAGCGCACTTTTTCCATTACTGATAGTAGTTGTCGAAAAATCATATACCAGTACACGATTGTTTCCGCTATCAGCCACAAAGAGTCGATTGGTGCTGGTGACATATAGTACTGCTCGAGGCAAAATCATACCGACCTGGGATACGCTGCCTTGCCTTCGCATGAAGTCTGTTTGACCGAGTACATAATCTGCTTCATAATCGAGCAATTCATTATTAGAATCAAGCTCAAAAACCAATACACGATTATTATTGTTATCAGCTACAAACAGACGATGTCCAACATCATCAAGACTTACGTCATATGGATTATCAAAACCATACTTGTTCGGACCATTATTTGCAGCTCCTTTAACATACACAGGAGATCCCTCATCAGTTAATTGCCCGATCACATCAACAGCATTTGCACCGTTTGAAATGGTGGAAGTCGCAGCATTAAAAACTAATATACGATTATTGTTGTAATCACCAACAAATAATCGATCACTATCCTCATGATACACAACACCGAACCCAGCTGTTAAACCTGATTGACTCGTGGACGCAGAACTACCCGTATACGTACTCTGACCAAGTACGTATATCGCCCCCTCACCATTTGTTGTTGTTGTCATATCATACACTGTTACTCTATTCGCATTATTGTATTGAGATACGAACAGTCGATTGCTCACACGATCATACGCCAACCCGTACGGTACACTCATCCCTGTCTGTGTCACTGCAGGACTCGAACCCGTAAAGGTGGTCTGGCCGAGCACATAGAGCGCGTTTTTTCCATTACTGATAGTAGTTGTCGAAAAATCATAAACCGTGACGCGATTGTTTCCTGATTGTGCGACATAGAGTCTGCTTGTCGAGGTGACATACACTACATCCCGAGGAGCACTCATCCCTACCTGAGTGTTTGCAGGACTCGAACCCGTAAAGGTGGTCTGGCCGAGCACATAGAGCGCGTTTTTTCCATTACTGATAGTAGTTGTCGAAAAATCATAAACCGTGACGCGATTGTTTCCTGATTGTGCGACATAGAGTCTGCTATTCTCCTGATCATAGGATAATCCTGTTGGGGTGTTCATCCCCGCTTGAGTATTTGCTGAGCCTCCACCCGTAAACGTAGTCTGACCAAGGACATATGCTGCATCCATACCATTACTGATTGTAGTCGTCGAAAAATCATAGACCGTCACACGATGATTTCCACTCTGAGCTACAAACAGACGATCGGTTATCGTGTCATACTCCACACTTGCCGGCGCATACATACCCGAACGCGTATTTGCCGAACTATCCCCAGTAAAATCCGACTGCCCGAGTACATAATCTGCTTCATAATCGAGCAATTCATTATTAGAATCAAGCTCAAAAACCAATACACGATTATTGTTGTAATCAGCAGCGAATAATCGATGATTTTTATCATCGATGGTTATATCCGCCGCTCCATAGAATCCTACATTTCCCGGGCCATTATTTACTCCATCACGAGTAAAGATGGGTTGTAGATTTCCCAGACCATCGTCCTCGACCTGCCCCAGTGTAGAAGTAGCATTCATTCCATTGTATATTCCTGAAACATCGCGCACGTTCAAAAACCAAAAAGACAAACAGACTAAAGCGGTTGCGTATATAATGTACTCCTTATGACGATTAATTATGTGGTTAAACCAATACATCCCCGTTATATAAATATACAATTAGTATAGCATTTTTTTCAGGTGCTAAAAAGACGTATAAACATATCCTCATCAATTACAGTAATATTCAGTGTACGCGCCTTCGCAAGCTTACTTCCTGCTTCACTACCAGCCACCACATAATCAGTATTTTTGCTGACTGAACCCGCGACATGACCACCTGCTTCTCTAATCATGGCCGTTGCTTCATCACGAGAGAGGGTGGGAAGCGTACCGGTTAATACAAATGTCTTTCCTGCTAGAGTGCCGGTTTTTTTGCTCGTATTTGTCGGATAGATAATCTGTACCCCTCGTTTCACGAGCTCCTCTATATGTTTTACTTCGCGACTATCACCAAAAAATTCAGCGATAGATTCGGCTACCCGTGGACCAATATCTTCTACAGCCTCCAATTCTTCTCTCGAAGCCTCCATCAATTTCTCAAGTGATGAAAATTTTTCTGACAGTCGAATCGCGGTCTCTTCACCCACATGTCGAATTCCAAGTGCAATAATAAATCGCTCGAATGGAACATGCTGTGCTTTTTTTATTGCCGCAATCAGATTTTCTGCTGATTTTTCTCCAAATTTTTCGAGATTTTCAAGTTCATCTTTTTCAAGCGTAAAAATATCAGCTGCTTCAGCAACCAATTTTTCATCCATTAATTTCTCAACAATTTTTTCACCTAATCCTTCAATATCAAATGCATGTTTTCCTGCAAAATGGATAATTCGCTCTTTTTCTTGTGCAAAACACCGTTTGTTGGAACAAAATAATGCTGCAGAAATACTTTGTTTTTTATCAACAACATCTCTTCGTTCGACCAGTGAACCGCAGATCGGGCATTTCTTGGGGATAGAGACTTTTTTCTCATTTCCAGTTCTAAGTTTATCCAACACTCGAATTACTTTTGGGATAATATCCCCTGCTTTTTCTACAACCACCCGATCCCCGATTTTTACACCCAACCGCTCGATTTCCTCAAAATTGTGAAGCGTCGCGTGAGTTACCGTGGTGCCTGCAAGTTGTACAGGCTCCATCAATGCAACCGGCGTAATCGCTCCAGTTCTCCCCACCTGAACATATATATCTTTAATTCGTGTAGTTCCTTGCTCCGCAGCAAATTTTAGAGCAATTGCCCAGCGAGGAGCTTTGCCTGTATACCCCAATGCATCCTGATATTTTTTTTCATTTACCTTTACTACGATTCCATCAATCCAGAATGGCACATCCTTTTTCTTTTCCTGCCAATGTTTCCAGAATGTAATGATCGCATCGAGTGTGTCTACTTTTTTCCAATGTATATCTGTAGTGAAGCCCAGTTGTTGAAGTTCTCGTAATTCTCCTTCTTGCGTATCTGGAGCATCACCCTGCGAAATATCATATGCCGTAAATGATAACTTGCGTTTTTCAACGATACTTGAATCAAGCTGGCGAATGGTGCCTGCCGTCGCGTTTCGTGGATTTGCAAACAACGGCTCTCCAGCTATCGCTCGTTCATTATTTAATCTTTCAAATTGTTTGGTATCCATCCACACTTCACCTTCAACAACCAGATCAACTGCCTTTTTTAATCGGAGCGGCACCGTATGAATTGTTTTGATATTCTGTGTGACATCTTCACCCACCACTCCATTTCCTCTCGTTGCCGCGGTTTTCAATAATCCTTTTTCATATGTTAATACCATATGAAGACCGTCGATTTTGAGCTCACCTACGTATGAAAAATCCTGGGCCTCCCCGCCTAATTCTTTGGTGAGCATTTTTTCAATACGCAGTTGCCACTCTCTCATATCTTCTTCATCGAACGCATCATTGAATGACCATTGTGTTACTTTGTGTGTTATTTTTTCAAACTTATCTAGAACAACCCCTGCAACACGCTGAGTTGGTGAATCCGAAGTTACCAGCTCAGGATGTTCTTTTTCAATTTGTTTTAACTCTCGCATCAATGGGTCGTACATGGCATCCGTAACTTCAGGATCATTAAGTACATGATACTTATAGCGGAGTTCATCGATTTGTTCCCGTAATTGTTTTACTCGTTTTTCAATATTACTCATATCCCTATTACTTCTCTATGAAACCACATAAGTATCGCGCTACCCCATAATACAGCGCTCACAGTCCCAATCATCAAAAACGTACCAAACGCGATTTGATCTTTCTTATTTTTTTTCTTCAAAGCAAGCAGCGCAACCGCGTATGACGCACCCACTGCATATGCAATTCCCAAAGCTAGAAGTGTCGGGCCAAAACCAAGAGATACGCCCATAAAAAAACCGATCATAATATCTCCACCACCAATCCACCTACCCTTCGAAACTACATATTGAGCTATGAACCACCCCATACCAAGCGCTATTCCGCATACTATTGTTTTCCACTCAAAAGGAGTATAGATAAGATTTATCATTCCGATGATGACCGCGGCACCAATGGTAACTTGTGGGTGAACTTCCATATACATCGCATCGTACGCAAATATGAATACTGCCGCGGTAATAATAATCCAATCTCGCAGGATACTCACGTTTGGAAACATCGGATATTCCCGATACTTATATGCCACAAGAACAAATAGCACGGCGGTACATAATTCGATTAGAAAATACCTCAATGGAATTTTGGTGTTACATAACTTACATCTTCCTTTTAAAAACAAAAAACTCAAGAGTGGTATGAGTTCGATTCCGCTCAATTTCTTTTCACATGTTACACACTTTGAACCACCAAACACGATCGATGTGCCATGGTATAGACGGTGTACCAGAAGTGTTATAAAACTTCCAATACACCCCCCCAAGACAGCCGACCATATGTACCAAATCCAGTTCTCCATAGTGATAAAAAGTATATCATAGGGGTATATAAAAACCCAGCCCTTTTATAGAGGACTGGGTTTCTAAATTAACGATGTCAAAAAATTACTGACCAACCATTCCTGATGGTGAGGCAGTTACTTGTCCTGCTCCGAATCCACCTGCTCCTGACTGAAGTGTTCCAGTGATAGTGTAGGTAGAAGTGCTACCCGTATAGCTGTAGTTTTCTCCTGCAGTTGGACCTTCTGGTACGAGACCCATATATGGATTAGCGCATCCGGTAGCTCCAAATCCGCTTGCGTTCAAACAAGCATGAGTACTGTCGCCCAAACTTACTCCAGTTCCAGCTGGATATGAATTCTGGTCTGTGTAGTAGAGTTCGAGTGCGGTCTGAATCTGTTTGATATCAGACAAACGCTTTGCATCATTTGCCTTCTGTCGAGCTGAGCCAAGAGCTACAACTGCGAGTGTCGAAAGCAAACCAATAATAGCGATTACAACGAGTAATTCGATTAAGGTAAAACCTTTTGTATTTCTGTTCATAATGTCTCACCCCCTTCCTCAATATGAACCATAACTATAGTGCTAGTTATTTTATTTTTAACACGGACTTCACTTTTTCAACAGTTTCCGAGGGTTTGGTGTGCGCCTTAATAAAATAGTCTACTGCGCCCATCTCAAGTCCGCGTTCTACGTCATCTTTTTGCCCCAAATTAGTCAATAGAATAACTGGGATGCCTTTTGTAGATTCATCTTTTTTTAATTCTTCCAATACTGCAAAGCCATCCATCTTTGGCATAAGAATATCGAGAAGAATAATATCTGGCTTCTTCTTTCGCGCAAGCTCAAGACCTATTTCTCCATTTTCTGCAAGTGTCACCTTGAACTTCTCCATTTCGAACTTGGTCTTATAGATATTTGCGAGAAAACCATCGTCCTCCACCAATAATACATTCACTGCTGCTTCTGCCATAGAACTACAATTTATAAAGTCAACACATACAGTATAGCAGACGCCCTTTCTTTCCCCAATAGTAACTGTGGATAGGTTTTAAGAGATTTTTAAATTAAAAATGTCTCAATGCTAACCCAATCGATACTGCCATACGTGAACCAATTTCTCGAAGTATCGGTTTTAGCCCTGATTGGTAAATAGCCCTAGCCCAGGGATCTCCTACAAAAACTTTCATAGGGAAGGTTTCTGTCAGGTAGGCTGCAACCGGTGAAAACAAACAAGCACCTCCCGAGAGAATGATTTTTTCAGGAGTTTTTCCTTCATTCCCTGTTTGTTGTAAATACAAATCAAAACTATATTGTATCTCCTTTGCTAGCGGATCGAGAAAAGGCATGAATTGATCGTGAGGCAATGTTGTTGCAACACTTGAGATATCTTTCTTTATTTGACCTACGAGACTCTGATCTACTCCTAAATTTTGGGATAATATTTCATCAATGGTATTTCCACCCAAATGTAAACTCCGATGAGTCATGGGTAGCCCATTATCAATGATGAAAAAATTTGTACGTTCAGCGCCAATATCTACCACCATTGCAACCGTCGCATCTTTTCCAACAAGCGAACGAGCAAGCGCGAATGCTTCTGTTTCCAATTCTTGTAGCTGCAACCCTGCTTTATCAAAAATTGCAGTATAAAACGCAACTAACGCCTTCGGTGCGGCGGTCACCAACAAAGTCGTGTAGTTCTTTTTTGTTTCTTCTCGTACGGGTACTTTTTGGTACACAATCTGCATTTCAGAAGCTGGTTTTGAGATCATTTTACTTACCTCATCTTCAACAATTGCTGGAAGTTCCTTCTCCTCAACATTGGGTAGGTTCAAAATCGCATGAAACACATAGGAGACTGGCAGACTTGAGGTTACTTTTTTTCCACTGACCTTAGCCTCTTTTACTAATATTTTCAATAAATCTGCATACTCATTTATTCGAGACTCACTCAAGATAAAATCTCTTACTGAGGTTGGTGCTATCGAAGATGATTTCTGATCCATCGGCATAGGCATTGCTGTCGTCTTGCCTGTCGTCCCAGAAACTGAAATATTCGGGATATGAACATCGAGCTCTTTATCAAGAATTCCATATGTCCATAATTGTGGACGTCCTTTGGTTTTTTTGAGTTCAACCAATTTGATCCCGTGCGCCCCGATATCTACACCGATGTATGATTCTTGTTTTGAAAATAATCCCATAGTGCGGATAGTATAACACAAAATAGTCTTCAGTATCGAGAACCATTATTCTGCTGTGGATATTACGTACCCGTCACGAGTTATATGTGCAACAATATCTGATTGCTTATCTGTTCTCCATACCGTGCTCGACGCCCTCTCGACACGTTTTAATACTCGAAATGAGGGGTGTCCATATTTATTCTTTTCTCCTGCTGACACAATTGCATCAGATGGACTGGTTGCTTCCAAAAAATCTTCGCTTGATGAACTATCTGACCCATGATGTCCAAGCTTTAGGATATCTACATCAAGATCGCTTGTATATTTCTCAATCAAATATTTTTCCAACGGCTCCTCAGCATCTGCCATAAGTAATACTGACGTATTTCCATAGATGACTTTTGTGACAATCGACGTATCATTTGATCCTGTATCCTTTTTGAGACCTGGAACACGAGAATCAACCACAATTGGATGATCCGGATACAAAAATTCGATTGTAGTTGATGCAATCACCAATTCTTTTCGCCCCTGCAATTCCACATATTCCCCCTCCCCCTGCGAAGCAGTCCAAAATGATCGCCACATGGCGCTATCTTCTTTCTTGAGACCATTATACCATACATGTTTGATATCAAAGCGCTTCATCACTTCTTCGCACCCACCATAATGGTCGAGATCGGGATGTGTGATTATGAGGTAATCAATTACCCTGTCATTCCATACCATAACGCGACCGAGCGCCTCAAGAATCCGCGCATCAATCGCACAATCAATGAGCATATCTTCCCCATTTGCGAATTCGAGATAAGTCGCGTCCCCTTGCCCAATATCAAGAAATGTAATCGTAAGTCCGATATCTTTTTCTTCTTTGACACCTTGCACATCACCTTTTGGTAAGATTTCATAAGCAAATATACTACTAACCACAAGACACCCTACTACTAGATAAAAAATGTATTTCATATTTTTTTTATTTTTTGCATTCTTCCTACATAATACACTAATACCGCATACATCGCGACCATCATATATATTGGTATCCTCACCTCAATTGACGCAAAGCGCACCTGCGCGAAAAACCTAACTATTCGTATGATATATTCCATTCCTGCGTACGCTATAAACCCAACCATTCTTCCTGCCGGAATAAACACGCAACCAGCAACTACAGCCACGGTTCCAGCAATCATGATCCATGGGATAAGCCACAAAATTAGAATATTTACCAGCGGAGACACTACTGAAAGTCTACCAAACTGGAATAATATGAGTGGTAATGTTGATGTAATTGCTGATAGCGTTGAGATAAGAGATTCTTTTATTCCCCACCATTCAGGAACTTTCTTCAAGTATCGTGCTATGATTGGAGCAATATATACTAATCCCAAGGTTGATAAAAACGAAAGCTGAAATCCAGCATCCCACATCAATACAAATGGATTTTCAATAGACATTCCTACTGCCGTCAAAATAAGTACATTTGCGATTGAACTTCTTCTGCCTGTTTGTTTTGCAATGAGCACCAAGATTCCCATGATCCCCGCTCTTACTACTGACGCACTTGCTCCGGTAAATATAACAAACACAATGATACCCGTAACAATGAGTAGAAATGCCTTCTTGCGCGGAATATAGAGAAATTTTGAAATCGAAACAAAGATGGTTGCAATGACGGTGATGTTGTATCCAGAAATTGCTACTATATGCGTAACGCCAGTTTTTGCAAACAAGTCATTGAGAGACCCTAACCCTCCGCGGTAACCATATAGTAAACCAGCCACAAAACTGGCATATGGCTCATGCCACAAATGGGAAACCTTATCGGCAAGTAGAGATTTGAATGAAAAAATGTTTTGATAAAATATATTCCCCTTTACTATTCCCGTGGATTCAATATGTGGATTACCACATATTGCGTAGATATTCATCCGTGATAAAAATCTATCATATCGAAAAGTAGTCCCATTTTCTGTATCTTCTATCGGTTCAGCAGGTTCAATAGTACATTTGATAACTAACTCTTCCCCGTACCTATACCGCGGATATAGATCACTTTTCACATACACTTCTCCTTTTATATTCCGGTCTTCTTCATTTAATTTTTCCGCACGTACCTTATAACGAATTCCATCGAGACGTATGTCTGGTTCTCCAGATACAAATCCGGTAAATGAAATCTCATTTTCAGTGTACACGTGAATATAGTCTGCTGTATCTGGCGGAAACGTAATCTGATAACGGAGAAAACCACAAGCAAAAAATAATATCGATATCACTATCAGTCGAACTCCTAAGCTTTCTTTCCAAAGATACGATGCAACGAGTGCCATACTAATTGCACCTAATCCAAACCATAGCGAAATAAATTTCTCGCTCAACGATGCAGTAGTAATTCCCAAAAGAAAACAAAAGCAGAACACAAAAAATGTTCTGCTTTTTGAATTCGTTATTTGTGTGAAGCCCTCCCTGAACTTCATACTAGACTACGATATTGAGAATCTTCCCTGGAACGTAGATGACTTTTTTCGGTTTTTTATCCTCAATCCATTTTGCAATCTGTTCTTGCTCTCGAGCTGCTTTCAATGCACCTTCTTCCGATGCATCCGGAGCAATCTCGATCATTCCCCTTACTTTTCCATTTACCTGCACTGCGAGGGTAATAGTGTCTTCTATTAGTTTTACTGGATCATACTCTGGCCAGTCGGCATAGTGAATACTTCCTTTACCTCCGAATACTGTATGATGCAATTCTTCAGTGAGATGCACCGCAAAAGGCGCTAGTATTCGATTGAATCGCTCCAATACTGATTTCTGAATTTTTTCTGCCTTGGTCAACTCATTCACTGCAATCATCATCTCAGAAACTGCGGTATTGAATTGAAATGCAGAGATATCACTACCAACTTTTTTGATTGTTTTATGTATCAATTTTTCCTGAGACTCAATCTCGGTTTCAACGAGCTCTTTTTCATATAACCGTGAATAACGCTGTAAAAATTTATATACACCTTCTACCCCTTTAGTACTCCATGCAGCAGATTGAGTGAATGGTCCAATAAACATTTCATATAAACGGAAACTATCTGCTCCGTATGTCGCAATCACATCATCTGGATTGATCACATTATTCCATCGTTTACTCATTTTTCTTCCATCTTCTGCCATGATAAGTCCCACATTAATGAGTTTATGGAATGGCTCGTCAGTTGAAACAACTCCTTGATCAAACAAAAATTTATGCCAGA
The DNA here is from genome assembly GCA_964565405.1 of uncultured Gammaproteobacteria bacterium. GTDB lineage: Bacteria > Patescibacteriota > Patescibacteriia > Magasanikbacterales > UBA922 > UBA922. Next base: position 22,975 of record CAZMEW010000003.1, read on the forward strand.
ATCGGGCGTAAATTAAGTGACGTGTCGCATGTTCAGTACCGCCCACATACAGATCTACTCCATTGTCACCCATCCAATATTTTTCTTTTTTTGGATCAACTAATTTCTTAGTATTTTTGGGATCAATATAGCGAAGATAATACCAGCTACTTCCTGCCCACTGTGGCATGGTATTGGTCTCTCGTTTCCCTTCTGGTACATTCACCCAACTTTCAATTGAAGCTAATGGTGATTCACCGGTGCCGGTTGGTTCGTAATGTTCAACTTTAGGAAGCTCAACAGGTAGGTCTTTGTCTGAGACAACTTCAATCGATCCATCTGATTTATGGATAAATGGAAATGGTTCTCCCCAATAGCGTTGGCGTGCAAATACCCAATCACGAAGTTTGTATTGTACTTTTCGCGTGCCTTTTTTATTTTCTTCAAGATACCCGATTATCGCATGTTTAGCATCCTCACTAGACAAGCCTGAGAATTTTCCTGAACAAACCAGTTTACCTTCTTTTGAATAGTGGTCATTCCACTCTTCTGCATATTTTTGAACCTGCCAAACCTGCGTTGCTTCATTCCAATATGCTGCAACACTTCCGCTAGAATAAATTACTGGTCGTATTTCAAGATTGAAATTTCTAGCGAATTCAAAATCACGTTCATCATGAGCAGGAACTGCCATGATACCTCCTGTTCCATACCCCATCATGACGTAGTCTGCAATCCAAACTGGAATCACACCCCCTGTTACTGGATGCTCAACGGTAATCCCCTGCAACTCAACACCTGTTTTTTCTTTGGTAGCTTGGCGATCTACATCAGTCTTTGATTTTGTTTTTTCAATATACGCTTCAACCTCATTCCAATTCTTGATTTCTGATTTTAATTCTTCAACAAGTCCATGCTCTGGTGCCAAAACTAAATACGTGACACCGAATAATGTGTCAGGGCGTGTGGTGAATACCTCGATTGTTGAATTTGAACTTTGAACTTTGAACTTTACAATTGCTCCTTCGCTTCGACCAATCCAGTGACGCTGCATATCCTTGATTGAGTCTTCCCAATCAAGTCTGTCTAACCCTTCAAGCAATCGATCCGCGTATTTGGTAATTTTTATGAGCCATTGGCGTAGTTTTTTCTTTTCAACAACCGAACCACAACGCTCGCACTTTCCATCTTCTAGATCTTCGAGGGCTAAACCAGTTTTACATGTAGGGCACCAAATGATTGGCTCATATACTTCTTCCATGAGCCCAGCTTCAAACATTCGAGCGATACACCATTGTGTCCATTTGTAATATTCTGGATCAGTCGTATTGATTTCGCGAGTCCAATCAAAATTGAATCCGATTTTTTCTAACTGTGATTTGAATACTTCAATATTTTTTTCAACTGCAACACTTGGATGTACTTTATTCTTAATCGCATAATTTTCTGCAGGCAAACCAAAAGCGTCCCAGCCCATCGGATGAAGCACATTGAAGCCATTCATTTTTTTGAAACGAGAATAGATATCTGTTGCAATATACCCTTTCGGGTGCCCCACATGCAGTCCTGCACCGCTCGGATATGGAAACATGTCGAGCACATAGCATTTCTGCCTGTCTGTCGTATCTTCCACTCGATAGATGTTGTGCTCGTCCCAATATTTTCTCCACTTATCTTCAATTTCTTTTGGATTATAGGTACTCATATCCAGAGAGAATCGTAATATAATTCTTTATAGTAGCTTAGCTGTGTATTTTATGCAACATCTACATTCTATATCATTGGCATGGTTCTGACTCGAACTTGCTCCTTTTTCTCATTAATCGAAGGTTTTTCTTGTACCTTTGATAGGGTGAAAGTCTTGGCAATAATACCACCCGTACCTTTTGTTTTCTCACTTGAGAAATCTATTGTATCGCTCTTGTAGAGTTCATACCCTTGTTTCTCCGCAGTTAGATAATAGGTGCTTGGTCCGACCAAAATAGCATACCGACCATTTGAATCAGTGATTGCAGTTTCGACTAATTTGTTGTAGGTTGCGTCAAATATTCGAATTACCACTTTTGAAAGTGGCTTTCTACTTTGGGTATCCATAACCACTCCATGCGTTCCTTTAATCTTTTGGTGAGATAAACGTTTCATGGCACCATACAGGAAAAGGTGGAGTAAAAGGAGCGCAGTTATCCACGGTTTAGGCGAGATCACAAACGATCCAATTGTGGCTACGGTCCCAAGTAAACTTCCTGTTTTTTGTATTATTTTTCTTGAATATTCTTTTAGAAGTAGTTGGTTGGTTTTTTCTTCAATCACCAGCTCAAGCGGAATATTGTAATTGATCTCATGAGCGTCGGCTCCAACTTCAACAGGTCCTCCATTGTATAAATTTGGATACACTGAATCCTCTGATGTAGACATCTTATGTGGTGTGTATCCTTCTTTGTGTGTTTCCAATGTATATTCTCCTGGATTTGCCACCATGAAATAACGTCCTTTTGTATCAGTTACTTGTGTTCGAGTTATCTGTTTTGTATTGCCACGCAGCAATCGAACAGTCGCCAAATCTACGGGCATCTTAGTATACGCATTAAACACTACACCCCACTTCTTTTGTTTCCTTCTCTTCAGTAGGAGAAGTGGCTGAGAGAAAATTAATCTTGCATACATCATGAGCTCGGCTGCGAGTGAGGTGCCACCCACAACAACATTCACTGCAGCCGCTGCGGCAATCACTGGAGCTACCACTACTTCATTGGTTTTTTCAACAGCAGGATTATCGATAACTTCTTTGGTTTTTTCAACGGCGGCTTTAGTTGCTTCAGTTACAGCTTTGACTGCAGGAATTGATTCAAGTGACTCCCCTAGGTCGGTGAAGAAGGTCGAGACTGATTGAGTTACCACCTTAGCAGATTCAGTGACTGAGGATACAACTGATTCAGCCACAGTTGATTCAGTTGTATCCACGGGAGACTCTTCTCCTCCATTTGATCCGAGGTTACTCATAGACTCCTCAGCGGGTTCGTTTGTATCCACAGGAGACTCTTCTCCTCCCGGAGTTGTCACAGGAGTCTCTTCAACTGGTGGTTCTTCAGTCGGTGGTTCTTCAGCTGGCGGATTCTGAGGATGAGATATGAATCCCAAATCGATATTTGAGACCGTAGGAGAGGAGAGGTTACCGGCTGCGTCTTCTGAAGCAACGGAAAGCGTATAGTTGGTATTTTGGAGGGGGTTTGGGAATGTGAATGACCAATTTCCCTGACTATCAGTTTCAGTATAGAAAGTTTCAACTGACGCAAGACGAATACCTGATGCCATTACTCCCGAGGAGAGTGTCAGGACAATTCGAGAGAGAGGCTCGGCAGAACCCACCACTGTCGGATTAAGTGCGGTGGTGCTTGAGGTATTTTTCCTCACGTAGATTCCTCGTGTGCTGTTATACCTGAGCTCAGATGAAGTAAGACTAAATGAGGGAGAGGGAGGACTAGTCGCATCAAGTACAATCACATCATAAGCATCATAGATCCCATAGGAATTACTAAATCTTGCATATACTTTTTTTTCTCCGTCCCCTGGAGAGAGTGTCACTACGGTTGATGATACTACCGGAGCGTATGAGACACCCTGAAAATCAGGTGTGAGCGAAAGCATGTAGGAGATTACAAATTCAGTATTCAGTGTAATAGTCACCTCTCGTGACTTAGTGTAGAAATCCCCATGGTTAATAAGAATCAGTCCTGAGGGATTGGAGAGGGTCGTAGTTGGGGTTATCGTTGAAGTCGGAGTGGTGTCTGGAGGAGGAGGGGGTGGATCAAAACCGCCTCCATTACCTCCTGAAGGGGCGTTGGTTGTAGCGCTAAACGTACCTGAATATGCGCTCTCATTCCCATAGCTATCCACTGCTTTAATCTGGAATGTATATTGTGTATTTTCGGTAAGACCTGCATAAGTCACTGAAGTGTCAGATGTTTCAGTTGGAACCCCAGAGATCGTTGAAGAGACTACGTAATAATCTGCTCCTCCGACGGTATCCCACGAGAGGGTGATTGAGGTTTGGGTTCGATTTGCGAGAGAAAGGATTGGAATTGATGGTGAAAGTAGTGGACTATCGATCGTGAACATACCACTAATCCTCGAGCCCTCGTCTTCTCCGTCATACGGAGTCAAAAACATACAATATTGCCCCTCACTGCCCGGTTCATCAATCGACGAAAGCCAGGTAGTCGTCACGTGTGTAATCGGATAAGTAGATAGAGGGTCAATAATAATTGATGCAATTCGTCGATTATCGCCTGCGCTGTTATCAATATTAATCCCATATGTTGAAGTCACAGTGGTAGTAGAAAAAGTTGCCAATGAGGTGCCCGAATATGTACAAGATCCTGAAACTGCGTCTGCATATTCTGCTTTTATAGAGAGCGTATCACGATCACCATCTGAAATACCAAACATGATTGACGGATCACTATCGAACACATCAGAAAGTGGAGTAGATATATCCATTACTCCGAACAAATCTTCTGAATAATCAACAATATACAACTTTCCTTCCTGTACAACAGGACGCAGTGGTGAAGAAAACCTATCATGATCGATCACATAACCTACCGAATGTGCTTCGAGTGGACTAGAAATATCAATAACCCATATACCAGGATTCACGCCAACCATAGACACATATATATATTCCCCCGATATCTCTAAACGTGAAGTATTATCAATGACTGAAGCTGGTCCTTCTACGATCTTTACAATTTCTGGACTTGAAACATCAGAGATATCGATCACGACCACACTATCATTATCCGCAGAGCTCACATATGCATACCCTTCCTCCACTACAACGCCAAAAGAGTTATCAAATATACGACTATCCTCAATCACACTTATAATACTTGGTGATGCTGGAGTACTGATATCAACAATTACAAACTGTCCTGCAAGAGTGGTGACATATGCATAATCACCCAATACCCTAACTGACACAGGAAAGTCCATACGTGAATCATCTGCAATTGTTCCAACAACTACTGGGGTGAGTGGACTCGATACATCAATAATGCGAAGTGAGCTGTAATTATCAGTCGCCGCGACCACATACGCATACTCACCACTCTTCGTGAGTGCCATAAATTCGGGGTTCCCCGAAACAAAATCAATTCCACTTACTATTTCCGGATCAGTGGAACTCGAGATGTCAATAACTTTGAAACTATTATCCAATACATTTGCCGCAAATGCGTACTCACCCGATACTTCAATACCATAAATTCCTCGTAACTCCGCAGTACTTGCAATTGAACCAATGACCACAGGATTCGTACTACTTGCAATATCGAGCACATGAAACCCTCCATCATACGTACCTGCCTGCATTGCACCGACATACGCGTATTCTCCTGAAACAGCCAATGCTGAGGCATGATCAAAAATGGTACTTGTGATGGTGCTCAAAATTAAAGGTTTGTAGATGTTAATATATAACTCTGGAGCTTCGTTTTCTTTCAAGATGCTAAACTCTCCACTCTGTGCAACCCCCGCACTAAGCCCGCCACCGGCCACATAAACACTTGAACTCACTACGGAATTAGATGAAGTGTAGTTAATAAAAACACAACCACCAGCACCACCTCCATACTCAGAGGGGACAGGATCAGGATCCACTCCGTTATTTCCTCCTCTGACAAAAATTTCCCCATGCCCTCCGATTATGGGAGCAGTCAATTTGACTCCACCACCTGCTCCTGCACCAGATATAGATTCAAATACAACATCACCCACATACAGATCATACGAACCATTTTCCCCATCAGCATAAATATCACCACTGAGAGTTATCTCGTTGGTTGCACTAAGCCATACCAATCCACCTCCATTTCCTCCTGGTCGGCCAGTGCCCGTATCAAAATATCCCGAACTTCCACCCGAACCGAGCGTTTGTGGATTAGAAGCATTACAGTATGCTTCTCCACCCGCACCCGCAGAAGTTCCATCTGGGTTGTTCGCAGTACCTTCGCCTCCATGACCCGCACCAACACCAACACCATATATAAAGCTGCCACCCCCAGGACCATTTCCACTACCACTATTAATTCCACCAGCAAAACCCTTCCCAGTAACATCAATTACACCTCCCGATTCAATTGATATATCATCAGCGTGCACATACACCATCTGCTGTTGTGTATCCCCTCCCGTATTCTCGTAATGTGTAAGCGTTCCACCGCTACCAACTGTGAAAGAATCCAATGTGAGTGGTGTAGTACTAGTAAAATTTCTCAGGACTACAGTACCCTGATTACCAATTGTGATATCGAGTGTATTTGCCTGCCCAGTAACTCGGTCTATTAGTTGCGCGCGACGGGAAATATCTTCGTGCTGGAGTTCAAGTGTTACATCCTCGATATGTGCTCCTGAAGAGAGACGCAATTCCACGTCCCCCTGAATTCGAACAGTGCCTGACGGACTACTACCCTGAAACGGAGTTGCTCCTGTGAGTGTAAAATCAGTTATAGCGAAACTGTCTGCAATAACATACACAGAAGAGGTTGATACTGATAGGGTACTCAATATATCGTCACCAGATAATGGAACATACTTAGTACCCGCAATAGTAAAATTTTGATCAATACCATATGCTGGTGTAGTGGTTGCGGTTATATACATGTTTCGAACCGATTCATCTGCTTTTTCAACCAACACTACCCCAGCTCCCCCATTTTCAAATCCTACTCCACCGTCAACTATAATAGCTGCTCCATCAAGTGTACTGGTCGTAGCATATCGTACTCGAACACACCCTCCGCCTCCACCTCCACCGTCTGCATCAAAACTATTTCCACCTCGCGCAGTAATCGGTGCTTCTGGAGTACCATTGATTGTATCGGCGAGAAGAAAAATACTACCACCAGAACCTGCTCCTGCGCCCTCGCCTGCGTTTTGCCCTGACTGGGAATCCGCATCTGCAGTGATACGCCCATTGATAGTGAGGATGTTATTTGCTTCCAGTCGCACAAAACCACCTCCATCTCCCCCTGTAGACGTAGCACTTCCTCCACCTCCACTTCCACCTTCTGTCGGGCCCAGCTCTCCATATGCCGAAAAACTACACGTACTAAATCCTCCAAAATTTGTCACACTGCTAAAACCACCAGTCCCAGCATTACTTCCACCAGCACCTGTATTACCATTAGTATCTGCGTCTCCGCCACCATTTCCATACCCATCTTCACCGATCTCACCACCAGGCGAACCATCATTATCCACTCGCACATGTCCTCCTGGTTCGATTATGATATTTTCTGCAACAAAATCAAGTTTGTACTCAGTCGTGGAAGTATTTTGCAAATGTTGCATCACTCCATCATCAATCGTCAATGTTCCACTAATCGTTTGACGTGTTGAGGTTGCTTGTATAAATAGACTTTCAGAAATTGTAAGGTCGCCACCCGTTCCAATACTTCCTGAAAGCAAAAAACGCACATCAGGACCTGCAAGTGTGAGTGAGCTGAAATTGATAGTAGAGGTTGCTGATATAAACATATCGTCACCCGTAATCACCACATCATCGGTTGCTGTTGGTATGACCCCCGTACTCCAATTTGCCGCATTATCCCAAAAACCCCCTGACGGAGAACCCACCCAAGTCACTGCATCAGCTTCTGCAGTAGGAATAAAAAAGGCTAAAAATCCAAACGCAAAATGGTTTAGTAACACTAATACTAAACCTGAGACCACGGTGAGTCTTTGGTAGAATTTTAGTCTAGTCATGCGGGCATATTTTCACTACTAAACTTGCACATAATTATACCTTTTTATGCATAAGTATCAAAATTTTTTATACACAAAAAAGCGGAGAGTTTCTCCGCTTTTTTTCTCTAGCTCATTTTCTCCACAATTCTTTCTATTGCTTTTACAAAAGCTGCTTTTCTTAGAGGAATGTTATATTGTACTGACGCCTCCCAAATATCAGTAAACGCGCTAACCATAGCATTCTTTAATTTTTTTAGCACTTCTTCTTCACTCCAGTGTTCATGTCTAATATTTTGCTGCCATTCAAAGCAACTCACCGTGACTCCCCCCGCATTTGCAAGCACATCTGGCACAAGTACGATATTTTTTTCAGCGAAAATTTCATCAGCTTCAGGAGTGGTTGGACCATTGGCTAATTCAACAATTGTGCGTGCTCGAATTTTAGACGCATTATCTTGTGTAATGACACTTTCAAGTGCTGCGGGGATCAAAATATCAACATCAAGCTCAAGCAATTCTTCATTTGAAATACCCATTGTTCCTTGAAAATTAACCACACTCTTGGTATTTTTCTTATGCTCCATAAGCGAGCGTATATCTAAACCTTCAGGGTTATATATTCCTCCTTTTGAATCACTGACCGCAACAATCTTATATCCATTCTCTGATAAAATGTCCGCTACATGGCTCCCTGCATTCCCAAATCCCTGAATCGCGATTTTAGTTTCTTTGGGTACAAAATTCATATGTCGTGCAAGCTCTTCTACACAGTGCACCCCACCTTGTGCAGTTGCATATTCCCGAACTTCTGATCCACCTTGAGTTAGAGGTTTCCCAGTAATAACTCCTGGATCTTTTTTCCCTGAGATACTCTAAAATTCATTCCTCATCCATCCCATAATTTCTCCGGTCGTATAGACATCTGGAGCCGGAATATCGATATCCGAACCCAAATATCTCCACAATTGACGCACGTACCCGCGCGACAACTGTTCAAGTTCATTTTTTGATAACTTCTTTGGATCAACTACAACCCCACCTTTGCCGCCACCCAACGGAAGTCCAAGTGCAGCGCATTTGATGGTCATCCAAAATGATAAAGCCTTGACCTCCTCTTCAGTCACACCCCAATGATAGCGAATTCCTCCTTTATACGGACCAAGTGTATTATTGAATTGTGCACGATACCCTGTAAACACCTGCACTTCTCCAGAATCCATTTTTATGGGAATTGAAATCGTGATTACTCGATCTGGATGAGATAATAATTCAATTTTATCTTTTGAAAGATTGATAATTGAGGCAGCCTTCTTCAATTGTTCCATCGCATTCTCGAAAGGATTCATAACTTGAAAATTTATTTATTAATATGTGAACGGCGAATACGCTTTGATACATACCAAATTATCAGAAGTATTACACCCCATACTGGTATATACACCACCAACCAAATGATGATACTTATCAATGCTTTGCCTAATTCAACGAGAGATCTGAGTGCGGACTTGAATATTCCTGCAGGCCTCCACTCATTCGAACTATCAAGCACCGGCAGAGACGCGCTATCAAGAGAAAAATACACTGTAAGCGTTGAATAGTCTGCACTTTCGTTCAAATACTTCATACGGCCTGTGGTTCTTTCAATCACGGCGCGAATATTCGTCAATTCTCGCTGTACAGAAAGGATGTCCTCAATTTTTTGAGCTTTTTTCATAATCTCAAGAAACTGCGCTTCGGTTGCTTGGTAGTTTTTGAGCTCCGCTTCAAGATCAATAAATTCCTCAGTCACGTCTTGCCCATTAATACTTTCATCTTTGACTACACCGATTTCATGGATATGTGCAATAGTTCCTTCAAATTCAGATGCAGGTACGCGAAGAACTATGGTTGCACGTGGACTTACATCCATATCGTATACTTGACTTGAGACAATAAACCCTTTTTTTTCTTCAACAAACTTACGAAATTCTCCTGTCTTGTCTTCAACCGAATCTACCACCACACTCATCTGCCCAGTTTTTACAAGCAATCGGCTCGCACCTTCTCTCAACACTCCAGTTGATCCCGTCTCCCCATCATACGGCGGATAGGGGGATATTTCTCCCGCCACAGGCATTATCGTCATCTCGCTTGGGACAACTGGTGCGCCACCACTAAGCGACATATCGTTCATCATCCGATCAGTCACTCGAAAAGCCAGTCGATCCGGTGTCACAAACTTCCAGATAGTAAATATTGCGAGTACCAGCAATATAACCCCCGACACCCATAAGACGCGACGATTCATATGATACAAGTTAGTGAATAATGCGAAAATAAGTATAACATAAAAACCCCGCTTTTTGTGAAGTGCGGGGTTTCGGTTATTCGACTATGTTAGGTGAGATGTTTTTCAATCATTTCCTTGATTCGCTCTTTTTGTACTCCTCCCACAATCTGGTCGACCACTTGTCCACCTTTAAATACAAGAAAGGTAGGAATGCTCATGACACGGTATTTGTTTCCAATTACACCATTCTCATCTACATTGAGTTTTCCGATTTTAAAACCTTTTTCCTTATATTCGTGAGCCAACTCTTCGATGATTGGACCCATTTGTTGACATGGTCCACACCACGGTGCCCAAAAATCTACTAATACTGGCGTTTCAGAGGATAGTACCTGGTCTTGAAAATTTGCTTCCGTAATTGTTTCGTATGATGGCATATTGATCAAAGGTTAAGAATACGCTCACATATTTTACGTGAAACTCTTGATTGAGGCAAACTGGGGATAAACTACTTATCAAATACTATTTCTCGAGCCTTGGTCTCTTCAGTATACAGCTCGAGTACATCACCGACTTCGATCTTTGCACCACCTTCAAACTTAACGCCACACTCAGTACCTTTTGTAACTTCCTTGACTGATGCCTGCCCCACTTTACAATCAGTAATCTTTCCATTGCCCATAACGAGACCTTCGCGCTTTACGCGTGCAAGCGATGTTTTCAGCGCCTTACCAACCTCTACCCGTCCTCCAACGATCATCGAATCCTTTTCTTTTCTAAATATGGCAAGAACTTTCATGGTTCCCACTTCGGTTACAATCTTTTCATCACTCAATAATTTTCCCAACTCTTCCTTGACCCAATTGATTACATTATAAATAATACTGTATTCAGTAAATGAAATATTTTCTTCTCGAATTATATCTTTTGCAACAATATTTGGCACCACATTAAACCCTATAATGTGCGCATTTGCTGCTTTCGCTTTTTTTGCGTCGTCTTCATTCACATTTCCCAATCCTTTTCCAACGATTTTAATTCCCACTTCAGGATGTTTGATTTTTGAAAGTGAAGCGATAATTGCTTCAAGCGAACCGAGCACATCAGCCTTGACGAGCACATTTACAGTCTTTTTTCCTTCTTCATCTGGCGTATTTTGCGAATCAGCAATACTTGCTTTGTCAGCGCCAGTCTGCTCCACACGTTTTTTTCGTACATCAATTTCTTGCGCAGTTGATTCTTTTGACAAATCAAGTACGTCTCCCACTTCAGGAGCAACCTTGAACCCAATAATCTGCACAGGCACCGAAGGACCCGCACTCGTAATCAAATCGCCCATGTAATTTTTCATTGCCCGCACTTTTCCATAAATTTCATTATTCACCACAATTTTATCTCCATTTTTGAGTGTTCCTGCCTGAATCAACACTGATGCCACTGGGCCAGAACTCTTGTCTACATTTGACTCAATTACTGTTCCGATTGCTGGAAGCGTCGGATCAGCCTTAATCGATTCACCCTGTACATCAGCGACGAGTAAAAGCACATCAAGTAATTTATCAATATTTATTTTTTCTTTTGCTGAAATTTCAACCATTGGCGTATCTCCACCCCATTCTTCGGCAAGCACTCCATGAGTTGATAAGTCAGTTTTTGTTCTCTGTACGTCTGCCGCTGGTTTATCAATTTTATTTATTGCAACAACCACTGGAAGTTTTGCGGCTTTGATAATATTGATCGCTTCAATAGTTTGTGGCTTGACGCTATCATCTGCCGCAACCACCAGTATTCCAATATCAGCAATACGCGCACCACGAGAACGCATCATACTGAACGCTTCGTGCCCCGGAGTATCAATAAATGTTATGGCTCGTTCTTCTTTAGTCTTTGGGTCTTTCCAAACTGTCTGATATGCGCCGATATGCTGCGTGATTCCGCCGGCTTCAGTTGCCACAATATTGGTTTGTCTAATTGTATCAAGTAATTTTGTTTTTCCATGATCTACGTGACCCATGACTACGACTACCGGTGCGCGCGGGTGTAGATTTTTTCCCTGAGAAAGTGCGATTGTAAGATCTTCAATTCGTGAACTTTCCTTAGCAGTATCTTCACTATTAGTTTCCTGCTTGTTTACTGAAAAACCAAATTCTTCTGCGAGAATTGCTGCGGTATCAAAATCAATATCTTGGTTCTGATTTGCAAGAATCCCATTCTTCATCATTTCCATGATGATCTGGCTGGTAGGCATACTCATGCGCTCTGCGAATTCTCGGACCGTCAATCGCTGAGGTAGTTCAACGGTCTGCCCCATCTGTTTACGGAGCTCACGCTCTTTTATTTTTTTCTCTTCTAATTCTTTTCGTTTTTTTTCTTCGATATCTCGCTTGATAAAACGCCATTTGTGCATCACCTGCTGTGCTGTTTTATCGTCAATTTTGATTGCTTTTTTACCAATATCAAAACCATACTGTGGTAATAGATCAAGCAATTCTGCGGTGTTCATGCGTAGTTGTCGTGCAAGTTCACTGACGTTCATAGTATGGATTAATAAAAGTATTCAGAGTATAGCGAAAAAAAAGCTCTTCGTCAATATAAGCCGCTATAAATAATTCAAGCGGCACCTTTCGATGCCGCCACCACTCGAGCTGACTTCACACACAATTACGCTTTGTTTAACTGAATACCGCGTGTGAATCCCAGCTTTTCGAGCTTACCTATTGCCTCCTGCCTTCCGATTTTGAGCGGACTGATCTCCATATGGATCTTCAGGCTCTCGCCTACAATATGGAGGTTTACCGCACGCTCCACACCCCAGCTCGGCTCAAACTCGAAAGGGATGCACGACTTGAGTAGATCATACAATCTTTGAGCATGTGCCAGGGTCTTCGGTGAAAAGCCCAGTGTGTAGGCGACAATATTGATCGTGAGTCCGTCACCCCCTCCATCAAACTGCACAATAACGGGGCAAGTTCCAATGAGCATATTCCCTCCCAGCTTCGCAGAAGAAACACACTAGCAGTTTCTTAGCCGGATAAAATACTACATTTATCCGTGTTTGTCAATGCAAATATGCTAAATCAAGCAAAAATTGACAGTTTAGCCTAAATTTGGTAGTATTATGGCGTCAAAACTTAATCAAAATACGGTACGGATCGTTTGGAAATGTTGTGTAGTTTATCTACGATTAGAATCAAAAGACCCTCAGCAATTGATATGTTTTCTCGAGCTTCTGATGCACAGACATACATATACTCCTCTAAAGCAAATTAGTGGGTGTTTTCTGTAGTATCCTCGAGCTTCCGAGTATTCGATTTCTACTCTTCCTTAACTCCACAACTCAAATCTACCATACAGTTCCGGTTTCCGTATCTGTAATTGTATCTATGGAAATTATAATAATCGTGGCAATATTACTTGCCCTTGGAATTGGAGGGGGCGTAGGATATTTTGTCCGAGTGCAAATGGCAAAAGCAAAGATGAATTCGGCCGAGACGCGTGCTGAACAACTCATCGCTGAAGCAAAAAATAAGGAAAAGGAAATGTTACTTCAAGCAAAGGACCAAGCCTTGAAGATCATTGAAGATGCGAAAAAAGACGAAGCAGAACGCAGACGTGAGCTTCAAAGCGCACAATCACGTATTGAGAAACGTGAATCTCTTTTCGATGCTAAAATTCTCGAATTCGAGGATACTAAGACCAAATTACAAAGTAAAATCGAAGAAGTCCAAAAGGCAAAGGAAAAAGTGGAACAACTTCGCACGGATGCTGAGAAAAAACTTGAAGCTGTTTCAGGACTCTCAAAAGAGCAGGCGGTCGAGACACTTCTTGATCGAGTTTCAAAGGACACAAAAAATGACCTTATTGGACGAATCGCCAAAATTGAAAAAGAAAACTCTGATGCGTACGATGCACGTGCACGAGAAGTCGTAGTTGACGCAATTCAACGTTGCGCAGCTGATCATGCGAATGAAACAACCTCAACCTCAATCACCCTCCCAAGTGATGAAATGAAAGGTCGTATTATCGGAAAAGACGGACGCAATATCAAAACAATTGAAAAAATGACCGGATGCGAACTTATTATTGATGAAACCCCTGGAGTACTGTTGATCTCCGGTTTCTCCCCTATTCGTCGCCGTGTCTGCTATCTCGCTCTTGAAAAATTAATCAAAGATGGACGAATCCAGCCAGCACGTATCGAAGAATTCATTCTCGAAGCAAAAAAAGAACTCGCACTCGATATCAAGCGCGCTGGAGAAGAAGCACTCTACAAACTCGGTATTACGGGGCTTGACCCCAAACTGGTTTCAATTGTAGGACGTCTCAAATACCGCACCAGTTATGGTCAAAACATTCTTTCTCACTCATCTGAGGTTGCAACTCTATGCGCGATGATTGCTGAAGAAGTGGGAGTGGACCCAATCATGGCAAAGAAAGCTGGATTTTTCCACGATATCGGAAAGTCAGTTGACCATGAAACACAAGGAACACACATGGAAATCGGTGAAACCATTCTCAAAAAATTTGGGATGCCCGACGACGTTGCTTACGCCGCTCGCCACCACCATGACGACAAGACCAACCATATCATTACTGACATTGTAAAAGCAGGAGACGCAATCTCTGCATCACGAGTAGGTGCACGACGCGACACCTACGAACAATATGTCATGCGTCTCGAAGAACTTGAAAAAGTTGCTGGAGATTTCGCTGGAATTGATAAAGTATATGCAATTCAGGCAGGACGAGAGGTGCGTGTATTTGTGAAGCCTGAAGTGATTGATGATTTTGCAGCATATAATCTTGCAAAAGATATCGCAAGAAAAATCGAAAGTGAACTTCAGTATCCTGGTGAAATCAAAGTTCATGTGATTCGTGAGTCTCGTGTAGTCGAGTACGCAAAATAATATTGGAATAACCACATACATCCTCCCCGTATTCCGGGAGGATTTATGTTAAAAGGGGCTCTATTGACGCAAAATTAGCTTTACGCTACACTAACTTTATATACTAAACCCCTATCGTCTTCTGACCATATAGGGATTTATTTCTTAACTATTGCTATTATGAATAAAGCACTATTGGCGCAGACCATTGCAGACAAAGTCGGCGTCTCAAAAAAAGAAGCAGAAGCCATGCTTTCCTCATTTGTTGATATCGTTATTGATACCTTAAAGCATAATGGTGAAGTTTCCATTGCGGGTTTTGGTGCTTTTAGTGCTAAAACACGCGCAGGTCGTGTAGGAGTTAATCCACAAAATCCTAGTGAAAAAATTCAGATTCCTCCTGTAACAGTTCCCAAATTCAAAGCTGGAAAGAGCTTAAAGGATGCCCTAAAGAAATAAGTCATCTCGTACATAAAATACCCTCTAAAGCAGAGGGTATTTTATTATGGTGTCAAGGGGGAGATTCGAACTCCCGACCTGAGCGTTATGAATGCTCCGCTCTTACCAACTGAGCTACCCTGACATATTTTCGATATTCTAGATACTACACTGTTTTTATTAAAATTTCAAGGTCTCCTGTCATTCCTTCCTTGACCACACCTTTTCTATATGATTATCTTATGCCCGAGGAGGTTATTATGGCAGTTCATCCCGTCACACCTGTGCAGCGCAAAACATCTCGTGCTATACAACATGTATACGCATGGCAAGCTGACTTTGTACTACTCTACCGCGGTTTTGAGCGTTACAAATTTCGCTTCCACTTGACACGAAATCGATCAGTTGAAGGCTACGTAATTTCATGTGGTATGATAACTGGTCCTAGTGCATTTAAGTACAAGATCTTCGTGGCTCACTCGCTCCAAGTGACACCTGGTAGTCGACGAAGTCGCGGGCTTCGTTTTGCCGAGATCATTCGAGTTGAGCGACTGAGTCCTGTATAATCAGGTATCGAAATTTCTCCCTACGCCAACCATTCTTCGATGGCGAGGTGCACATACTGAACTGCCCTTCGTCTCGAGAAAACTATACTAGTTTTTTTGAGATAAAGCTTTAGAAAAACTCTGCTGCACAACAGAGTTTTTTTATTAATTTAGGTATTTTTATACGATATGTACACTACTCTTTCTTGCGCAGCGTCGCATAGACAGGTGTACTAGAAATGAAAACACCCGGACTTGAGAATCTCAGAAGCCATAGTTCCTCATCCTCCATGCACATATAGACATTGTTTTTTCTGTGTCACCAATCATTTTTGCTGCATTGTATACATTTTGCTATACTAAGCACAATTATTAATTGCAACATATGATGCCTGGCAAAAAAATAAAAAAAAGTGATCTTATTAATCGATATGCTGATTTTTTGACACAATCTTTTGGTACTATTTCATTTCTCATACTTAATGCAATCGTTTTTGCAGGGTGGATACTTATTAACTCTGGCTTGATCCCAAATATACCAATTTTCGATCCATACCCGTATGGGATGCTCACAACCGCTGTCTCACTCGAAGCAATATTTCTAAGTATTATCGTGCTCATTAGCCAAAATCGTGCCAGCGAGATCGATGAATTACGAGAAGAGTTAGATTTGCACATTAATATTAAAGCAGAAAATGAAATTACCCGGATACTCAATATGCTCGATGAAATCCACGATCATTTGGGACTTCCAAAAGTAGATGATGCTGAATTAAAAACCATGAAGCAAAAAACAAATATTAACCGCATACGAAACCACCTCATTAGCATGCGAAAGAAAAAATAACACCCCGACTAGTCGGGGTGTTATTTTACTTTCCTTATTTCGCCCTACGAATTTGAATTATCGAAGTCTTCCAACTGTTCGATCACTTCTCTCAATTCTTTCACCGCTGCTTGTCCATGCGCAGTCAGACTTCCATTCTTTTTTGTTTTTTCAAGCGCTTCGATTTGTCTACTTGCTCTAGCAATCAGTAACTTAAACACCTTGCGTGATTTTTCTTCCATCTGACCATACCGTTGCTTGAGTGTAAATATTTTGTGCAGACAGAATATATTCAATAAGGCAAGTAAAATAATTACGCTTACCGCTATGGCCGGTACTATCGGAACATTCACAGCTGAGAGATCTTTTTCTCTCGTAACGGTCTTTACTTCAATTTTTACAGTCTTTGACACCGGGCTTTTTACTCCCTCTGCATTCGTACTATATAGATAAAGATCAAAAGCACCTCCAATGCTCATGGGTTCACTCATGAAGCTAAACTTACCATCATCATTCGCAACTACGTCGTAGTTAAGAATTCTACCATATTGAGACTTGAGCACAATTGAAATTGTACTTCTCGGACTCTTGCTTACACCTTGTATTTCGATTTGTTCACCTTCGAAAATTGAAGCGCTGTAGTAGGTTATTTCAGGAGCACTCTCTTGAGCTGGTGTAGTAACTTCGGTTGATGTTGCAACGGTTTGAGGTGTGGATGTAGCTTTGGCAGGTTCGGCCTTCTCGACCTCTTTCTCTGTGTCTTTTGGTGGCTCAACAGGTTTTGCTATTACTTCTATACTTATATTTCTTTGTCCCGACAGTATGTCTGTACCCAATCCATCGTTCTCGCGAATTGCAGCACCTGAAAGGTTGATTGCCGCATTTCCCGCTTTCTTAGCTCTAAACGTCGCAGACAGTACACCGCCTGATCCGGTATAACCCGGATTTGGTATACCTCCATTGAAGCTGATGACCCCCGTGCTATTGGAGAAACTAGGTACTTCTGCCCATAGAGTAAATATAGACGAACCGTAGCCGAGAGACACAACCTCAACCAAATCGTTTGGATAACTAATGGTCGCCTCAGCATTGTTGATTGTTTTCCCTTGAGTATTCACTGACACGTTAACAACGAACGTGCTTCCTTCAGTAACTTTTACAACCGATGAATTAAGAGACATGGTTGCAGCATTCGCCACCGTAGTACCTAAAAATCCAACACCGACAATAAAGGTGATGAAAAAAAATTTTACGAATAATGACAGGCGATTACTCATGTTAGACATCTTTTTTCTTTCTTCGGAGTATTATAGCAGAAATGATTACTACCAAGCCAATTATTATTCCCCCCAGAACATACCGGCCAATAGATTTTTGCAATGGAGAAATTTCCAATAACTGTACATTACCTGCTTTATCAAATGCCGCAATTATTATCTTTGTCGATTGATCTTGATCTTGCAGTACATATTCATTACCCGATCTTACTGGATCCCGGTCACCTTCTTTTACTTCAATATGATCAATGCCTGTTTCTGAATCTTCTGCTCGAATAACCAAAAATAATTGTCCATCGTGTAAACTAGCATCCCTGCCAATCTCAGCGGAGAGTATCTCTGGGGGTGTGTTATCTGAGGAAACTGTATCCCTCCACTGATCTGTCGAAGTTGCCTCTCGGCTACTAACCGTAATGGTCATTGGTGTCGCCGCAACAGCGACTACTGTACCCTTCCCATCATTAGCAAATGCTGTCACATTAGGAATTACTTTTATCTCTCCTTTGCTTTGTGGAATCATGAACATTCGAAATAGAAGCTTGTCCGTACCATTTATTCCACCCGGCTCTCCGCCCACAAAGTTAATTGTTTGTGATTCTTTTACCCACGAAGGTTTTCTGGTCCACAGCGTGAAATCAGCCCCAGCAACGTTGACCTCACGCATCTCAATATCTGACTTAGCAGCTTGAAGGGTCACCGTACCTTCGACCACATTAATTGATGTTTTTTCTGTATCTATAAGCACTTCTACTGGGATTACGTCTCCTGCCGCAGTAACTCCTGAAGGAGTGGTCACATAGACACGAGCAGCTAATGCGGGCGCCCCTGACAAACCACTTAAAGATAGTAGAAATGACAGTGTAAAAACTTTATATTTTTTGAAAATGAAATTTTGTATTTTTTTTCGCATAAAACATCAATTATTTTTTCTCCCCCAATTATACATGAGGATCGAAAAATCAACCGAATCAACTTTCTTATCGAGATTGATATCAGTACAAGGATTACGAAATGGGAACGGTGTCTTCCAAAAGGCTAATAAGATCGAAAAATCAATTGAATTAACTTTCTGATCATGATTAAAATCTGCCCCACTGCATACATCAGCGGTTACCGTACTCGAAGGAGTGACCACTGGGGTGGCTGGCGGAGCTATTGATCCTCCCCCTCCACCTCCCCCTCCACCTCCCCCTCCATTATTTGGTGGAGATGCAGTGTATGTGGCAGTAAATGTGCGCGAAGCACCCGAACTCTCGGTACCAAAGTAGACTACTAATTTAAAATAGTAACTACCAGCTGCCGGAATTGTTGCGGTTAGTGTGGTATTAAAGTCTTCTCCTGGATTAATAAATTTCGCTGCTGTTGCGTGATATGTATCATTACCGCCACCACATGCATTATCTACACTGGTGACCACGCACCATTCATACTGATATTCATATCCACTCAATCCTTCATTGGTAATCGTTATATTCGCAGCAATTGAGGGACCAATCGTATCAGCCATAGAATTGATGAGTACTTGGGCTGGACTTGCTGCAACGAGCCAGTAATCATTGGTTTCAATAGTTTTTCCTGTTTCCACTTCTACTGAAATGGTCGTTTCCCATAATCCACCTTCAGCATTATTGGCAATTGAATAGGTATATTCATAAATACCCGTGTCTACCGCATTCATATTTACACCTGAAACAACTACATTTCTGGAAGCGTCATAAAGCGTGACTGTTGGAGTACTCGCTGGAGTGGTCGCAACTGACTGGCTGTCAAAAATATACACTTTGGTTCTATATGTTTTCCCCGCTGAGACGCTATCAACATCAGACATACGTACGGTCCAACTCGCATCTTCGCTCACCGAAGCAGCGCGTGTTGAAATTGGTGTATCGACATTAGTAGCAAGCTGTGAACCAATAGATCCAATGGTATTGAGAGTGGAAGTCATTACATTCCACACATCTGCTGCCGTAAGATTATTTCCATAGTTAGTGAGCGTTCGCGATGCATTGCTCCAAACTGCAGAAACTATGGTTGAGGTCGAATAATCAGTCAAACTCCGGGTTGCTGCCTGCCACACATCAGCTGCGGTAAGTGTACTTGTCCCGCGTGTTGAGATTTGTGCATCGAGATTATCAACAACCAATTTTCCAATCGAGCCAACACTTGTCAGTGTACTGGTTGCTACTGACCAGATGGACGCAAGCGATGAAGTTGTAAACTCCACAGAACTCGTAACTGTCCGATTCGCATACGTCCATACATCTGCAGCGCTAATATTATTGAGGGCAGTGATGAGCGAACGATTTGATAACAATTCAACTAGTAATCGTGAACTTGAAACCGTGGTATTCTCTGCCAACTGTTTTCCGATTGAGCCAACCGTGGTCAATCCAGATGAAAGCACGTTCCACACATCTGCAGCAGTAATGTCATTACCGTAGCTTGTGAGAGTACGAGCTGCATTGCTCCAAACTGCAGAAACTATGGTTGAGGTAGCGTAGTCCGTCAGGCTTCTTGTTGGTGATTGCCATACATCTGAGGCAGTCAGATCACTTGTGCCTCGAGTGGAGATCTGTGTATCTACATTCTCTGCCAACTGTTTTCCGATTGAACCAACCGTGGTCAATCCAGATGAAAGTGTGTTCCACACATCCGCAGCAGTAATGTCATTACCGTAGTTTGTGAGAGTACGAGCTGCATTGCTCCAGATTGCGGCAGTAATAGAAGATGTTGCGTAATCGCTCAGAGTTCTGTTTGCTGAGACCCACACATCTGCAGCGGTCAAATTACTCGTACCTCTTGTTGAAACTTGCGCATCGAGATTATCAACAACCAATTTTCCAATCGAGCCAACACTACTCAGCGCACTCGTAGCAACAGACCAAATCTCCTGTCTTGAAGTTGTAGCAACATCTACAGCTCCTGTGAGACTTCGATTCGCGTATGACCACACATCAGTGGCACTAATATTATTTAGTGCGTTGATGAGTACTCTATTTGCAAGTACTTCATCATACACTCCGGAACTTGAAACGCTGGTATTTTCTGCTAATTGTCTTCCAATAGACCCTGCAGTGACTAAACTACTCGTAGGGGTAGACCAGATTGCGACACGTGAGGAGGTTGTAATATCTACTAATCCAGTAAGACTACGATCGGTATGTGCCCACACATCTGCGGCGCTAATATTATTTAGTGCATTAATCAATGCTTGATTAGCCAATAATTCACTAAGTAATCGTGAACTTGAAACCGTGGTATTCTCTGCCAACTGTTTTCCGATTGAACCAACCGTGGTCAATCCAGATGAAAGTGTGTTCCACACATCCGCAGCAGTAATGTCATTACCGTAGTTTGTGAGAGTACGAGCTGCATTGCTCCAGATTGCGGCAGTAATAGAAGATGTTGCGTAATCGCTCAGAGTTCTGTTTGCTGAGACCCACACATCTGCAGCGGTCAAATTACTCGTACCTCTTGTTGAAACTTGCGCATCGAGATTATCAACAACCAATTTTCCAATCGAGCCAACACTACTCAGCGCACTCGTAGCAACAGACCAAATCTCCTGTCTTGAAGTTGTAGCAACATCTACAGCTCCTGTGAGACTTCGATTCGCGTATGACCACACATCAGTGGCACTAATATTATTTAGTGCGTTGATGAGTACTCTATTTGCAAGTACTTCATCATACACTCCGGAACTTGAAACGCTGGTATTTTCTGCTAATTGTCTTCCAATAGACCCTGCAGTGACTAAACTACTCGTAGGGGTAGACCAGATTGCGGTAACAATCGATGAGGTAGCATAATCAGTCAGGCTTCGAGTTGCGGCTTGCCACACGTCGGTTGCAGTAAGATTACTAATTCCCCTACTCGAAACTTGTGCATCGAGATTATCAACAACCAATTTTCCAATCGAGCCAAAGCTTGTCAATGTATTGGTAGCAACTGACCAGATGGACGCAAGTGAAGAAGTTGAAAATTCTACTGAACTACTCACTGTTCTTGTGGCGTAGGACCACACATCTGCAGCACTAATATTATTCAACCCACTAATGAGTGATTGATTTTGAGTAATTTGATTTAGGAGAAGCGAGCTAGAGACGGTAGTATTTTCCGCCAACTGTTTTCCGATCGAACCAGTGGTATTGAATGTAGAAGTGAGAGCATTCCATACATCGGCCGCTGTAATGTCATTTCCATAGCTGGTGAGCGTACGTGCTGAATTTGCCCATACGCCTAATGCGATCGAAGTCGTTGCGTAGTCAGTCAAACTTCTAGTTGCTGCATTCCATACATCGGCCGCAGAAAGTGTACTCGTACCACGAGATGAAATCTGTGCGTCAAGATTCGTTGCGATAACTTTACCGATTGAACCAAATTGACTAAATGAAGAAGTAGGTACGGTCCAAACTGAGGCAGAAATGCTCGAAGTTGCGTAGTCAGTGAGCGTGCGTCCGCTGTATGCCCAGACGTCTGCAGCGCTAATATTATTAAGCGCTGAAATAAGCGAACGATTTGCAATAACTTCAGTTATGATGGAACTTGTTGCTGATTGTACGGTTGAAGATACGAATGCCTGACTTGCCAAAATTCCCCCATCAGTCAGAGTATTCGTCGTTAATCTACGACTAGGAGAAGCTACATCACTCCAGATATCAGCAAGGAGGGTTCCAAAGCTACTCAAGGTACGACTAGGATTACTCCAGATATCAGAGATAAGAGACCCGAAACTACTCAGCGTTCGACTTGAAGCATTCCAAATATCATCCGCAATCGATACTCCTGAGGTTAATGTTCTAACCGCGCTATTCCAGACTGCCGATGCAATTGAGGAAGTGGAAACCGCAGTATTTCCAATGATAAATGTTTTGTCTACTTTTGCTAAATCACCTCCTACTACGCTACCACAGGTGATTGTGGTAGGCCAGGTTCCCTCAGTTGAAGTCGCACTAAATGTATATGATTGCCATCCATTTGTACTTGTTGCCAAAGTAGTGGTTGGAACCACCACAACGCCTGATGCATTTTGAATAACAATTGAACATGAAGACGTTGCTGGCTGAAAATTATCATCATAAATAAACTCGCCGATAACCACAGATTCATTGGGTCCATATTTTGGATATCCTTCAGCAAAAGTCGCAGTAGAAGACAAACTGAAGCCGATGAGTGCAATAATTACAAAAAACACCAGTGGAAGAAGAAATTGGTGGACGGGGCTGACAAGCTTGCGATATACGAAAAAACAAAAATTAATCACAAAACCCCAATAAAATAAAACACATTATTCTCTATTCTCTTATTTCTTTTTTATCTGACCAGCAGAGGAGGTATCTTCATCTTTGAACGCTCCCTTGAGGTGTCGTACGGCCTCGACGATGCTCTTTGCTAATTCCGGAATCTTTTTTGAGCCAAATAAAACGAGTAATACTACTGCGAGAATTACTATCTCTCGTGTTCCGAGTCCAAACATACGCGTATGTTAATTAATGATTAAAGAATTACGTTTTCGATTACACATAATCGTCAGTTCATATAGCAGTATCAGCGGCACCACCATCACCAACAATGATACACCATCAGTAGGAGGAAGTAAAGAAGTTATAATGAATAAAACTAACACTGCATGTCTTCTGTGACGTTTGAGAAAAGTAGCGTCCATAATATTCAATCTCATAAGCAGTGAAAGAATGATCGGAAACAAGAAGACAACTCCCAAAAGTACAGAGGTTAGGATAATTTGAGATAAAAATTTACTGATATCCCAATAATTTTGTATTCCAAGTCCCATGTTAATTTCTGCAATAACTCCGAATGAATAATAGATAGTACTAAACCCATACACACACCCTCCTAAAAATAACACCAAACCAAGTGGTATCAATAAGATAAAAATTATTTTTTCTCGACGGACCAATCCGTCTTTGAGAAAAGAAAAGATGTGATACATGATGATCGGCAATGTTGCGATAATTGCGATAAAGATACCTGTATCCATTGAGAGATCGAGAAATTGGAATGGCGAAGTCGCCACAATTGCAACATCCTTAATCGGCAGATACGGGCTTGCGAACCTGAACAGCGGGACGGTTAAAAAAAATCCAACAATAAAAAAGAACAAGAAAAAGAGCGCGATACGATGTATACGACGTCGCAACTCGTCTAGATAAGCTACGTATGGTGCGAACTTTTTATTATTTTCAAGCATATATCAGACGTTTCTCCTGCCTATTCTGACATGATAAAGATATTTCCCCCACCTCCACCAACCACTTCAGGAACTTCTACACATAACAACGACCCATCTTTTTCTATTAAAATATCAGCAGGAACATACCCTGCATTTCCTGCAGGTACCTCTAATATAAAATCCTGTCCATCACCTGATTGAGCTAATATATCATTGATAGCCATAGACTTACGTCGATTCTAGACCATTATCGGTACTTGTCATTGTCTCCATTACTTGTTCTATCTCTGGCGTTGTGGTTGTTGTATTTGCGACCACATTTTCATCAACAGAAATTGTTGATGTTTGATCTACTGGAGGAACCTCGGTGGTCACCGGGGTAGTCGTAGAGCCTGACTCAGTACTTCCATTAGTACCCTCTATCTCAGGTACTGATTCAGCCTCAGGTAACGTATCAGTTTCAACAACTGGCGTTTCGACTTTTTCGGTAGTCGCTTCTTCTATCACCTCGCCTGATTCTTGAGGCACTATCTGTTCGACCACCTTGTCAACGGCAACTTGTTGACTATCTTTACCAAACAGACTTACTGGATCAAGTTTGATAATTTCAGCCATCAAATCATCCGGGTTTGATATAGAGTATACTATCCCACCATAAGCAATAAATTTTGCTTCATACCGGCACGCAGGTTCTTCAGGAAACGCACTTGAAGCACAAATAATCGAATCCCCATCATTATAATAACCCGTTGGATCATAGACCACAATTCCCGGATTATCCTTTAGAGTCTGACCCTTAGTTAGATAGATCATAAAAAATTATTGAGTTAATACTGCCCTAACTTTTATAGTATCACCTAATGAGCGTGGTGTGTAGCGGACATACGTTGTTTCATTACCCTTGTCCGTAGTATTATATGCACCCCAACTAGTGCCATTAGTTGATTTTTCCCACGTACCACTATTGGTACTCGTCGTATAATCATCTACCAGAAGTTCATTCGTGAGTGCATTATACAATCTCACTCGTAGGGTTGGTACTGTACCACCAAATGCAGTTGAAAACCGCCAGACAAATTGTTTATCTATAGCACTCGATAATCCGGCTGAAGGCTGATAATGAGAATCAGTGGTAGCAGCTGTATCATTATATATGACTACCAGACCCATAATTCGGGCAGGGACACAAAACCATCCAATCGTCGCAAACTCGAACATGAATTGAATTTGTGGTGCCCCTGAAAATCCACTCAGATCACCACTTGTGTCAACCAATGTCCATTCCCCTGTATTCGCGTCAATACCATCTGTCCGAAAATATACACGATACGCTTCAGTATTTAATGCAAATTCACCTGATTCCAAACTATCATCATGAAACACTGCAACGTTTCGAAACTGCACACAATCAGGAGTATGAAGTGCGGGCGTAATTACTCGCTGATTAGTGCTCGAGGCATAGGTCCAGTGAGCAGACAAAGGTAGTGCATACATTTGTGATAAGGCGGCCGTCGTACCGTGCTTAACGATATGAGCAATACCATTTTCACTCCACACAGAAGCTACTTGTGAATTAGTATTAAAATGTGGAATCGTATTACTATTCCAATCGATCACATAGGCAGAACCAGAACCAATTGTTCCAGCTGAGCTACTCAATGTAATTGAAGTTTGTGACGTATAGGCGGAAATGGTATACCATGTCGAAATCACCGTCGGGTCAGTAGAGCCAAATCCAATACGATACCCAACCATCGCACTTGTAAAGAATGTGTTCGTACCCGTTACGGTAGTTGTAGACACCGCAACCGTACCAGAAGAAATATACGCATTTCCAAGTGACCATGCCTGATCTTGCTGTCTATCATCAAACCCCCAAATATGATCAAATTCATCACCTGAAACTTGAGGATATCGCGTCACATAATGTCTAGCACCTGCAGCACCCGTTGAAAGTACAATAAGACGATCTATATTATCCGCAATCTCAACACTACTCAATAGTGAGGTTGCAGGAAATGTACTCGCAGAACCTGGTGGAATTTCATTTCGATTATCAGAAATCCAACCCAAATTTCCAGCGAAAATTTTTGAAAGTGCCGCCCGATAGATACGGCTTACAGTTACAAAATAGAGTGATTCTTCTCCAGCTCCTGGACCATGATCGAGAGTGCCTACGCGGCCATTGTTTGTAGCTGAAATATTTCCTGTGACCAATTGGGGCGCGGTGCAAACCACATCAGCAGAATCAATAATATATGAAGCTCCTGAGTTGATCGTTCCAGCAGATGACGTAAGCGTAATGTGAGTTGCATCAGTAAACGAAGCGATTGTATACCACGTAGTCACTGTAGAAACACTTGTCGTGTTAAAACCAATTTTCATTCCGACCATTCGAGAAGTAAACGTGGTACCTGTTCCGGTTACCGCAGTTCCTGATACTTGGACTGTACCTGTAATATAATAAGAAATATCCATGGTCATCTTACCAGAAGAAAGACTTCCAGTAGCACGGAGATTGTATCGATATACACGAACTGTGGTCGTACTACCGTCGAGTACATATGCATAATGAAGGCCTTTGGTCACTTCTGGAGCAATAGCGAGTCCACATGGATTCTGATTTGTAACTACATTACCTGTGGTACCAGCGTCTGAGAGCCAATACACCGCCTTAATATTATCAGTCGTTGTTGCTGCCGAAATCGTGGTACCAGTTGGAACAAAATCAGAATAATTAATCCCTTTTACTATATGTAACCCACCGTTTGCAACCGTTGCATTAGTCGCAGTGATTCCGAACCGTAATTCTTCAATTACATACGCAGAACCTGCATTTACCGTGCCAGCTGAAGTGGCGAGTGTAATCCCGGTTTCGCTTCCGATTGCAGAAATCACGTACCAACTTGAAATTTGAGTGGGGTCAGTTGACCCAAAACCAATACGGGCGCCTACCGCCACCCCCTCGTCTTGGAATAACGTACCTGTTCCAGTAACAGCAGTCCCTGATACTTGAACTGTGCCGGTAGTATGTAGATAGCGAAACGCTCGGAACCCACGAATCGTATGCGCGGTCGCTGAAGTTAAGGTTGCGATAATAAAACCTTTCCATGTATAGGCGCCCGTTGTTTTATTATATTCATACATGCAGATCTCTCGTGGCGCGACCCCGGTAGCCAGATTTTCTACCATAAATATCCAATCAATCGTTGGGCTATAGGTTATTGCATGCGGATACATCATGGGGGTATTGTATACAATTACATACGCAGTCCCAGACACAATAGGAGTAGCGCCTATTGATGGAGATATAGTAAGAGTTGTCGCAGAACCTCTTACGGTAATTGAGTACCACGCAGTTACTTTTGCCGGGTCAGTCGACCCAAAACCGATCGACATCCCAACCATGGATGCAGTAAAATTAGTGCTATTACCCGTTACTGCGGTGGTAGTTACAGAAACCGTTCCTGTCGTATCCACTACCTCTTGCATCGGTGTTGCAATTGTTACAGGCACTGGTCCAACAAACTTGTCTGTTGCGAGTGTTCCTGTTTTTTGCACTATTAATGTGCCCAAATTGGTTTTGGTGGGATCATACGATGCAATCGGTGTCGTACTCCCTGTGAATTTATGTTTTACCGCTCGATATGCCATATCTCAATAATCTTGGGTGAGTAATGCGCGCACCGCAATACTCCCTAGCGCTGAATCAGGCGTGTAGCGAATATAGGTAGTTTCATTCGTCTTATCAGTATCATTATAGCTAGTCCAATTATCACCCCCATCGATTGATTTTTCCCAGGTACCATTAGTAGGGGTGTCGGTGGTGTCTGTAAAAATGGAAGAATCTGTTGCTGCATCAAACAATTCGATTTTGAGTATGGGCACTGTTCCACCAAACTCGTGACAAAATCTCCATACAAACTGTTCATTAGTAATACTTGATAACCCAGTTGATAATTGATAATGAGAATCAGTTGAACTATCCTCATACGTAACGTATATTTTCATTATTCTCGATGGTATACAGAGAGACCCAATCGTAAAAAATTCAAACATAAACTGAATAGCGTTTGCCTGACTCGCACCAGACAAATCTCCATCTGCCCCAACCAGCACCCACGAACTGGTAGCATCATCACCAATATTAGCTGTCCGATAATACACTCTATACGTTTCTGGAGAAAGACCTAGTTCATCCGTGCCTACATAATGATCGTCGCAGACTAATACTTGATCAAATTTCACACAGCCAGGAGTAGATATTGAGGGTGTAATAACTCTTTGACTCGCAGTGGCTGCATAAGTCCAGTGGGCGCCAAATGGCAGAGCGTACATTTGATTAAATGTCACGCCAGCGCTGTGCTTGATAATATGAACGATACCTCCACTTGAATCAGTAGATACCAGTGTTGATGCTGTATTGAAGTGGATGGCGCTCGAAAAAGCTAGTGACTGACCCTGTTGCTTATCATCAACACCAAATATATGGTCAAAGGGTGTAGTGTCTGTCACCGGATATTGCGTAATATACTGTCTGAGTGGGTTACTTGCTGTGTAGGTCGTAACTATAAATCGATCAATCGTACTTATATACTCAATGTTGGTCATGGTTCCAGATGCAGCAAAGGTAGTAATACCTCCAGGAGGAATTTCTTGTCGAGCATCACTCGCAACAGCAAACGGAGTATTACCTGCGGTAATTGCTGAAACCGCTGCACAATACAGACGAGTAGTGGTTACAAAATAAAGATACGGCGAACCAGAACCAGGCCCGTGTGATGCAGTTGCAAGATCCAAATTATTAGCTGCCTGGTTTGGTATTGTACCAGTGAGCGCTTGCGTACCTGTAATTACTATATTACCGCCAGCAAGAGTCATTTTTCCCGCAGCGACAGTATCATTTGCTCGTAAATTGTACTTATATATAATAGCGTTACTCGTATTAGTACCATTCAATACATACGCAGTATGCGTCTGTTTATTTGTCTCCACATCCACTGCCAAACCATTAGCAGTAGTATTGGTAACTGTTCCCGCATCTGCCAACCAATAAGCCCCTCTTTCATTTTTATTGTTACTTGCAATTGCGGGGAACGTAGTGCCTGCGGTAGTAAAATCATGATACCCCGCACCTTTGAGTAGAAAAAGTCCACCCAAAGCAGCAGTAGTACTATTGGAAATAGCAAGGGCGAATCGTAATTCCTCAATCACATATGCTGTGCCAGACGGAATAACACCTGGCGATGTAGTGAGACCAAGTGAGGTGTCGCTCGCTATCTGACCAATGTGGTACCACTGGGTAATCTGAGTGGGATCAGTAGAGCCAAAGCCAATGCGTGGACCAAGACCTCCAGCTACAGCTGTTGCACCAGTGCCCGCAGCAATACCATCAGTTACAAAAAGAGTATTTGTCCCAGTCACCGTACAATCAGCGATCACAAAAGAGGTTCCAGCTGCATATGCACTCGACGCACCCAGAATATTCATCGTAGAAGTGGTTGCATATGAGATGATAGGGTACCAACAATTGATTTGGGCGACATTGGTACTCCCAAATCCGATCATTTTCCCTACGTATGTTGCGAGAAAACCTGTTGCTGAGTGTGTTACGAGACCAGCTACCGTTACTGTTACGGTACCAGTAGAATACACAGATGATGGTGCTGCAACAGCAACGGTTCCCGTGGTATGGAGATAACGGAGAGCGCGGAAACCACGATTGACAGTTGTCCCTGCACCAGTGACAGTCATTGTAATAAATCCTTTCCAATTGTAAGTTGCAAGAGATTTATTATATTCATAGAGAAAAATACGTCTTGTTGTCGCAGCTGCACTCTCAACTAAAAATACCCAGTCAATCGTTGAAGAATAACTAATTACACTGGGAAATACCATCGAAACAGCCGTTGATTCTTCCATAGGACGAGCAACAGCGACTGGTAGAGGCCCCACAAAATTATCTTCCGGATTTTCGCCACTCTTCTGTATCATCAATGTACCCAAATTGGTTTTGGTGGAATCATAGGAAGCAATTGGTGTTGTTGCCCCATTAAATATATGTTCAACTGCACGTAGAGTCATATCCTAATCTTGTGTCAGTAGTGCTCTAACTTTAATATTATCTGGCAGTGTGTCAGGTGTAAAGCGAATATAGGTAGTTTCATTCCCCTTATCAGACGAATTGTACGCTGCCCAATTACTTCCATCATCGGTTGTTTTTTCCCAGGTTCCCGCTTGTGTTACCGAATCATCATCAACCAATAACCCGCCAGATATGGCATCGTACAATCGTATACGAAGTGTCGGAACCGTTGAACCAAAAGCAGTTGAGAACCTCCACGCAAACTGTTTGCTTGCTTCTACTGTCTTTCC
The DNA here is from genome assembly GCA_964565405.1 of uncultured Gammaproteobacteria bacterium. Classification (GTDB taxonomy): domain Bacteria; phylum Patescibacteriota; class Patescibacteriia; order Magasanikbacterales; family UBA922; genus UBA922. Next base: position 53,509 of record CAZMEW010000003.1, read on the forward strand.
GCTTGATGGCTGATAGTGAGAATCAGTTGAAAAATCATTATACAACACCGCAAGAGACATAATTCGCCCCGGAACACATAGTAAACTAATTGTAGTGAACTCGAACATGAACTGAATACTTGTTGAAGGAGACAACCCCGACAAATCCCCGTCTTCTGGTAGTTGGGTCCACGAACCCGTATTATCGCTGATTCCACTTGTACGGTAGAAAGAAAAAATCGAGGCAGTGGGAATTCGAAATTCCTCACTACCCAAATGATCAACAACAGAAGTTAACATCCGTCGAAATGAACTACAGTCTGGTGTAAACAGCTCCGGTGTAATCACTCTTTGATTAGTCGACTCAGCGTACGACCAATGTGCGCTCAACGGCAATGCATACATCTGACACAGTGCTGCTGTCGCCCCATGTTTTACAATATGAGCAATACCATTTTCACTCCATATTGAGGTCACTTGTGAAGCTGTGTTGAAATGAATTGGTGCGTTGGGATCTGCCAGAGACTGGTCTTGTTGTTTGTCATCAAGACCAAAGAATCTGCTGAACTGATCTCCGGCAACTTGTGGATATTTGGTAACATAATGCTTAAAAGCTGTAGCGCCAGTCGTCAATACAATAAGTCGATCAATCGCATCTGCAATTTCGATAACATTGAGTGCGTTAGTCAATGGAAATGTTGATACACTACCCGGAGGAATTTCTGGACGATTCTCAGAAATCCAACCTAGGTTTCCAGCAAAGATTTTTGAAAGTGCGGCTCGATAGATACGTGTTGCAGTTACAAAATAGAGTGATTCTTCTCCAGCTCCAGGACCATGATTGAGAGTACCTACACGACCATTATTGACACCCACGACTGTACCTGCAACCAGCTGAGGAGCAGTAGAAATCACATCAGCGGAATCAATAATAAACGATAGTCCTGAACCTAGAGATCCCGCTGAGGCAGACAATTCAATCACGCTCGTAGATGTAAAAGATGCAATCGTGTACCAGGTCGTAACCGTAGCCGGACTCGTTGTACTGAAAGCAATTTTCATACCCACCATAGTAGCAGTGAAGGCAGTACCCGAATTAGTAACTGTAGTACCAGAGACCGTAACAGTAGTAGAGCTAGAAGTAGAAGTAGTGTACGCAATCGTCATGAGCATTTTACCAGACGTAATAGTACCCGTTGCCCTCAAATTATACCGAAACACACGCATGTAGGTAGAACCCACCCCATCAAGGACATACGCATAATGCAGACCTTTGTTTATTTCTGAAGCAATCGCAAGACCACACGCCGCTTGGTTAGTAACCACATTACCTGTTGTACCAGCGTCTGACAGCCAGTACACGCCTCTCTGATTATCAACAGATGTCGCAATTGAAGGAAACGTAGAACCAGCAGTAGTGAAATCGTGGAATCCAGCACCCTTAAGCAAATACAATCCGCCATTTGCAACCGTAGTGTTTGTCAATGTAAGGGCAAACCGTAATTCCTCAATCACATATGCTGTGCCAGACGGAATAACACCTGGCGATGTAGTGAGACCAAGTGAGGTGTCGCTCGCTATCTGACCAATGTGGTACCACTGGGTAATCTGAGTGGGATCAGTAGAGCCAAAGCCAATGCGTGGACCAAGACCTCCAGCTACAGCTGTTGCACCAGTGCCCGCAGCAATACCATCAGTTACAAAAAGAGTATTTGTCCCAGTCACCGTACAATCAGCGATCACAAAAGAGGTTCCAGCTGCATATGCACTCGACGCACCCAGAATATTCATCGTAGAAGTGGTTGCATATGAGATGATAGGGTACCAACAATTGATTTGGGCGACATTGGTACTCCCAAATCCGATCATTTTCCCTACGTATGACGCCGAGAAACCTGTTGCTGAGTGTGTTACCAGTCCTGCAGTTGATACGGTTACCGTACCCGTCGAATACACGGATGAAGGTGCTGCTACAGCGACGGTTCCTGTGGTATGGAGATAACGAAGAGCGCGGAAACCACGATTGACATTGGTTGCTGTTGGTGTAGTCATCGTTATAAATCCCTTCCAATTATATGTTCCCAAAGATTTATTATACTCATAGAGGAAAATACGTTTAGTCGCTGTAACCGCATTTTCTAACAAAAATACCCAATCTATCGTTGAACTATACGTGATAGCATGAGGAAAAACCATTGCAACACCAGTCGATTCTTCCATAGGACGAGCAACAGCGACTGGTAGAGGCCCCACAAAATTATCTTCCGGATTTTCGCCACTCTTCTGTATCATCAATGTACCCAAATTGGTTTTGGTGGAATCATACGATGCAATAGGTGTCGTACTACCGTTAAATATATGTTCAACAGCTCGTAGAGTCATAGACTTATACTTCTAAATAATCCACATTAATCTGAACTGTGGTTGTCCCAGATATAACGCAATATAATACTTCATCTACCCCACCCTCAACGTAGTTTGGATGATTATTTGATCCATATAATCCACCCGTTTTGGGTGATACATACTTTTCATAGTCAGTGCCGCCCGCAGTAAATCGAAAAGAAATTGATGTCGCATCCGCAGTCAGAGAAAATCTGGTTGCATATACACGAATTTTTTTTCCTGATGCTGGAGTGCGCACGTTTCCTGATGATGAAAGGCTGGTAGAGAGCTTGGTAACCCCCAATCCAGTGCTTAATGCTTGCAGACTTTCTTCTGTCGCAGGATTAATTCTCGCATTTGATGCATCTTTCAAACCAACAGTATTTGATGCGGGTGTACTCCCAAACACATATGCATCAGCTTTTTTGGGAAAAATAAGTGACCCTACAAAACCCAAACCGGCCACCCCTAATAATTTTAGGAATAGCCTTTTTTTTGTATTTTCCTGATTAATTGAGTGGTCTTGTAGAGAAGAAATCGATTCGTTTTCTGCCTGTTCTTTTTTTACTACCAGACTCTCTATTTTTTCAGGACTGACAGTAGAGTGTTTTTTTCTAAACATATCTACCGTTCCTTTATATTTTCTCTCTTTTCATAGAAAGATTTGTGTATAGTGTATCAAATTTTAAAAATCACTACAAACAAATCATACACTACTATTCACAACAACAAAGCAGACTAATTGTCACCGCTTGACAAATCATGTACACTATCTCCAGCTTGCTTTATTAATTTTCATCCTGATACCTTTGCATAATTTATCAACATTATGCATGTGATATATGCCTTTCTCAAGATATATTTCTATAGCAACTATCATATTTTTTTCTGTAACTATTTTTTGTGTTACGGTAAAACCTGTACACGCAACTCCAACATTTAATACCACCTTCAGCGCTAGCGCCTCACTCGCAACCCTCAATATCATCAAGCAAATACGAGTTAACCCTAGCGATGGTAAGGTATACGTACTCGGTATCTCCACAAGTACTTTTGGTGTTTTTACTGCTGACGGATCGAGCTATAGCAATATCACCTACGATGTAGGGTTACCCGCGTTCTCAACCACAGATATGGTTATCAACAATAATACTATTTTTTTGGTTATCAGTGGTTCAACGAATGCTGTCTATCAATACAACATCGTCGGATCAGGTGCCTATTTTGTATCGAGTAACACCGGTCTTGCTTCTGCCACAGCAGCTATGGCATTTGGTGAGGACGGGACTATATATGTAACCAAGGGAACATCCGCATATACTTTCGATAACAATCTGAATATCACCGCTACTTCAACCATGGTATCAATTCCCACTCACCTGGGATATGCCGCGGGAAGATTATTTTATCAAACTAGCGCAGGAAAATTTGCGAGTCTTGCCTTTGGCCAGCCTGAAACTGTCATAGCTACAAGCGGACCGACAGGTGCAAATATTAGAGGCTTTGCCGTTTCACCGGATGGTAGTGCTCTTTATTATGCCTCAACTAGCACGCTCAAAAAGCTCTTGGTCACCAGCGGCACCACATTATGGACATCTTCTGTCTCGAATCCCGCTGCTATAGATATAAATAACTCAGGACAAATTACGATGATTAACGCTAGCGGTACCGTTTCGATCTACAATCCGATCAACCCGGTATCCAATTTTATTACTACTGCTTCTAGCAGTAATGCAGTACTAAACTGGACTTCAGGCGTTTCTGATAGCGATTTCAGTGGAGTTACCATTCGACGCAGTGTAACTAATTATCCCACAAGTATCGATGATGGAAGCTTAGTTACCTCGTCTGCAATAACTTCTACCTTCATCGATACTGGCTTAGTTGACGCGACCACTTACTACTATACAATATTTAATCAAACAATCGACGGCTATTACAGTGCGGGTGTAACTTCATCCGTAACAATCGACCTACCCCCTGAACCACCGACACTCTCTGCCTCAGATAGTGGTAGCACGATTAATCTTTCTTGGACAACACCGACAGATACCGATACTTTTATTATTAGACGAAGTACGACTGACTTTCCACTATCGACAACAGACGGATTGGCAGTAACGACCACTGATTTCTCAATAACTTCTTTAGCTGACACAAATCTACCTGATGGTGTGTACTACTACAGTATTTTCGCTGCTGATAGTCAGAATAATTATTCTACAGCAGGCACTGCTACTGCAGAGATTGATACAACTGGACCCGCGACACCTAATACTTTTACCGCAACCGCAAATGGTAGCACGATCAATTTGTCATGGCTAAATCCAGTTGACTCAGATTTTGTTTCCTCAATTATTCGTCGTAGTATTACAAATTTTCCAACTTCAACTACTGACGGCAGCCTAGTAACCAATACTGCTAGTACTAGTTATTCCGATCAGTCATTGACCGATGGTACATATTATTACAGTATTTTTGCCCTTGATGCGAACGGTAATTTCTCCATATCAACAACCTCGAGCGCGACCGTACATACATCCGCGCCTGCCGTCCATAGACAAGGTGGGGTCAGCTTTTCACCAGTACTCCCTTCCAGTCTCAACACCGGACAACTCCAGTTTCTTATCTCAGGTCAATCAAACCCAGCGGGTATAGTCAAGGTTTCGTCATCAAAAATTACACTACAATTGAATGCTGATCCAACTACCGTGCGTGGGTATGCGCTCTCTTTTGACCCCCTCTTTACCAATGCTACTATTACTCCCTTAACCGATCCATCAAGCAACACGTTTACACTACCTGATAAAGCTGGGACATACACACTCTATCTCAAATATTATTCTCTTACGGGACAAGCTTCTCCCATATTGTCCCAAACAGTCTCCTACACACCAAATATTTCGTTTGCACCAAAGAAGGGCGTAACTGGATTCAACCGAACACTCAAGCCAGGAATGCGGGGTAGTGATGTGCAAGCATTACAGATATTCCTTAATCAGCAAGGCTATCTGGTCACACAAAGTGGTTTTGGCTCACCCGGATATGAAACCAATTTCTATGGGCCAGGGACTACACGTGCTATTATCAAATTCCAAGAAGCACACAAAGATGCAATCCTCAAGATGTATAACCTCGAAAAGGGAACGGGTATTTTTGGACCAGCAACTATGGCATTCATACATACTCTACAATATTAGGGTTTTACCCCCTAGTCCGATTCCTAAAAAATAATCACAAATTAAATCATCCCAGTAAAGGGATGATTTAATTTGGTAGCCCGTAGGGGAATCGGACCCCTGTTACCAGGATGAGAACCTAGCGTCCTAGCCACTAGACGAACGGGCCTCTTTTTTATTTGGTGATACCCGATATACTAGATGAAAATAACTCAAAAGTCAATTCCCCCACTTCATCTTTCTGGAGGAATATGGAAGTACGACATGAGATACGTAGTAATCTGTGCAAATAATGGAGCTGCGGTGATGTTCGCATATGACCGTTGCGGTTTTTCTAGCCGAATTAACATAACAAATTTTGGATTATCGACCGGTCCAAATCCAATAAAAGAATGATTGGTTTCTGTTGAATATCCACCAGGACCTGCGATTTGCGCGGTACCTGTTTTTCCTGCAATATAATATCCCGGCACCTTTCCCCTAATACCTTCGCTAAAATCTACAACTCTTACCATCATTGCAGCTACCGTATCTGCAGTGTGTTTATCTATCACTTGACGCACTTCCGTTGGATCGATATCTTCTATTTTTCCATTTGCATATTCAATGCGTTTTACAATATATGGTTTCATAAGCTTTCCCCCATTTGCTATTGCTGAAAATGCAGTTACCATTTGAAGCGGAGTAACTGTAATTCCTTGTCCAAATGAAGCCGTTGCTGTGTAGCAGTCAACCTTATCCCCTTTGTTTTCATACAACCCCGCAATAGTACCTGGTACTTCAGTATCAAGCTCAAGTCCTGTTTTTGTTCCGAAACCAAATTTTTCCACATATGATCGAAAAATTTCTTTGCCTAATTTTTTTACTATATACACGACTCCGGTATTAATAGAATGTTCCAAAATCCCACTCATATCCTGAGCACCATAGTTACGATTTTCGGCATTTTGAATAGGCTTCTTGCAATTTCCATCCGCACTCCCTGTATCAGTAAATGGGTCGCCTGGTTTTACCACCCCGGCATCAAGTGCGGCAGCCATGGTGATCGGCTTGAAAACTGATCCTGGTTCATATGACTCAAAAATAGAGAGATTATTATATGATGATGGATTTTCTACCTTTCCATATTCATTGGGGTCAAAATCTGGAATTGAACACATGGTGATAATTGCACCGCTCAGAGGATCCATAATAATAAGCGATCCTGATTGCGCTTCATACGTCTTTACCGCAGCTCTCAGTCGTTCGCACACTTCGTCCTGAAGGGTGCGGTCAAGGGTAAGGATTAAATTCGCCCCATCAACTGCCTGCTCGAACGACCTTCCTGCAAGCGGAATCCACGCCCCCTTCGCACTTCTAATTCCCTCGAGAAATCCACCATTGCCTCCGATAACTGAATTCCAATATCCTTCGATTCCATATCTACCGACTGATTCCCCTGTCTCATTTTTCCCTACAAATCCTACAACCGGACCCGCAAGCACACCTTCAGGATAGAATCGTTCTCGAAAACGAGTAAAATAAATTCCCGGCAACTTCAGAGCTTCGAGCCTATTCTTAGTCTCCTCATCAATATTTTTTTCTAGTTGTTCATAACCATCATTTTCTTTTTGCAATTGTTCTAATACTTCTGTTTTTTTCTCATCGTCATAGTCGAAAAAATCCGTAAGTGCGTTTGTAACTTCGAGAGGAGTTTTCGGGTCTTCATATCTCCGAGTGTCCGCAAATACAATAAATTTGTCTCGATTGAGTGCAAGCGGGGTCAATTTTCCATCATTATTTTCGAGATAAATAGAGCCACGTTCGGGTGTAAGTTCTGCAAAGACTTCGTGTGAATCTGATGCAAGCGCGGTATAAAAGCTATGCTGCATGATCATGAGAGTGAACAACCGTATAATGATTGCCGTAATAATCAATAAAAACACAACCCTGATCACCTGCAGGCGTCGTGTTTCAGCGTCTCCTGTAGAAGCGCGAGGAGAGTGCATGTCATGACGCGCAACTCGACGCACCCGATATGTCCGTGCCATGGTAGAGGTACTTAAAGATGTTTATCCCGTCCTACTCGATTTCTCGCTGTTTCCTCACTAATCAATCTTTCTTTTACAAGCCATTTTATTGATTGTTCCATCGTAATCATTCCATTTTTTGCGCCCGTTTGAATTGCACTTGCAAGTTGCGCAATATTATTTTCACGGATCAAATTAGCGACTGCCGAGGTATTCATCAATATTTCTCGCGCTACCACACGGGTCTGGTCCATACTTGGAATCAATTGTTGCGCTACGACCGCCCGAAGTACACTCGAAAGCTGAATCAATACTTGTTTTTGCTTTGGCCCTTCAAATACATCCACAATACGCTCGATTGCTTCAGCGGCACTTGATGTGTGAAGTGTTGAAAATACTAAGTGCCCAGTTTCTGCGGCAGTCAGGGCAGTCGCGATAGTTTCGGGATCCCGCATCTCACCCACCATAATAACATTCGGGTCTTGCCGAAGTACATGTTTCAGGGCAGATGCAAACGATGGAGTATCCCCTCCTAGTTCACGCTGTTCGATCAGACTTTTTTTGCTTTCAAACACAAATTCTATCGGGTCTTCAATCGTCACGATATGCGCATTGCGTGAGTTATTAATTTCTTCAATCATACGTGCAATCGTCGTTGATTTACCATTTCCAGTCGGGCCCACGACTAATACCAACCCATCAATCAATTTGGTCATTTCATATAATGGCTCTTCAAAACGCAATACTTCACCAGAAGGGACTTCGGTCGGTACGAGACGTGCTGCGAGTCCGACTGATTGCTCTTGACGATGTATATTAATACGAAACCGTGCTTTCTTGTGTGTGTAGCCAAAATCAAGATCATGCTCAACATCAAATCTTTTTTTACTCACCGGATCAAGAATTCCCACAATAGCATTCTCCACTTCTTTTTCCCCTAAAACTGCTTCTGCAATTGGAATAAGCTCGCCATGCACTCGAATCATCGGTTTTTCATGCGCAACCAGATGCAGATCTGACGCACCCTCCTTAATTGCATATTCTAAATACTGAGCAAGTGGTTTCATATACAGTCAGATAAACAAAAAATAATTTATCGAAAATAAATTAGTTCTATTTTACCATATTTGAACCAAACCAAGAAATATACTTGATTTCCCGTCTGAGGGGGCGTATCATGTAATTTTATTACGGGCTATAGCGCAGTTGGTAGCGCGCATCGTTCGGGACGATGAGGTCGTGGGTTCAAGTCCCACTAGCCCGACTACACATATTCATCCAATTCCTTGTTAAGATCGAAAAAACTGCATTCCTACTTAGTAGGCTCTACCAGATGCTCGAGTTTTGCGCTTTCAATAAGTAGTCCCCCTATTCCTCCAGTCTTTTCACTAGAAAAATCTATTACTTTACTCTCATAGAGACGATATCCTTTCTTTTCAACCGTAATATAATAGGTGCTCGGCCCAACCAGGATTGCATATCTACCTCTTCGATCAGTGACTGCCATCCCAACTAATTTGTGATACATACTGTCAAATACACGGACCACTGCTTTTCCTATTGGTTTACCCGTAGTTAAATCGGTGATATATCCCACGGTATTCTTCCTCTTTTTGACCGATATTCTATATATAAAAAGATAAATAATCAAATGTAGAATGAGAAGCGCTGCAATGAATAATTTTGGTGAAATAATCAAAGAGATGATAGTTGCGATAATACCAACCAAGCTTACGCCTTTTTGAATACCTACGCGTGTATATTCTGCTATCAATTTTGCTGTGCTCTTCGTTTCCAATTCTGGGTCAAGTGGAATACTATAATTTAGCTCTTTTGGCTCACTTTCCACCTTAAACTCTTCTCCATGATAGAGATTCACATATCTACGATCTTCTGAAAAATTCTTGAGGTATTCACTCATCTTATTAAAGCCACTTTTTTGTACCTCAATCCGATACGATCCCGGGTCACCCGACATAAAATAACGCCCTTCAGCATCAGTTACTTGGGTCTGAGTAATCCCACCAGTTTGCGCATTGATTAATCGAACTGCAGCGAGATCGAGTGGTTGTTTTGTATACGCATTATATACCACACCCCATTGTTTTTGTTTTCGACGCTTATATAGCAAAAATGGTTGAGAAAAAATCAACCTTAAAAAGAGTAATACTTGAGATAATTCAAATCCTGTAGCGACCACATTCGCGACTGCAGCAGTTGCAAGTATAGGTGTCGCTACCACTTCATTAGTTTTCTCCACTACTGGATTATCGACTACTATTTTTGCGGTATTCACGGCTGTGTCAACTACTTTTTTTACCGCAATGATTGCAGGTGTTTCTACGATTGCTTGTACTGTTTCTCCAACAAAACCTGAGACAATATCAGTTACAATCGATACTGACTCAACAATATTTGAGGTTATATTGGTTACTGCACTACCGCCCGTACCGCTACCGCCCTGGTCGGTAGGTGGCAAATCAGAAGGTTCCCCTGTGGGTGGCTCACCCGGCTGAGTGCAGGTCGGATAGTCTGATGCACCATTGGCGCAGGTTGGATCTGGGGGTGGAGTGCAGGTCGGATAGTCTGATGCACCATTGGCGCAGGTTGGATCTGGGGGTGG
>CAZMEW010000003.1:63783-75815 GCA_964565405.1 uncultured Gammaproteobacteria bacterium
AGTGCAGGTCGGATAGTCTGATGCACCATTGGCGCAGGTTGGTGCTGGTCCTCCCCCACATGAATTTTGTGTACACGAAGATGAGCATGTCTGTGGACATGATCCGTTATTTGAACCACTATCGCATGACTCACCACTTTCCACTATTCCATTTCCACACGATGCAGCGCTGCAGTGACGCCAATCAGTTTCTACACTGCAATGGTCACAGTCAAAAGTAATTCTCCCAGCGTCTGACGATACGTCTCCTGTCATTCCCGTAAACTCACCTGACTCATTAATAGTGACTCCGCTCATTGAAACCCACCCTAACTGTGTAGACCATGCCCATCCGCCGAGCGCACCAGAACAAGAATTAGTTACCCCTCCATTAGTCGGAGAAAAATTAATCCACCCGTGAGTTTGTGACCATGCATATCCAGTAATCCCTGTATTGGTAATAACCAATCCGTGATAATTATCCAAACTGTCAGTAGGAGCAAAATTAATCCAACCAAAATTTTCCCCCCAGGCATATCTGCTGGAAGTATTGATCGTGCCTATGGTGGGAGATGCATGAGCGACAGAATGTGAATATACAACTCCGACAAGACAGAGTACCCACACTACTACATACTTACGGAGCATAGGAAACTATTTATTCACCACCGATAATCAAAATATCAGCTTCAGGCTTTTCTTCACCCTCAGGTAGCGTACCTACGGTACCATTGAGTAATTTTGCAATTCCATCAGCCTCTACATTCATATTCCCGATCAAATCAACAACAATAACACCTTGGTATTTTGTGTGAGCATTTTTGATAACTGATGTTTCTGTATTAGTAAATTGTGTTTTAATTTTTGTCTCGATTTCTGCAGCGTACCCAGTTTTTTCTGAACCATTGTAATATGCAATACGTACTATACGCGCTGGTACCGTAGGCTCTGCAGTATCTGTACTACTCATACCCTCTTGATTTTCATTGAAATAAATCGGCGCAACCTCGATCACTTTTTTGGTTTCTGGTCTGTACAAAATTGCTTTTTTTGCATTTGTATACACTAGAACTTTATCCCCCTCGATCGCATGCACAAAAAATGGTTGATCTGCGAGTTTTTCTTTGTCAACCACGGTTGCAATCGTAGGATTCTCATCTTGAGGAAGTTCCATATAGCTCGAAACTACTCCAAGAATTTCACTCGCCTCTTCTGGTGGATTCTGTACCGTAGTTACTTTTTTCCATTGGAAATAGAAGTACCCTGTAGTACCGAAAGATCCCACCAGCAATATTATTCCGAACACTATCATCAAATTTCGTCTAAGCATATAAACTATCTCATTATCACAATTAATTAACGCGGTTTGGTATTATGGTTGTACATTATTTTCTTCCTCACTCGATGTAAGTAAATCTGAGAGAATATCGGTCACTTTTTCTTCAATATCCCCAGTGCTATTTACGGTTTCTTCTCCAGTAGTTATTGTCGTAGTATCAGTGCCTACCTCTGTCTCACTCTGATCTTCTACAATTTCGGAGGCTGTATCTGTATCTGTATCTGTATCTGTATCTGTATCTGTTCCTTGATTTTCTTCAGTCTCCCCATCAGAATCTATGTGTATAGTATCATCACATACACCTTCTGTCTTTTCGATTTCTCCATTGACTACTGACAAACAATAGATGGTACCTGTCACCTTATCCTTCATTTGAATTCCTTCTTCCACTTCAACCACATTTGTTTTTATCTTGTGGAATACGCCAACAAGCGCCGTGACCCTTTCTGCCATAAAATCTTTTACTACAAAAGCACCTTGTGAGATTTTTTCCATAATATACTCAAACGCACCTACGATCGGACGATTCAAACCATATAATAACTGTTCTTCAGAAGATGTCCCAGAAGATGTTGTGGATACACCGTTCATAGCAAGAAGGAGTCCATCAATTTGCGCTTGTTGTTCTTGGACTGCAGAAATAAGCGGAATAACCAGACGTTCATAATCAACGGATCGGGGTGTGGATGTACTGTCTGGTTCATAAATAACAAATAATTTATTGACTTGGTCAACCTCTTCCGCAATAAGACCCAATTCTTCCACACCATCATAATTACGTTTATAGATAACGGGTCGCAATTGCATAACCGTTGAAAGTCCGCTATCCCACGACACAATATCATGTTTAAAGCGAGCTGATGATACCGTACAATTACTTGCCTGATGTGTTACCCGTCCATCTGGCTGAAGACAGATGATGTCTGAGGTAGACGATGGGGCTGTAAGTCCTGGAAAAAACACATCGGAATTTGCGATCGATAGCCCGCTATCACTTTTTATACCCCCAAAACCAACATTAAGTCCACCACCAATATGTACATTATTTGCGACTGCAAGATTTTCAGTTACATTAACCGATCCGGACTGCAACATACCAATCATTGCAATCGGAACATCGGTGCCGCCTAAGTCTATAATGGTTATTGAATTACCGGCCCAATTAGTGACATACGCATATTTTCCTGAAACATATACTGAGCGCGCACCATACAGCGATGAATTATTCTTTACTCCTCCAACGATTGTAGGATTGGTAGGATCAGAAATATCAATAATTCGAAGTGAATTATCCCCCCCTGCTGTTACATACGCATATTTTCCTGAAACATATACTGACCGCGCACTATTAAGCGCTGAATTATTCTTTACTCCTCCAACGATTGTAGGATTGGTAGGATCAGAAATATCAATAATTCGAAATGAATTATCACTCTCATTCGGCACGTATGCATATTTTCCTGACACATACACAGACCACGGACTTCCAAGTGCAGTTGATGAAACTACACTACCCACGATCACCGGGCTAGTCGGGTTTGAAATATCAACCACGCGTAAAGAGTCAGATGACCTGTCAGCTGCGTATGCATAGGCACCAGACACATATAGTGATGTTACTGAAGCAAGTGCAGTTGATGAAACTACACTACCCACGATCACCGGGCTAGTCGGGTTTGAAATATTGATAATCTGTACAGAATCAATCCCTGAGACATACGCATAATTACCCGAGACATAGACCGCCTCCACATAAATATCTGTAGAAGTAACACCGCCTACAATCACGGGGTTAGTTGGTTGTGAAATATCTATAATCTGGAATGTCTCTAAGCCTGACACATACGCATATTTACCCGACACATCTAAAGCTTTTACAAAACTAAGCGCGGTTGATGAGGAGAGTGTACTTATTTCAATAGGTTCTGATGGATCAGATACATCAAAAACACCAAAAGTATTAAGTGAATCATTGGTTACATACGCATATTTTCCAACCACTTTTATTTGTTGTGGGGTGGTGAACGAGATAGTGCTCTCAATACTTGAAGTTCTCATTGGTGTTTGAGCAATCGCACTTGAAAATATTGCTGACCCATCAATACTTACACCGCCATCAGTTTTAATTCCGCCCTGTCCCACATTCAATGCATTTGAAACATACGCATTATTACCAATCTCTATATTATCAGTTACATTCACATTACTTGATTGAAGCGCACCGATATGTGCAGATGGAGCATCAATACCACCAATATCAACAATGTTCAGTATACCTGAGCTAAAGCTTGTTATATACGCATATTTACCCGACACATCTACAGCTGTTGCTCCATCAAAATTACTACTTGACAAGGTCGCCACAACTGCTGGTGAAGTTGGATTCGCGATATTAATAATTTGAAATGTATCACTATCGTAATCAACCAGATACGCATATTTACCCGATACATGCACCGCCTCGCCTGAAGCAGCAGGAACATTACCAATCGTAATAGGTAATGTGGAACTCGAGACATCCACCACCGCAAGTCTACCGCCGTCAGTACCTACATATGCATACTGCCCTGAGACATATATTGATTCAGCAAATAATAAATTGGTACCATCTGAATATCTACCTGTAATCACAGGTGTCGTCGGATCTGATACGTCAATAATGGTAACACTGTAATCATCGCGGTTTGCTACATATGCATATTTGCCCGATATATACACTGAATATGCACCATTAAGATTTGTTGCATGAGTTACACCCCCAACAATCACTGGATTAGTTGGATTAGAAACATCTACAATGCGCAAGCTATCATCTACATTATTCACTACATACACATACTGTCCTGAGACAAACAGATCATTAATACCATTAAATCCTGTACTTGATGCTACGGTTCCTACCACTCTTGGAGATGAAACATTTGAAACATCTATGACTTTTATATACCGATTCACCTGACTTATTACATACGCATATTTTCCTACAACTTTAATTTTATACGGAGAATCAATAACTGCATAATCTTGAATACCCTCTATACGCAATGGTGAGACAGGGTTCGAAACATCAATAATTTGTAAACTGTTAGAATTAGCTGCTACCACATAAGCATAGTTTCCAACCACGTCTACAGACCCAGCCCCAAACAGTAGTGATGATGATGTATAATTTCCGGTAATTACTGGGTTAGTTCGTGCTGTTTGGGTATAGTTACCCGCAACTGCAATATTGGTTGATGTAACCTGCGAACCACTCGAATTAATAAATGCGATATCACCACCGAAATAACTATTCGAGCCAACTGTAAGCCCAGCAGTCGCGGTAGTTGTTGCAATTCTCAGAGCACCTGACAAATATGCATTACCGTCAACCGTCAATTTTGCATAATCCGTGGAAGTAGCAATCAAAAAATTCCCATTCGGCTCAAAACGAGCATTCTCACCACCACCTACTGTATTGAAGACGATATGCCCGTAACTCCAAAAATCCATACTTGAGCCAAGTGCCTGATTACCACCACCAGCACCGATCTGCATACGAGTACAGCTCGCAGTCGTACAACCAAAGGTGGCAATGTCCCCTGACCCGCCTGACAGACGAAGTGCAGCTCGACTTGATCCATAGGCTAAGGTCAACCCCCCGCCTGAGGTATCCGGCTGATACATGGTGAAGAAATCATCTGTTGCGAGTCCGTTTGCTGTATCACGATATAAATTGGTATCCCCTTGAAACAAAATACCACCAGCTTGCGGAGTTGAACTTGATCCAAGTGACAAGAGTGCATTTACAGTAGTCGTTGCAATACCCAGACTATTACCAATAACTGTATTTGCGCCGGATGCAGCGATCAGCACTTGATTTTGATTATTAACACGTGCAATCTCAACCGTACCATCACCAGCTGCATTCATTTGTCTCAGCCAATTAAGATTATTGGTATTCTGTTGTATGCCCGTGCTAATCAAGCTGAGTTGTGTAGGACTTAATTGTGCATACTGCGTACCCGTAGTGTTTCCAAAAGAAATACCCTGGGCATTGAACATGAGGTTCGTGATGCCTGGAGTCGAGGTTCCCGCTATAGTATGGTACTCAAGACTAATCGGACGCCTCTCAATACCATCCGTATCTACAATACTTGGCAAATGAAGTTCCATCACTGGATCATTTGCACCCTGCATAAAATAAGACTCAAAATCAAGACCCATTGCCGCAGATGCAGGATTAAGTCGCGCCCCACCATAATCTTTATTGAATCCTATTCGTAATGATTGATTTTTACGAGTAACACCAAATCCATTATCAAAACTTCCTTGAGTGATTGTATAATCACCATAGCTATCGTCAGTAGTGAACATCTGACGGATACCTGTTGAAAGTGAACTAGTGGTAATTATTACGGTTCCGCCGACTGAAAGTTGTGACGACGTGATTGCGCCTCCCACTATCAGCGATGCATCGGTTTTTAGGGAACTTGTACCCATACGATATAGATTGGTATCACTACCAAAAAGTATACCTCCAGCTGCGAGTGTCGAAGTGGCAAATTGAAGCCGCGCAGAAGCATTGAGAGATGAAATTCCAATTCCAATATCGCCCCCACTATCGATAACCATGCGCTGTGTACTCCCCATTAAAAACTGAATAGCGTCGCCCGTCTTGATCTCAAGACCATTTTGAGCGGTAATTCCATATTGGTCGTTGTAAAAATTAATATATTTTCCTGCCACAGTGTTACCGATTAACAAACTCCCATCTACTTGTGCAGTATTTACAGTAAATGAATTTGCTCGAAGGGTCGTTCCAGATGCGGTACTATATGAAAAATTAGTACTAGTAACACTCGTACCACTTGCAGTAGTGAACGTAATCAAATCGCTAAAATTAGAGGTCGTTGCAACAGTCAACCCAGCTAACGCGGTTGCTGTATTTATTCTCAAATTCTGTGAGATATACGCTGTCCCTGATACGGTCAATCGCCCGTTATCACTACCTGTGCCAATAAGTAAATTCCCTCCTGTCGTGACCCGCATAGCTTCCGACGCATCATCGTTATAAAAAATAATCAATCCTGTATTATAGGTATCAATCGATGAACCTAATGATTGATCTATTCCACCAACACCAAAAAGCGCTCTTCCACAGGTAGATGTCTTACATGCAACCTGAAGCAAACTTCCCGAAAGTCTCAGTCCCGCGGTGATACTTCCATCACTTGAAGACAGGATCAAACCATCAGAAGTACTTGGTTGATTAATCCTAAATACATCATCCGTCGCCAATACATTTGCCTGTTCTCGGTATAAATTCGTATCATCCTGGAAACCGATACCTGAGCTGCTTGCAGATGCCCCAGCGCCAATATTCAACAATGCATATGAACTGGTTGCGGCTATATTAAGTGCTCCCCCCGTATTATTGGGTATGTATATAGGATCCCCACCTGGCGCAAGGCGCAAATTATTAGAGCTATCAATGCGCGCAAGTTCAATAGTTCCATCACCTGCTGCATTATACTGCTGCAGCCAGTTGAGATTGTTGGTAGTTTGTTGAATCGAAACACCCGAAAACCCAAACTGTGTCTGACCTAACTGCGCGTATACCGTGCCCGTAGGAGTTGCAAAAACAAGGTTATTCACTCCAAAACCTGCACCCACTGTTCCAGGAGACGAAGTTCCTGAAAGCAGGTGATACTGGAAAGTCAATGGTCGGATTGTACCACCTGAATCATATATTGATGGTACATGAAATTCCATTACAGGATCGTTCGGTGCCTGAAGAAAAAAAGATTCAAATTCCAAAGCAAGCGAAGGAACATTGGGATTCACCCACCCTCCACCATGCGCACGATTGAATCCAATCCGCATTACTTGATTTTTTGTGGTTGTTCCCACATTATCAAAACCGGACTGTGTGATGTAGTAATTACCACGATTATCATCAGTCGCAATTTCAACCAGTCGATGATTATCTCCATAATCTTTTAATAACAAGGTCGAAGAAACGAACAGACCTTGTGTTGCGGTGGCGGTCGTAAATATAGCAGTTGAGGGTATTGAGAGTCCGATTGACGTATTGTTTATGGAACCGCCTGAGATTGTAAGGCCATCGACTACGTATGCATCAGTGATTGAACCCGCTGGTAAAGACAGGGCGCCCGATATGGAAATATTAGTCGACGTTACATTGCCGAATAATCCCACTGTTGAACTCACACTATTCAAAGCAGAAAGCCCAGTAATATCACTATTGTTTCCTGAATTTGCAGGTGCCGTAATTCCACAATCAACGTCTGTCGGTGCACAATCTGGGTTTAGTGTTTCTCCGGGATTGTAAATTGTCGCATACACAAAGAAAGGTAGTGCAATACTTACCCCAATAGTGGTTATCCCGCTCAGGAAACGCAGATGCGGAGCCATTCTTTGATCTTTTTTTGAAGTTGCCATTTTAATCTTTCTCATGTTCTTATAGTACTTGGCACATACTATAAATAATACCTAAATATACAACGTAAATTATACCACTTTTTTTGTCCTAATTCACGAGGCGCAAGTGTGGAAAACTTTTGTTAAGTTTAGAGTATAAAAAACACACTCAGATCCTTTCGAAATGAGTGTGTTTTGAGTGAAAATTTTGTCCTTATTGGGACGGTCCAGCTGAACTCGAAGTTGGAGAAGGAGTATTTTGGGTTTCATCAAAATAAATAGGGGCAACTTCAACCACTTTTTTAGTACTTGGTCGGTACAATATAGCTTTCCGGGCATTTGTATAGATAAGCACCTTATCGCCATTTTCTGCATTCACAAAGAATGCCTGATCTTGAAGTTTTTCCCTATCAACTACGGTCGCAATGGTCGGATTTTCCCCCTGAGGGAGCTCCATGTAATTCGAGACAACTGCCAAGACATCTTCAATTTCCTCCTGAGGATTAACTACCGTTGTTGCCTTTTTCCATTGAGTGTAGAAGTACACCGCAGTTGCCGATGAACCCAAAAATAAAATAATGATGAGCGAGATGAAAAAATATTTTTTTATCATAAAAAATCTATATATAAATTATACATCTTTCACTTTTTTCCATTGTGCTTTTACCACTTTCTCAACCACATCACGCACCTTATCCGACAAATCATGTTCTACCGCATAGTTATTCACAACCTCCTCGACTGTCCGCACATATTCATTTTTTGATAATTTTTCCCATTGTTTCGAAGAGGTGATTTTTTTCTTTACTTCTTCATAAACATCTGCCGCATAATTGAGCAAATTATCTCTCATTTCCTTTCCTCGTTTGGTTGTGTTGAGCCACATAAGTCCAGCTCCAAGAAGCCCCCCAAAAAAAAGACCTTTTTTGAATGTTCCCATATGATTATTCTTAATTTACGTCAAGTATATCATACACAACTTTAGCGCGCAATAAGCCTCGCATACTCATTCTCGAGCTTATCTACAATAAAATCCCAGCCATACTTTTCCTCGACTATTTTTCTATTTTTCACTCGAATTCTTTCTTGCTCATCTGGCGAACTAAACAAATTAACAAGCAATTGAGCAAGGTCGAGTGGGCTACCCGGAGTACAAACTTCTCCACCCTGTACCCCCAATGTTCGCACACCCGGCAAATCGCTTGTAAGTATTGGAATTCCGCAAGCCATTGCCTCAAGCAGTACCATCCCAAAAGCCTCGCCCTGAGTTGTTGAGGGAAGCACACAGACATCACCCATGGCATAATAAAGCGGTAATTCTTCATTAGAAGCTGCCCCAGCAAATCGAACTTCTTGTTCGAGCCCCATCACCCTCGCCTGAAGTTCAAATTCTTTCTTTAGATTACCTTCACCTACAGCTATCAACTGGAGACTCATTCCTAAATTTTTACAGATGCTTACAGCTTTTAACAATATAGGTACCCCTTTGAAATAATGGGCACTATCCATCCCCCCCACGAAAATAATAGTCGGTATATTACTATCGAATCCATGCCGATCAAACAAAAAATCAGGCTTTTCTCTGGGTTGAAAACGATTGGTATCAACACCAAAAGGTAATTCGACCCACTTTTCCCTAGTTTGCCGGTACACCCCACAAGCGTCGCTGTGTTCAATATAATCAAATGAACTCGTAATTAATAAATCAGCTGATTTCAAAATAGCAGGCATGCGTAATGCGGCATAGAGCTTAAAAAATATTCCCTTCACCCCTGTGCCTCTGGTGTCCATATGGTATGTCACTACCAAAGGTTTTTTTTGATTTCTTTTTTTCCACTGAGCGACCAGTGATGCACTGCCAAAAAAAGGATAATGCAAATGGACTAAATCAAAATGATCGAGTTCTCGAGCTAGTGCAGGTAGGTATGCGGCATTGCCATATTTGATAGGCGTTTCAAGCCGAGTAGCAAAGTCTTCACGCTCAGCAAATGTTTTGTTTTCTTCAGATGTTGCATTGTCTCGCCGGTACTCTGGTGTAAAAACCTCGATAGTGTGCCCTCGTGCTGCGAGCCTACTTGCCATTTCAAACGCGACATTCCCCATTCCCCCATAATAGGGGGGATATGTAGAGACAATATGTGCGATTTTCATATAAGTCATTTTTTTTCTACATTTTCTTTTAAAGCTCTCTCGCGTACCACTTTAGTCACATGTCGTTGTATTTTTTCGATCTTAATGTGCAACTTAAACACCAGAAAAAAAAGCAATGCAATCGAAACGTACATGACCAGATCAACACCGCGCCCAATCCCAATTATATCTGCGACTGTCTGAGTTATACTAGGCAAGGAAACCACACCCACAAATGCAACCCAAAAAATAATCCACAACATCGCACCCAACGGTCCTACAAAATGTTCTCTTCGCTTTCGAATTACACTTACAATTGCAATCAATGATAATAATGCAATTCCGAGCTGGAATATAATACGCATATACTAACTTATAAACTTACCAATAATTAAGTCTCTCAAGATCAAAAATCCACTCCTCATTCGTTGCCCATATTCTCGATAGGTTACGGTTATCGGAATTTCTTTATACGTTAATGCATGTTTGTGTATCTGCTCAATAATTTCAGTCGCATGTGACATGCGGTTATGTTTCAATTGAATCGCTCTAAACGCTCGCGCATTCAACACTCTAAATCCGTTATGCGCGTCACTGAGCGCGAGTCCGGTGAATACACGATTAATCAATCGACCTACTGGTAATAATACATGGCGCTTGAACCATGGCATGGATGTATTGTTTCCTAAAAATCGAGAACCGAGAATAACATCAGCTTTATTTTGTTCAATCAATTCTTGTGCACGGATAATATCTTCTACATCAAATTGTCCGTCACCATCGAAATGAAGAACCGCGTCTGCTTTTTTTCCCCTGGCATATGCGTGCCCAGTCTCAAGCGCGGCTCCTTGTCCCAAGTTAATCTGATGTGTCAGGACTGTTGCACCAGCGCTACGGGCACGATTCCCCGTGTCATCGATTGACCCATCATCAATTACCACAACTTCATCTACTTTTTTTTCTAAAAGTGATCGAACTACATCCTCGATTCTTTCTGATTCATTATAGGCCGGCACTAATGCAATGAACATAACTTTTAAGGTCCATTAAACTCAAGAGACTCTTTGTGCGCTAGTGTATAGTCAATGGTACGCTTCAGTCCATCTTCAAGACGTACCAGTGGTATCCAGCTTAGATTTTCCTTGGCACGTCGCAAATCAGGGATTCCTTTTTTTGTAAGAAAGACCAATGGATTTTCATACCGAATGGTTGAAGTTGATCTCGTCATTTCGATAATCTTTTGCGCGACATCACCCATTTGATGAGGCTCATCGTGTCCCAAATTTACAAGCGAAATATCAGGATCGCTATTCATAAGGCGCACTAAACCATCAACCATATCAGAAATATAGCAGAGCGACTGATGCAGTGATGCATCGCCGTAGATTACCAAATCCTCACCATTGAGTGCATTTAAAATAAAATCTGGGATTAACAGTCCATCTCTCAATTTCATTCGTGGTCCGTACGTCGTAAACATTCTCGCTATTTTTGCATCCAATCCATACACCTGAATATAGGTTTCTACACATGTCTCCGCGAAACGTTTACCCTCATCATAACATCCACGAGGTGATAAATGATGCACAATACCTTCTTCATCTTCGCTAAAAATATGATCTTCCGTTGTGGGCTCACCATACACCACCGAACTTGAGCCAAACAAATATTTCGCTCGATATTTGACCGCAAGATCAAGTGTATTAAGCATTGCTCGCGAATTCGCCCACAATGAGTGAATCTTTAAATTTTCAAAATTTTTAGGGCTAGTCGGGCAAGCAAAATGGTATATTTCTTGTACCCCTTGGAATCGTACCCTGAATTTTTCCAATTCTGGAAATTGCATGAGATCGATCGGCTGCGTCACATCATATTTGATAAATTCAAAATCAGGATATTGTAATAGATGTTCAATATTAGTGATTGTCGAATTCGACAAATCATCCATGCAGATCACATGTGCCTCTTTGAGGAGACGTTCACAAACATGTGATCCGACAAACCCTGCTCCACCGGTAACCAGAACATTTTTTTTCTCAAAAATAGGTGTATCTTTTAACATATAAAACTAGTATGAGGCTACTGCCGTAATTATATTAGTATGAGGAGCCAACACATTATCAATCGAACGATCCAATAATTGAGAACCGTCAGTACTAAA
>CAZMEW010000003.1:75825-76359 GCA_964565405.1 uncultured Gammaproteobacteria bacterium
TCACCATACACCACCGCGGAAACCATTACACCCCCTCGAAATGATAAATCATACGGACGAAACGATCCGATCACCTGCCCATCGAAAGAAAAAACATGCACCATTGGGCTGCTGCCAACCTCTGAACCAAATACTACCACATTAGTGTTCACACTACTCTCTACAATCGCTATGCTGCCGACTGTTTTTAGTTGTGTATCAAAAATTTTTTGCGGCTCTGTCATGACTGAATTAATTTTCCAGATTTCAACTTTAGAATTATTTCCCTCGGTAGCATATACCAGCATATCATTTTTTGTCTCATTATCGTGATACACGGCGATATGCGTGCTTTTATGTGACACCGTATCCTCAATAGTGCGAAGTAAACTGCCATCAAGCGCAAAGACTGAGATCTTAGTATTCCCCCGATCAGTAGCGGCCAATACGATTTCTTTATTCTCATCTCCATACATATCTCCCGCTACTACTTGGTATGTGCGTGCAGGAACTGACCATCGATATTTCCGTCTCCATTGCGCGTCATACACCATG
>CAZMEW010000003.1:76369-77840 GCA_964565405.1 uncultured Gammaproteobacteria bacterium
TCTGTATTATTTTTTTTCTTTATGAAAACATAATAAATCGATCCATCACTATTTCGCAATACAGCAAATGTATTTGCATCTTTAAAAACTGTATTGGTTCTTTCAATTTTGTTTCCCTCAAATATATCATTATATTTTTCACTTCCCTCTGAGGCTATAATCAGACGTCTGGGTGCTGTAAATGAGTAGTCATACTCCCCTTCGATAAAATTTTTTGAAGCAGGTACTATTCCTAGTTGAGCCGCCTCAACAGCAGCACCGACTTGTATTAAACCGTTTCCGTATGTCTCTTTGTAACTTTTTTCATCATCAGCAGGCGTGTGATGTACTGTCGCTTTCAATACCCGAACAATTTGATCAATATTCCATGAACGCTGAGTACTCTTGATGAGCGCGGCAGCACCTGTCACAAATGGGGCCGCAAAAGATGTACCGTTCCATCCATCAGTGTAGCTGCTTACTAAGCTATTTGAACGTATAGGTCCCGCAATATCAACTCCAGGTGCAGTAAGATCGATACACGTACTACCAATATTAGAAAAAGGTGCCAATCGTCGGGTGGGACCAATCGCACTTACCCCAATAACTGAAGTATATTGTTCGTATGAATCACTACAGATTGGAAATTTACTTGAAACATTGAGATCATCCCCTTCATTTCCAGCCGCCGCCACCACTATAGTACCATTTTGGTATGCATAATTAATCGCCTGTCGCACTTCAGGTGCTGATCCATAACCCACAATACTAATATTTATAATATCTGCCCCATTATCAACTGCGTAATATATCGCATCGACCAACGGATCCACCTCACCAAGCCCCTGACTATCAATTATCTTCAAATTCATGAGTTTTACTCCTGCAGCAATACCTGCTCCAGCAATAGTATTATTACTGGTGCCACCAATCAATCCAGCGATTACCGTTGCATGACTCGCTATAGTATTCTCTTCTCCATCATATTCTGGCGGTTCGATGACATTGCTATCAGATACAAAATTCCAACCATGAATGTCATCTATATACCCATTTCCATCATCATCAATTCCATTGCCTGGTTTTTCATTCTTATTTTCCCATACCGCGTCTCTCAAGTCTGCATGAACAGGATCAAAACCGTTATCAATGATCGCAACAACCACTTCAGGAGATCCTTTCCCTAATTCCCAACCGCGATACACATCAGCCACCTCATACGCCCACTGTCGAGCATCCGGATCATTTGGAAAAGCTGCCTCAACTGAAAGCACAAAACTGCCAAATCCAAGGATTACTGCTATTATTACTTGATAAGTTATCTTCAACATACGGCACTTGTTTTTATCGCTATATTCTGCTAAATTATATCTATAAGTATAACATATCATACCTGTGTTCGCAACTATATCTTTTAGCTACAGATTACGCCTACTACTGCTTGTTCTCGGTGATTTTGTGTCTTACTATATTGGTTTTATAGCGGCTGTGG
>CAZMEW010000004.1:0-26002 GCA_964565405.1 uncultured Gammaproteobacteria bacterium
CGCGAGCCCCAGGTTCGAGCGCTACATTCTGTGCAAGGTCTACTACCACACCATCTCGCATCCATATAATATCCAAGGGGAACCGCATATCACGCATCACAATCCCCTGCCTTCCATATAGAGAAAATGGAAAAATCATACCATCATATGGAGCAATTGTGTCCCGCTTCCCCAATCCTCGATACTGCTGATACATGGATTTAGCCACAAGAACATGAATCTCTGTCTCTCTAATACCAAGTGTGGCTTTGGACCAGTGAAGTCTAGTCCAAGCAAAGAGAAATATAGCTGCACTAAAAAATACAACCACAAACCATTTACTTATTTTTTTTGTTTTTGTAGTGTCTTTTTCCATATTACCAATATTAGCGTACTGCCTCACGCTTTGAAAGCCAAAGACCAATCAAAAGCATAAGTACAAATAAAAATGAAAGTGCGATTAATCGATGTTCGGCTTGCAAGAAAAGTGCAGTCATTCCAAATAATGACGAAATGGCGTAGAGCAATAGCACCGCCTGCCGATGACTCAATCCTGACTCCAACAGACGATAATGCAGATGTTCACGATCCCCCATGTAGACAGGTTTACCTTTTCGCAACCGCATTACAATCACACGAAGTACATCAACCATGGGAATCCCGACAACCATGATTGTAACAGCGATTTTACTATTCGACATAAGTGCAAGACACCCGAGAATAAATCCAGTCATGAGACTACCACCTTCACCCAAAAATATTTTCGCGGGATTAAAATTCCAAATAAGAAATCCGAGACAGGCACCAACAAATATAATTGAAAGAGCGGCAGTACCAGGATCATACCACGCCGGTTGAAGGGATAGAAGATAGATAACGATTGCAGCAATCGCCACAATACCCGTCACCAACCCATCCAACCCATCCAAAAATTTGGTAGTAAACATCATACCAAAAAGCCACAAAAACACGAGTATATCTGCAAGCCACACAATATTCATCAATCCTCCGATATGTAATTGAAATTGTGATAAATCAATTATTCCACCAAACGGGTTAGAGATAATATGTGGACCGATTCCTGCGATGATTACCGCAATACAGGCAAGAACCGGGGAAATAATTTGATATCTGGGGCGAAGCGTATATTTATCATCAATAATTCCACCAATCATAAGAATTGTTGATCCAATAAACATACCAAAGATAGTGGGTAATTCAAAGAGACTATCTCGACTATATCCCATGGTCAAAAGAAAAATAGTAATAAAAAAAGTAAAATACAATGCTAACCCCCCACCCAAAGCAATTGACCTCTTATGAATTTTACGTGATGCTTCTTTTGGCGCTCGATCAATAATCCCAAACCTAAGCATAACAAAACGAGTCATACCGGTCATAACAACCGATATACCAAAAGCAAGTATAAAAAAAATAAGATACGCATTCATAGGTTATCGCGATGCTTTTTCCACCCGAAGAGAAAGTCCTTCTCCTAATACTACCACATCCCGACGTTGCAACTCTCCTTTGAGAACTAAATTGGCAAGTCCATTCTCCACTCGATCCTGAATAGCTCGACGCATAGGACGTGCTCCAAATTCAGGATCGAATCCCACACGTGCCAACTCACTGAGAGCTGCATCTTCAATCTCAAATCCGACCCCCTTCACTTCAAGATCTTTTGCAACCTGTTTCAACATCAATTTTGCGATTTGCTTGATTTCTTCAGACTGAAGTGGACGAAACAAGACAATCCCGTCAAAACGGTTCAGAAATTCTGGACGGTAATAATTTTTGAGCTCACTGCGTATTAACTCTTCGCGAATATCCACTAATTCAACCCCAGCTTTGATACGATCAGCTACATACTGTGTGCCAGCGTTTGATGTTGAAATAATAATCGTATTCGTAAAATCTACGACTCTTCCGGTACTATCAGTCAATCGCCCATCATCGAGCACCTGTAGAAATAAATTCAAAATATTAGGGTCAGCCTTTTCAAGCTCATCAAGCAAGACTAGAGAAAACGGATTTTGTTTTACTGCTTCAGTAAGTATCCCCGAACCTTGTACCCCATTCTGCCCGATCAGTCGATAAATCGCACTAGTATCTTGATATTCACTCATGTCGATTCGAATCATACGATTTTCCCCACCGAAATAGACACGTGCAATTGTCTTTGCAAGCTCAGTTTTTCCGACTCCAGTCGGACCAAGAAATAGAAAGCTCGCAATCGGTCGTGAATTTGACCTGATATCAGCTCGAGCACGGCGAAGTGCGTTTGCAACAAGCGCCACTGCCTCTGATTGCCCAATAACTTGCGTA
Source organism: uncultured Gammaproteobacteria bacterium (assembly GCA_964565405.1). Lineage (GTDB taxonomy): Bacteria > Patescibacteriota > Patescibacteriia > Magasanikbacterales > UBA922 > UBA922. The sequence continues at coordinate 2,308 of CAZMEW010000004.1, forward strand.
TGCATCTCTTCTTCAAGCTTCAACAATTTTTCAGATTCTGATTGAGTAATATTTGCAGCAGGAACTCCAGTTTTTTGTGCAACGACCACACCTACATCATCTGCTGATACCAGACTATGTTCACCATGTACACTACGCGCATAACTGCCTGCCTCAGACATAAGAGAGAGGGCGCTCTCCGGTAAATTTCGATCTGTAAAAAATTTATGTGCAAGTACCACAGATTTTTCAAGAGCATCGTAGGAAAAAAATACCCGTGTCTGATATTCAATCATTCCAGCTTTTGATTCAAGTGCTCGAATTGCCTGATTCGTATCCATCTCTCGAACATCGATTTTTGAGAAAACAGTACCAATTTCAGAATGTGCAATTGAGTGCGTATATGCTTCGGGCAAGCTAGTTGCAAACATTACAAATCGCTGACTCCGCAAGTATTCGGCAAGAGACTCTGAGACATCGATCCCTTTTCCATCTGAATCAGAAACTCCAATCAATTCATGAATATTATCAATAAAAAGAATAATATTTCGCGCGCGCGTTACTTCATTCATAATACGAATCAATCGTTCTTGAGCCCCCGAAATCGTGGTTCCCGCCAAAAGTGAGGTAATGGAAAGTTGTACCATTCGTTTATCTTGAAGCAATTTTGGCACATCACCACGGATCATGCGTTCAACAATCCCCTCAACAATAGTGACCTTACCCACACCATGATCACCGACCAGCATGATATTTCTTCCCCCACCTTCAATGATACGGAATACTTCATCGATTTCCCGATCCCGCGCAACACAGGTATCAATATCACCATACTTTGCAGCAATAGTAAGATCACGACTCAGTTGATTGAGGAGCGGCGTCGCAATCGCGGTCATCGCCCGATCCATTCCATGTCTAGAAACATTCGCTGTCGCACGCGAAAACAGACGATATTTTTCCTGCAAAGTTTCGCGCTGTCGCGCCCACTCAATTACATTATCGAGCTTGACCTTATCTACCTCGAGATCATAAAGCATTTCCTGTATCTGTTCGCTTTGTTCTACAGCCATTTTAAAAAGTGTAGTCGCTCGAATAACCGGATCATGATTTGTTCGTGTAACAAAATAAGCAGAAAAAATAATATTTTCGGCTTCGGGAGAAAAAATGGGTGAAAAACGTTTTGGATTTTTACCACCGAGCATTTTCCCGACCGCTGCCTGGAGTGCGTTGACTGGAATATTAAGCCTAATGCAGATACCACGCACACTTTCATCAATTAGAAGCGCATGGACCATGTGAAGCGCCATAATATGAGTATGTCCGAACGCACGTGCGGTCTCAAAACTACGCTCAATAACACTTCGCGACTCAGAAGAAAGATATTTTGAAATATCCAAATATTTTTTATGAGGCATAGCGCGTACGCTTTGCCACGAGGTGTTTACAATCTGTGCAGTTTTAGTTTCGGTAGATTCCAGGTGTATCCCATGATAGACAAAACGTGGCGTCGGTGTTCTTCCAACAAGCACTCGATACCAGATATAGAGAAGTGCCACACATCCAACCCATATTAATATTCGACTCTGATCTCCCCCTGTCTGTGTAAACCAAAAATGTAATTGGGTGATATTTTCAATTTTATCCGCTGTATATACGAGGTAAAAAAAGCCAGCACCACAAGCAAGTGCCACAATAAGAGCACCGACAATTCTAAAAATGTTGAGCACCTTACGCGCCTTTCGAAGCTTAATCTCATACGCAGTATACTGTTCTCCAAAATACACAAAAGTGTCACGATCAAGAACTCCCTGAATAAGCCCACGGCATTCAGGACACGTATGTCCTTTTTCCTTTCCACTACCGCCGCATACACTACAAACAAGAACTGGTAATTGTTCGGCTTTTGAAAAAAGCATAGATATTAACTAGCTGATCTGATAATCATATATACAATTACAATGGGTAAGAGTATCCAAAGAGTAAAGACAATAAGAGAAAACATGACCCAAATAATAAGTAAAATAGATCGTATAATTACATTTGCGAAACGCACAAAAAAACTAACCAATCGTCCCTGCCAATCGTATTGACCGAACATAGGGACAAAAATATTCTGTAGCCATAATCCAGGAGCAAATTGTAGGTTACCAGTTGCGACGAGACGTGCTGCAAACTGTGCCGCACGCTTGAGTCCACTCGTATACCACCACACCGGTGCCCACAAGAAATCAACAAGAAATTCGAGAGTCAGACGTTGTAAAATAAGAAGCCACATAATACTATTTATTGCGAATAGTATATCATACTAATTAGGGTAAATAGAAATAAATAGAATTTTAAGCAAAAAGGCAAAAGTAAAAGATAAAAAGAATATAGATTCATGATTTATTTTTACTTTTTACTTAAATTTTATGAAAAATAAAAAATTTCCGAATTACGGAAATTTTTGATAGACAAAAAAATGATTACTGCCTTGCTACCTCGTTTGGTCCTACAGAAATATACTCAGCATTGGTTACCTGCTCGAATTCATCATTTGCGATACGTTCACGAATCGTTTTGATTGACGTATGTTCGGCAATAGCGACATCAAGAGTGCGTGTTTCACGTTCAAGTGAAGAAACTTTTCTCTCAAAATCAGAAATTACATATCCTTTCGAAGAAACGGTATTAACTTGCCAGATATAAAGAACACCGAAACCAAACATCGCAATCGAGAGAAATGATCGGAATGTTCTCCCCAGAATAAGGCGCCTAAAGCCCTCTCGTCTATCTTTCATGGTTATTTTTTTTCTGACGTATGGATTCATAATTTCTGTATAACTCGCAATTTTGCTGATCGCGCACGAGGATTGGTACCGTATTCCTCCTCTCCTGCGACAATCGGTTTTTTAGTAATAATAGTAAAATGTTTTCCTGAATGTTTTTTGAAATAATGCTTCACAATTCGATCTTCGAGCGAATGAAAGCTAATAACTGCGAGTATTCCGTGTGGAGCAAGCACCTCAAGGGCTTGAGGTAGCACTCTCTCAATAACTCCAAGCTCGTCATTGACTGCAATACGAAGCGCCTGGAATACTTTTGTTGCTGGATGCAATCCCCCAACCCAGGGCACCTCTTTATCAGTTTTCAATTTCTTTCGATACACCTGCAAAACAATTTCCACGAGATCACCCACAGTTGTAATATCTTTCTCCCGTCGTACATCAACAATATGTTCTGCAATTTCCCGAGATAATCTTTCTTCACCATAAAGTTTGAAGGTATCTTCAAGCTCTGTCGCTGAAGCAGAGGTAAGAAATTGGGCAGCAGTCAACCGTGCACCATTCTCTCTCGTGTCATACCGCATATCAAGCACCTCAAGCGTATTTTGGAAGCTGAATCCACGTTTTCGCTCTTCAAACTGAGGACTTGACCAGCCAAGATCGATAAGAATGCCATCTACCGGACCAAAATTATTCTCAGTAACAATACGGGCTAGATGTTCAAAATTCTCACGCGCATAGACCACCCGATCACCGAATCGATGCAAAAAATTCTTTGCGCGAAGTATTGCTTCGGCATCAGCATCAATTCCAAGTACTCGACCCGTAGAGCCAGTTGCCTCGAGTATCTTCTCTGTGTGTCCAGCATCTCCCAGTGTGCAGTCAATAATATTTTTACCAGGCGCCAATTGAAGTACATGAAGCACTTCTTGCAGAAGGACTGGAATATGCCTGCCTGGCGTAGTTTTAACGAAGTCAGCTCTCATACACCCAGATTACCCATCTGTTCAGCAATAGTCGTACTCTCTGCTTCGCTCGAAGTGGTATAGGACTTCCATTTTTCCTCATCCCATATTTCAAGACGAGTGTAGAGTCCTGCAATCACGACTGATTTACTGAGACCAGCAAACGTCCGCAGATACGGAGGGAGAATAATACGCCCCTGTGTATCCACTTCGACATCCATTGCTCCTGCAAGCATCAGTCGCGCAAATGCCCGGCTATTTGCCTGAGAAAATGGTAATTGCGCCAGTTTTTCCGCGAGTTTTTCCCATTCTGCCTTAGTGTACAAAAAAAGGCAGTTATCGAGTCCTCGGGTAACTACAGCGCCCTGTGAAAGATCAGCCCGAAATTTCTTGGGTATTGCAAGGCGACCTTTCTCATCTAAATTGTGGCTATATTCACCTATAAACATATAGACTGAAGCCGGGTAAGAGTTATACAGACAAGCATGGCGTATTACTCTCTAGATGAGGAAATTCCCCACAATTCACCACTAAGCTACATTTTACACCACCTAATACCCCCTTACAACCCTAGTTATCCACTTTGTGTGCATAAAAAAGCCCCTATAGGGACTTTTTTATATAAAAATTGAATTTATTATTTTAATCAATATCCTCCCAACTCAGTAAGAGTATCTTCCCATTGCCACGGCATACTTAGATTGTATACATATGCCGGCACCGCACCCGACTTCTTCGTCTCATAAACACACAAAGCATATATACGACGAATAATCTTAACCTTTGTCTCAGAATTAAGTAGATTTTTAACTACATTTTGATTTTCTTGAACTGTTCGACGTAACTCTGGTGTTTCCAACACTATTTTGCCGAGCAATTTTGAAACAAGTAAAACTGTTGGCTCATGTTGAAATTTAAATGGTTCGGCTCTATGATAAAATTGTTGGAGATATTGCTGCAGTTCATTGACCGTGTATTTAAAACTTTCAGATTCCAAAAATGCATCAAATCGCTCATCAGAAGAAAGTGATTCAAACCACTCGTCAATTTTTTCCACCTCAGGCTGTGATTCTTTCCATTCTTGTCGACGTCTTTCCCAAGACATACAATAAAATTTAAAACTTAAAATTCAAAGCTCAAAATTATAACTTAAATCTAAAAACCTCACTACTGCAATTAGTTTTGAACTTTGAGTTATAGTTTTGCATTTTGAGGTTTAAGTTTTGAGTTGTTCTGCCTATCCAATCTTCCTCAATTTTCTTTGATACGTAATTGCAAAACGATGGGCTTCGTCTCGAACTCGAATTAATAGTTCTCGATGTTGATCTACCCATTTCACAAATTCAGAATCTTTATTTCCTAAAATAAAATCATTTCGCTTGCGTTCAGGTCCTTTTGCAATACCAACAATTGGAATAAATATTCCCAATCTTGTAACTACCTCTTTCGCTCGATTAACCTGTGGTAGTCCTCCATCGATAAGAATGACCGTTGACCTCTCCCACTCATCATGCTTGAATCTTCGCACCAATACTTCTTCGAGACAATCGACATCGCTCTGACCTTCTACCGTCCTAATCTTGAATTTTCGATATGAATGTTTGATCGGTCCTTCGGCATCAAATACAACCATACTCCCCACTTTACCAGTTTTCCCAAGATTAGAGATATCATATCCTTCTACCCGAACTTTCTCTTCATTATTTTTCTGGTATAAATCAGCAAAAAAATCTTTATTAATAAGTGCAATATCCTGGATTCGAGCAAGCGCGTGTAATTGATTACGGAGCCTGGCTGCCTCTTCAAATTGCTCTCTCCTCGCTGCTTTCGCCATTTGAGTTTCAAAAGATTTGATCAATTTTTTCTTTCCACCAGACAAAAAGGTAATCAAAGGTCGTATTACTTTTCTCCGATATTCAGTGCTCGTTATCTCTCCCGTGCACACACCGAGACACTGACCCATTTGACGGTATAGACACGGACGCTTTGCATGTGGAGTACAAGTAGAAATAAAAAACAATCGGCGAAGCAATTTCATAGTTACTCGAGCATTAAGTCCCGGATATGGTCCTGAAATATGGAGAAAATCTTTTTTGATTTCATCCATGGTCAATCGGGCATACTCGTGTTCCCGCATGGTATGCACCTGAGGATACTGCTCGTTCGTAATCATAATATAGTTCCAACTTTTGTCGTCTTTCCCTTCTACATTATAAATCGGCTGAAACTTCTTGATATATACAGACTCCAAAATTACTGCTTCAAGCACTGAATCAGTTTGGATATATTTAATATGTGCGACTTCATGCATCATCTGTTCAATCGGACGGGGTGTTTTTGGTTTCAAAAAATAACTCCGGACTCTGCTTTTGAGCGATGTCGCCTTACCTACATATACCAATTCTTTTTTTTGATTATAAAACAAATATATACCCGGATTATGAGGAAGTTCGCTAAGTATGTTCTGTAATATTGCCGATGGCATAGTTCTTGTACGAGTATACCAGAAAAAAATGATATAAAAAAACGCCTAAGTGGCGAAAAGAAAACGTGACGGGAGGAGTATACTCCTCCCGTTCAGCGAACAAGATCATAATGATCAATGTTTCGCACCCCTCTTGATCATCTCGATGTTGACGTGGTTGGTACGCATATTGAACACGCACCGGATCGGCCGAGCATCACGCAGCGGGTGAATGTCCTCGTGGGGGGTCACGACGACGCCGTAACCCTGGACAGAGAAGCTGTCCCCATCACCATTGTCACCGATCTCGACGGTCTTCGTCATAGTCAGACGAGCAGACCTGAAGTGCTGGGCAGACACATCGACCAACTCGACGTCCACAGTCGTGTTGTCGACACCCTGCGCGGTGTTAAAAGTCCTGCGCAGATTCTTGTAGTATTCATCGGGCTCAAGGCCCTCGTGGAACAGGATATGGTAGGTACCCGTCATGTTCTGATCCTCCTTTTGCGACAGTGACGCGTCGCAATAGAGGAGATATTCTCATACTCATAGATATTTTTCAAGCCGGTAAACAAAAAAACGCCGGATAAGCGAATAGGTACATACTGTATGGGGACGGAACGGAGGCTCCCCAAAGGAAAAGCCCCCGTCCGAGGACGCCCTGCCGATAGCAAGGTGTCAGTTGTTGGTGACGAACATGTCGTTCGAGAGGTCGATCGTGCCGTAGAAATGCTTCGCGACGTTCGCGTCGGGCTTCTCGCCCTGCTTCGTGACCAGATACTTCGCCTGCACGTTCATGACTGGTGAAACGCTCCCCTACAGTATCGCCATCTGATAGACAGGCACATTACACCTGCGAGCAATAACGCAAGCAGTACGGGCCGGTCACGACCGACCCTAACAAAAACGGGCTGCATCCGTACTGCAGCTCGTTCACCTCTCACCCCGAACCAATCGGGATTTTTTATACAAAAAAACGCCTTTCATGGCGATTATAATCGTAGTCAACACGCCCGCCCGAAGATCAAGGATCTCCAGGCGGAACGTGACACATCAGTCATCGATTGGCGAATTTGAGTATACCCGCGAGCTCAGTCACGCTGGCGCACGAGTAGACACAGAGCTCACGAGCTCGCAATTGACCCGCCAATGTTCTGGTGAGGAAGGCGAACTGCATGCCCGCAGCGATCGATCCCACACCATCGATATGGTAGAGATCCCCTACATAGACCGATTGCTTGGGGGTCGTGTTCATCTTTGCCATCGCTCGACGGAAGATCTCGGGATTGGGCTTCTCAACCCCCTCATAGTGGGAGTCAATGACGCAGTCAAAGAACGGCAGCAAGCCGACTTTATCCAGCTTGTCCCTGACCGTCCCATTCGCATTCGAGATGATACCGAGCTTGAATTCTGCGTCGCGAAGTGTCGCGAGCCCTTCGTAGACCTCGGGATGCACTCGTCCCCAGAGATTGTTCTCCTGATGCGTGGCGCGCAGATCCGATACGATGTCGGCGATGACAGAATCGCCCTTGATACCTGCATGACGAAGCATGGACGCGTAGTAGAGATCGAAGCGCTGGCTGTCGTTCGTGGTCGTGATCAGCTTCTCGTGATCGAGCTCTTCATGTGCACGCTCTTCAGCACGAGTGAGCTCCGACAAAGAAACCGAGATGCCATTCCTCGCGCAGACATCGACGACTCGCTCCAGCTGCGGATGCATGAGCGTACCCCCCACATCAAAAAAGATGTGGGTAATCGAAAATTGCGGAATCATAGAGACTACCTCCCTCGATAATTGTGCACGGAATACACTCTCACATGAATACCAAAAAGTCAACGGCGATACCAAAAAGACTGTAGGCATACTACAGTCTTTTATAGTTTTTTCTTTTCATTAGACACTACTCATGAGAAAAAAATTCATGATTGCATAAATAGTAACAAGCAATGGGAGTCCCAATAATCCAACTAGAGAAATAATTCCTCGCTTTTTCTGTCCTTCAACAAAGAAATATACCGTATGTCCAATTGGCGAAACAAATAATATAAACAATACCCATACCCATCGATTATTCTTGAGATCTTTCCTGGTGAATGCACCAATCAGGGCAAGTACCCACATGACGAGAATGGAAACGACTAATACAAGACCAAGAAAAGTAAGGAGTAAATTCACAATATGAAAAGCCACTTCATTTCCCATAATACAAATAATTAAGTATAGATGTAATAAACAGAGTAAACAATTGAACTAAAGTGATCGTCAATTTAAGAAGCAAGCACACGCTTCAAATAATATCCCGTATGACTCGTCGACGATTTTCTCGCGATTTCTTCTGGAGTTCCGGTTGCCATCAATTTTCCACCCTTATCCCCTCCCTCAGGACCAAGATCAATAATCCAATCAGCAGATTTGATTACTTCAAGATTGTGCTCAATAATCATAACCGTATTTCCATGTGAGGTGAGTTTTTGTAATACTTCAATCAATTTTTTCACATCATCAAAATGAAGACCTGTTGTCGGTTCATCAAGTAAATAAAGGGTCTTACTAGTCGCACGTTTCGATAATTCACGAGATAATTTAATACGTTGTGCCTCTCCACCAGAAAGCGTACTTGCAGATTGGCCAAGAGTGAGATAATCAAGTCCCACTTCATGAAGCATATTAAGCTTATCTGCAATCGGTGGAATATCCTGAAAAAATTCTCGTGACTCTTCAATGGTCATATTGAGAACCTCTGCAATATTTTTTCCTTTATAATGAATCGCGAGTGTCTCCGCATTAAAACGTGCCCCCTTACACACATCACAAATAATCTCGACGGTTGGTAAAAAATGCATTTCAATTTCCAAGATTCCTTTTCCTTCACAATTTTCACATCGTCCTCCGGGAACATTAAAACTAAATCGACCAGACTTATATCCACGAATTCGAGCTTCCGGTGTCGCAGTAAAGATTTCCCGAATCGGATCATACGCCTTGGTATAGGTCGCAGGGTTACTACGTGGTGTTCTTCCGATCGGCTTCTGATCAATCTTAATAATCTTATCGATATATTCTGTATTAAGAATCGCATCATGCTTCCCTACTTGATAACGCGTATGATTGAGCTTATTAGCAACCGAACGATACAAAATTTTGTGCATGAGCGTTGATTTTCCAGATCCCGATACACCAGTCAGACATACCAGTCGCTTTAATGGAATTTCAACGGAAACATTTTTCAAATTATGCTCTCTAGCGCCTTTGATCTTAATTTTGGGCGTAGCATTATCTACTTTACGTCGTTTTTCTGGTACCAAAATTTTCTGCTCTCCACGCAAATATTTACCCGTCAGTGATTTGTCGACTGATCCATATGTTTTACTTCCAAAGACAACACTCTCAGGTTTTTTCTTATTCAATAAATTACCCAACGGACCTGAGTACACCACATTTCCTCCGTGTGTTCCTGCACCTGGTCCAATGTCTACAATCCAGTCAGATACCATAATCGTATCCTCATCATGCTCAACGACAATAATCGTATTTCCAATATCACAGAGATTGCGCAATGTTGAAACCAGCTGATCATTATCCCTCTGATGAAGCCCAATAGTCGGTTCATCAAGTACATATAATGCTCCGACGAGGCGCTGCCCAACCTGCGAAGCAAGGCGGATACGCTGCGATTCCCCACCTGACAAGGTTCCAGCCATGCGATTGAGTGTGAGATAGTGGAGTCCCACATCAAACATAAATTTGAGACGATTATCAATTTCATTCAAAGCTGCACCAGAAATTTCAATCACTCGATCAGATAATTTTTTTCGCAAACCTTCAAAAAATTCTCTAGCTTCACTAATCATGAGACTCGTGACCTCATAAATATTTTTATCATTAATTTTTACCGACAGTGCGTTGGTATTCAATCGCTTTCCCTGACACACATGACACACCTCTTCACTAAATAATTCTTTGGTTCCAAGTCCAGTACATGCTGTACAATATCCATACGGACTATTGAAACTGAATAATCGGGGCTCAATTTCTGGAAATGCAAACCCATCATTCGGGCATGAATACTGTGTGCTATAAATTACTTCGTTTTTTCCAGCAAATGAAACAGTGATGAGACCGTTCGATAAATCCACTGCAGACTCAACCATTTCCGCTAATCTTTGTTTATCAAGTGACGCCAGTGGAATTTTATCTACCACAATCTCTATGGTATGTTTGGTATTTTTTGAAAGTATGATTCGATCACGAAGACTCTTCATCTTTCCATCCACGCGCACTTCGAGATATCCAGCGTTGTACATATCATAGAGCATCTGATAATACTCCCCTTTTCTTCCGCGCACGACTGGCGCAAATAAGATAAGCTCACCTTTGCTTAATTTTTCTTTGGTAACGGTACCAAGAATTCGCTCATTGATTTCATCAGTCGTCATTTTCTCAATCTTCGTTCCGCACAATGGACAGAATGGCTCTCCAATGCGTGCATAAAGCACACGGAGATAATCATATATTTCCGTAATCGTCGCAACCGTTGAGCGTGGATTTGCACTATGCGCTTTCTGGTCAATCGAAATTGCTGGTGACAATCCTTCGATCTCATCTACATCTGGCTTCTGCATACCACCGAGGAATTGACGAGCATATGCAGACAGACTCTCGATATAGCGTCTTTGTCCTTCGGCAAAAATCGTATCAAATGCCAAAGAAGACTTTCCTGATCCAGAAAGTCCCGTAAATACAATCATTTTGTTTCGAGGCAACTCAACTGAAATGTTCTTGAGATTATGCTCTCGCGCTCCTTTGATTACTATTTTTTCTTGCATAGATATTATTCATACATGATAGGGGGCGAACCCCCTATAACCCCCAACAATCCTAAACCATTCTCATGTCATCCCTGCGTAAGCAGGGATCCAGTATTTTGTATTTCTAGATTCCCGCTTTCCTGCCTGCCGGCAGGCATGGCGCGGGAATGACGACTCCGGCGTAATATATTGAATAAACGCACAAAACCCCCTTGAGTAGGGCTTATATATAGAGTATAGTACGGGAAAGAGGGAGGAAAGTCAAAGCACTATTTTCTAGTATTTTAACTTTTGCGTTTTAAGTTTTGAACTTCTCAAAATGTACACTCTCTACATCATCCGCTGCAGCGACGACTCACTCTATACCGGTATCGCAAAAGATTTGGACAAAAGACTTGAGGTACATAAAACAGGCAAAGGATCGGTATACGTCCGAAGTCGACTTCCCTTTTCTCTGGTGTATACAGAAAAACATACAGATAGATCACAAGCTACCAGGCGAGAAATAGAGATTAAAAAAATGTCGAGAGCAGAAAAAGAAAAATTAATAGATCAAACAGATTAAAAATTCTTTTTACTTCTACCTTTTTACTTCAAACTATGGACACCTCGCACCTCACTCCCCAACAATGTGGTATTCTACTTGAAAAAGGAACCGAAGCACCATTCTCTGGAAAGTATGTACATAACAAAGAAAAAGGCATGTACAATTGTGCCTTATGTGGATCTGCACTATTTTCGTCTGAAACCAAATTTGATTCAGGCACGGGCTGGCCAAGCTTCTCTGATCTTGCGCACACGGGCGCAGTAGAGCTTATCGAAGACAATAGTCATGGTATGCATAGAACCGAAGTAGTATGCGCAAAATGCAAAGGTCATCTCGGGCATGTATTCGATGATGGTCCAGGTCCCACCGGCAAGCGCTATTGTATCAATTCCCTGTCTCTCGACTTCAAACCAGAATCAAAAGCCTAGGTTTAAAAAAACAAAGGGGGTTCGGGGGTCAAAACTGCTTGAGCTCCGAGTGTAAAATCATAAAATAGGCTTAGTGAGGCGAGTTTTTTGACCCCCGAAAGTTTTTGGTACTTTTTGGTTACAAAAAGTACAGAAAGTGGTCGCCCTTGCATAAATCTAGAAAAAACCCTACACTACAATAATCTTAAGCATTATTCTTAAAAAGACCAAAAAACTATGCGTCTACGAATATTGCCTGTCATGTTAGGAGTGTTACTTCTTATGGGGGCTGGATGTGCGACGACTCAACCATCCACAGACAACACAACCAACCCTGAAGTAAAGGGTGACACCACTAGTACCGAAAATAATACAGATACTACAGGAGGCATTGTACTCACAGGTACCAACACTGGCCCAAACTCAGTAAAATTGGAATGGGAGCCAACAGAAGAAGTACTTGCTGCTGCAAAAAAATGGATGATTGTTGAGAGCTCCGAAGTAGACCCTGCATATCCAGAAGACTATCGCTACTACTTCGTTAGGGATATCTCCTATCGAGATCGTGCTTGGAACAACCTACCTCAGGGCACTTCACACTTCCGTGTATGTGCATTCGTAGATGGAAAATGTACCGTATACAGTAACGACATCGCGCTTGAAATTCCAGGTAGAGTACCAGGAACCAAATAAAAAAAATAAAACTCCCCATAATGGGGAGTTTTGGTATAAATCAATACACTACAGTCCGGGTTTAGTTACAACAATTTCCAAAACCGCCTTTACACGTGCAAGAACTTCCCGTATTTCTGCTTTCCACATACCCCGGTATTCTCTCAAATCAGCCGAGAGTCCAATGGTCTTGATTCCAAGCTGATTACACAAGTATAACGTTCGGGGCAAATGAAAATTCTGTGTAATCACGAGCATTTCCCCAACATAAAATTCATATTTTGAACGAAAACAAGTAAGATACGTGCGATACGCATGTGGATCAATTTCAACAACACTCTCCGGCACCCCTTCTTCAATTGCGCGCTGTCGCATATACGTTACTTCGTCATCTCTCAGTGCACCATCATCACCAGACATAATTATTTTTTCTATTTTATGAGTTTTATATAGAGCTACAGCCTGAAGTACGCGATCAGTTTGCATATCGCTCATAATTCCAGGGCTTTTCATACCTCCACCCAATACAACCGCAATACTACTCGTTGGAACCTCCGATATTCCGTAATAAATTTTTCTTGGATGGCTGAGAACAATAAAATTGGCAACAAAAACAATAGTAAGAATTACATCTATACCAATAAGACTTGTAATAAGTAAATATCTACGAAATTTCATATCTTAACCAGATCACAGACTCAGTAAGCCTGCGATCAAGAATTATTTTCTAAAATGCTTCTTCATGAGACCTTCAGCGTTATCAATATACTTCTTGAAGTCAGATAATATTCGATCTTCCTCTCCTGTAAGCTCATGTTCATGGAGTTTCTGTTCGATACGAATTTTCTCAACCAAAAGTGAATACTCCTCTAGTTTGGCACGGAGTACCGTGAAAATTTTTCGCAAATTTTGTTCGAGCTCAGCAATCGATTCTGGACTTTCGTGCAGATGCCTCTTCATATATCGTGCCTTATGCCACATATAGACAATGAGGAGAATGAGCAAGATAATAATGAGGATGAAAAGGATTGATCCACCAATCAAGAGTACTGGATCACTGGTCAAAAGGAATTTGCTTGATGTTGGTTTCTGAGGAGCAACTTGCTGGACAACGGGGGTGATGGGACCTTGAGTAATTTCAAATGATACTGATTGTTCAACATAATTTCCCGCTTTATCATATGCTCGTGCTGTAAGAACATGGAAACCTGGATTGAGTGCCGTAGTTTGATATACATGAGATCCATCATCCTTCCACGAGACTGCATTACCTTTATCAATCGCTACCGTATACTGTTCGATACCAGAAAGGATATCAGATGCGGTAAAGTAGAATCGAGCAATCGGAACCGTACTAGTGGTTCGGGGCAATTCTGTTATGACAAAATTATCTGGTTTTGCAGTATCAATATTGAACTGCATATTAGTCTGATTTCCCCAGCCATTTGCGTTTTGCAATCGGATATGGAAATACCACGTACCGTCACTCACATCTGTATACGTGACTGAGGAATTTTTTCCAGCAGACTTAGTACCTGAATTAGTCGAAACTTCACGATCAAATAATGTCGAGACCCCTACCACATCTTTTGGAATCGACCATTCAAATATAGGATCGTTAGCAGAATACCATTTGGCAGAGTCTGGATGAGTAGGTGATACTACTCGTGGAGCTGCAGGTACCGCACCTCCAGGAGTTGTTGGTGTTGTTTGTTGACCAGCGGGCTCCTTCTCACCAATAGTAAAGGTGGCACGGCCCATACCCGTCAAAATATTAGTCCCCGAACCATCATTTGCGAGCACTGAACCGGAATTAAAACTCACCTGAGCAGTGCCTTGAGCCTTTGCTCTAAAAGTAATAGTCAATACTTTGCCTGATTTTCCATTAAATCCCGGGTTATAGACAATCCCCTCAAAACTAACCGTCCCATTCCCATTGGAAAATGCAGGTTCTTGTACCCACAAATTAAGAATCGAACCGCTTTTGGATATTCCCGTTACCTCCAACGTATCTTTCGGAAAAGAGACTACCCCTTCAACTGCATTCATAGCCTGATCAGAACTTCCTACATACACACCTACTGAGATAGTCTGTCCAATACTGTAAGTGCCAGACGATGGGGAAATCGATAGAGTCGCTGCCCGTGCAGTGAGTGGAAAAATAAAAAAAGAAACAACAATAATGCCGATTCCTATAAAAATCTTTTTACATGATATTCGAACATTAATTTTTCTTCTTTCCTCCATACAGACGGATGAGGACGATGACGACAACAAAAACAACTGGACACAGTATACACCAAACAAAATATTTTTCATACCAATATAGATATGTGGGCGATAGCTCAACAATTCTCTCATTACCAGCATTATCTATTGCCTTGATATATATAATACTACGAAGACTTTGAGCAGAAACAAATTCTCTTGAGCGTGAACTAAAAAATAATTTTTGCCACGGATATACGCGCTCTTCAGCAATTGCATATTCAGCCACACCTGAACCCTTATCCTGAGTCGCAAATGTGACAAAATACGCTCCATCAAATATACCTGGGTGTTGTCCAATAATTGGCTTGAAATCTTCTGGTTGATCATTATCATGCGTTGGAAAAAACGCAGAAGACGATGCAGTCGTTGCAATAAGTGTTAGAGGTGCGCGAGAAACTTCAGTCAGTGTTCCTTCTCCATCATCTCTGAGAATCTGTTCATTTTGAGAAGTAATAGTAATAGGTCCAACTTTGATTGGTTGAAGGACGAAGGAAAACAACATGCCTTTGTCGCCGTTATACCCTCCAGGAGCAATCCCGGAAAATATTATTTTCCCAGGATCTGTTGGATCAATATGTGGTCGCTCAATCCACAAACTTACAATTGAACTACCATCTCTAAACTGTGCAATATCGAGCATATCAGAAGCAAATGCAATCTCACCTTGAAACGCATTAGTGGCTTCTCCTTGTGTATCCACAAATACACCTACCTCATTAAGCTGTCCAACACCCACTTCCCTACCTGTAGAACCAAAAAATACCTGAGAAGCGCTCACATGCGCATAGAAAAAGACATTCACCAAAAATGCGAGCGTTGTGGCGGTGAGTATTTTGTTTAAAATAGCGGTCATAAATAGAAATTTTTACTTTTTGCACTCTCGACTAGCCCGTCCAATAAAATGCCATAATACTGAAGTCAGGAAGCGTAACCTTTCCGTCTCCGTTGAGATAGGTGGCCTCAAGCTCAGCAAATGCAGGAGAGAGTGTGCGGTGATACCAATACGCTAGAATAGAAAAATCAACCAAATTTACACGACCATCACAATTCAAGTCTGCACGACCACATAAGCCTTCAGGAGGTTTATTCTGAAGCCCTACTGCAAAAGTAACTGACTTTCCAAAAGTACTAACCTCATTTTGTAAGGTAGCACGTGATTTGGTGGCATGTTGTCCATATTCAAGCGGTGTAGTGTCAAAGTTATATAAATAAGCACCATCCTCATCTGAATTTGTTTTTACAAACTGTTCTTCATTTGAATGTACAGAAATAGTGATTTCAGTTTCAGGTGCACTCTGCCCAAAAATAGCAATCGTTTCTCCTTTTTTAACCTCCCCTTTATCAACTGCAATCGTCGGGCTGATAAAAATTCCACTAATATACGTTGAACCTCCCGCGGGAAGTGTGACCGGAAAAGATACAAGACTAGAACGTACTCTGGACGAGTCTTCGCTATAAAGCGAAAAAATATAACTACCGCCAGATAGATTTGACAAACCCATTTCAAATCGTGCGTCTGGACCAGCAACCGTAGTCAGAGCGATTTGTGCATCCTTGAGAAGAGTGACTGTACTATTGGGGTATGCACGCCCAGAAAATGTAGCTGAAGCATATTGAGTACCCCCACCACCACCGCCTCCTCCGCCACCCCCACCACCGCCACCCGATGTAGAAAGTGGGGTAGCAGAAATCTGAGTAGAAGTTGCAATCGAATTACCAAAAGCATCGAGTGCGCGGATAATAAAATAATAAGGAATATTAGGGGTAAGACCAGTCCGCACGTTAGTAAAAACGTTTCCCACCAACGTAGAAGTATATGGTCCGCCAGAAACAGTCGATTGTCCAACAGCGTAGCCAGATACGTTCCATCCCAATTCAGCGACAGATGCACTCCATGAAAGATTGACCCCACCAGCAAGTGGCGTCGCTGAAAGAATAGGAGTGGTAACAAAAGGAAAATACAAAAATCCAGCCCGATCAATAAAGTTAGTTCCAGTACTCTCACCAAAGGTGGTCTCACCCATGTTAGAGTAGTATTCAAAACTCGCAGAACTCAATCTACCTCCTTCAATTGTAATAACAGGATTTTCCAATACAAAATTCGAAGACGAATAATACTGCGCAGAGCATACGAGTGGAAAGAATACCAATAGAGCAAAAAACAAACGGCGCATACGATCAACAAACAAATACAGAGTATAGAATAGCGAGGATAGATAATCTCTCAACTAATCCTATACTCTGTATAGACAAAATTCTTTTATTGAGCAGTTGTTGGAGTAGGTTGGATAGTTGAAGTATCTGGAGTAGTAGTGTCTCCAATAATAAGAGGGGCGACTTCGATAATTTTATTTTCAGATGGGGAATATAAGATCGCTTTACGCGTAGCAGCATAGATGAGAACCTTATCCCCTACTTTAGCGTTAGCAAAAAAAGGTTGTCCAGTAAGCTTTTCTGGATCAGTAACAGTTGCAATGGTAGGAGCCTCATTAGTAGGAAGTGAAATCAATTTTCCAACATCGCTAACTAATTTTTCAACTTCAGCTTGATTCTGTGCTTGGGTTTCAATCTGAGGATTAGCACGGAGAGTCTTGACTTTATTATAGAAAAAAATATTGGTCACAATTAAAACCAAGGTCACTAAACCAAGCACACTGATAAGTAAATTTCTTTTGGAGTCTTCCATAGTGGTCAAATGATTAATGTATATACGGTAAAATGTACAAAAGTAGAATTAAGGTTACCCCTTTCTCTTTTCCAACCTTTAACATGCTCCATAGTATATCATAGGGGTCTGAAAAGAAAAGTAGACACCTGTGTAGAAATTAGTAGGCTTACGGTGTTGTCGTAGAACTTTCCTCAGGTGGAGGTATTACCTCAGGAGGAGTCTCCTCAGGTGGGCTTTCGGGCTCTAGGTCAGGAGTTGATGTCGTGCTTTCCTCAGGTGGAGGTATTACCTCAGGAGGAGTCTCCTCAGGTGGGCTTTCGGGCTCTAGGTCAGGAGTTGATGTCGTGCTTTCCTCAGGTGGAGGTGCTATTTGAGCAGATTCAAATAACTTTGGATATCTGACAGCGAGTGCAATCCAACTGAACGCAATATCTGTAGGCGCTGGTTTATTGAGCCTGATAATAAATCCAGATGATGATACATTGACAATTACATACCGAATATCCTGCCCAAATATCGCATCTTCAAGAGTTGAACTCGTGCTCAATTCTCTAGATTCGGTAGAAGTAGTATCATATGCTATTCCAGCTTGAACAATTGGCGTATCAATATACTCACGATCGAAAGTTATATGGACTTCTTGTGCACCCTGTTTCACCCGAGCAAACCCTCCGGTATCAGCAGTGAAATATGGCCTGCCAAAGAAAACAGTATCATTCATAAGTGAAATCTCCGCCTCTTCATCAATTGACGAAATTGAATTCACCCACAAACCCGCGCGCGCAGTAATTGCAGTTCCAAACGAAAGTCCATTTTCAAATAACATGTCGAGTGAATTAATAAATGCACTAGAGGAAGCGGCCATACCCTCGAGAGCCGACAAACGCAATATAGTTTGCTCACTCGTACTCGTAAACTCTGATAGTGCAGATATAGTAGATGTTGAAGTATGTTCAATCAGCGCACGGAGGCTATCAAGCACCGGACTCTGCAAGTCAGACGCAACAACTATTCCCGCAACAACATTCATAAATGTTGTAGTTGCGCTTACAGATAATCCACCAGTAATCGAGACGTCACCAAAACTAGTCAGACCCGCGACTATAGGAGAACTTGAACTGAGGTTACTCAAAATATGAGTAACTATCTGATCCATGGGGATCGTCGTGCTTGCGGTAGTAAGTCCAATAATCTCATTTGCACTAATTCGATCAGCGGTAATAAGTCCTGCAAAGAATGCGTTACCCTCGTGATCAAGTGAAAAAATAGTTGAAGTGGATCCGGAAACAGTGCCATTTACAATCAATCGTGAATCTCCATTAAGAACCACATTAATATCTTCATCCGGGAAAGAAACTAATTTCTTGGTAAATATCTCATCCGCAATGATTCGGGGGGTAATAATTTCTCTCATCGCAATAAATCTATCTGCGAAAAACTCGGTTTCATCAGTCAGAGCCAGACCGGAAGGAAGTCCGGATTGTTGACCAAGTAGCATCGCAAGTAATTCTTCTCCTGTCGCGGTAGAGGATACGCTCCGCTCAAAAGATCCACCATAGGTAGATGGTGAAAGCGCTACCAGAATCTGTCCACCAAAATCTCCACGAGTTGCAGTTGAACTAGAAGACGCACCCTCGACAGCATACCCCACAATCTTTGAAGCCTTGGTCGCTTTCATGGCATATCCAGGAATTGACGCTGCAGTGAGTGGATCACCAGGAAGAATGGGACCATTTTCAAAGGAAACTTTTACTGGAACACGTCCAGTCAGTGCGACTCGCACCGTACTCGATGTTTCAGAACCAAGAACCATATGAGGAGAGTATGTAATAACACCCATCACTTGATCATCATATCGTTTATTAGTTTTTCTCACCGCAACAACATCACCATGATTGGATTCATCAAAAGCGACCAAATCTCCTGGTTCATAGATCCCATCCCCAGAACGTAGATATGTCTCAGCAATATCAGCACTCGTCACCGGGTCAAATATACGAGTATCAACTTCTTCACTCTGATTTTGAGTAATATATGACTTACCTGAATTAATAGGATCATCACTCCACACACGAATATAGTCAACATCAAGATTCATCTGACTCGTAGACGATGCCATCATAACCGCAGCAACTCCAAGATTACTCGTAACAAGAGTGCTGCTTGACGCACCACAATCAATAAAGCCGATACCGTTGGACATACCCGGATCAACATAAAAACGTACAGTTGACGTTGACTCAACCACAATTTTCAATAATGCCCAATCAGTATTACTGATAGTGGCACCTGGACACGTAAGTGTAGTCGCAGTAACTGAACCAGCAGGATCAACACGTCCCGACCAGGTAGTTCCCGACGCGTTAGTAAAATAAATACCTTCAGTAGTAGGACTCTGAGCAGCAGATGTTGTGGCTCCAGCACCTATTACCAACGCAGTGGCATCAATCATAAAACCTGCCCAGGTATGAAATAGAGCAGTCGACGTACTCGGGCGAACTTTGGCAAGGAATGTTGGAAGACTATTTACTTTGGTGAATGTAGTCAAATCTCCAGAACCAACACCCATCCCCAGATAGCACTGCGAACCTGCTGAGGTATTACTTGATCGATGATATCCACCGTACTCCCCTGTCGCATTATCAGTCACAGCAAAAGTACAAGTACCCTCATCAACATACCATGAAGTGTTATCACCCCACGTAGCAGCATCAGCAGTCGTATTGGCAATTTCTGCATTAAACTCTTGCCCCATGTAGGTATCATATGAAATAAATCCACGATATGACTGTACAAAGCCTACCTTATCAACACTAAATATTGGCTCATATCCAGAAGTAGTACTCGTAACAATCGTGAATAATTTTGCACTCGATGTAATAGTACCATTTGCTCCATAAGTATTATTGGTAACAATCCGTACCGCTGAACCATTAAATGCACCAGCCTCAGTCGAAGAAGACATCACAATATCGAGCAGCGCCTGAGTAGAAGTTTGAGATATACCAAGTACACGTCCGGTTACCGTTAGGCCACCGTCTGATTTGATGCCACCCGTGCCCACAATCAACCCATTACCAATATAAACATCATTTGCAATATTCAAATTTTCAGTCACATTCAAAACATTCACTTGAAGAGCTCCAATATTTGCTACCGGGGCATCAATACCCCCAAGGTCAATAATACGAAGTGCATCAGTACCACCACTTGTGACATACGCATACTTACCAGACACATAGACACTATTCGCAGTATCTAATAAAGAATTATTCTTAAGCCCGCTCACAATAGCCGGTGCAGTGGAACTCGAGATGTCTAAAATACGCAATGAGTGGTCAAGTTGATTAGTAACATACGCGTAGTTACCAGAGACATACACACCAACAGGCCCATTAAGATTAGTCGTATCTGAAACACCGCCTACGATAGTAGGTACAGTAGAACTCGAAATATCAATAATACGAAGTGAATCATCCGTGTTAGCAGTAACATATGCATATCGCCCAGAGACGTATACTGCACTTGCACCAGCAAGATTAGTATTATCCTTAACTCCCCCAACCATGACAGGTGTTGCAGGATTAGACACATCGATAATCCGTAATGAATTATCAGAGCTAGCAGTAACATATGCATATCGCCCAGAGACGTATACATCACCCACGCCAAGTAGGTTAGTCGCATCTGTGATACCCCCCACCATAGTAGGCGCTACTGGATTGGAGACATCAATAATTCTAAATCCAGTATTAGCGCCATTTGCATGAACAACATACGCATATTTACCAGACACATAGACCGAATTCACAGAGTCTAGATTGGTATTGTCTTTAATACCCCCCACCATAGTCGTTTTACCAGGATCTGAAATATCAATAATTCGGAGAGAATTATCAGTTTGCGCTACAACATACGCATATTTACCAGAAACGTACACATCACTAGGTGTATTCAAATTAGTAGTATCAACAAAACTTCCAGCAATAGTAGGGGAAGAAGGATCTGAAATATCGATAATTCGTAGAGAGTCAGAAATACTGCTTACGACATACGCATATTTCCCAGAAACATGGACAGAATTAATACCATCAAGAATACTCGACGAGACAGAACCCACAATAGTGGGAGTGCTATATGCTGACTGTCTGAAGAGACCTGAGAGATATAGATTCGTACTCGTAACATTCGTAGAGGAAGCATTAGGTACTGATAATGTTGCAGTTGAAGTATTGAAGGTAAACAATGCACTCGTGGTTACTGATCCATCTGCAGCACCAAAGGCAATCTGATGTGTATTGATCGTAAGTCCACCGCCTCCAGTATCGTCATCACCACACTCGAATTTTCCAGTTGTGGCGTTATATGCAAGCGCCTGATTATCAGCATTACAAGTAGAAAGACCGGTCTGGAAGAAACCCCCAGAGATTGTGGTGGTATTTGCAAAGAAATTAGTCGTGCTCGCATTGATAAATAATGTCGAAGTCGCGAAAAAATTAGTAGAAGACACAGAACCAGCAAGAAGTCCACCTGCAATATACGACGTAGAAGTTCCCGATACAGCAATCGAGCCTCCCGTAAATATTCCTCCGGTACCGACATTAATTCCATTAGCCACATATACACTATTAGCAACGGTAAGATTTTCACTCAGGTTAATACTATTAACCTGAAGCGCACCAATGTTTGCAACAGAGGTATCAATACCACCAAGATCAATAACTGCCATAGCACCTGTACCAAAAAGAGAGACATACGCATATCTGCCGTTAACAAAAACTGATGTAATGCCATTCAAATTCGTGTCATCCTTTAATCCCCCAACAAATATTGGATTTGTCGAACTCGAGATATCGATAACACGGAAAGAATTATCAGTCTGACTCGTAACATATGCATATTTTCCAGCTACTTGTACGCTATTAATACCATTCAAAGCAGTTGAAGATACGATTCCTCCCACAATTGCCGGAGCAGTTGGATTAGAGACATCAATAATACGCAAAGTATCAGTTGCACTTGAAGCGGTAACATATGCATACTTACCCGATACATATACATCATTAGCACCTTCAAGAAGAGTGGTTGAGACACCTCCAACAATTGTAGGATTGAGTGGATCAAAAATATCAATCACCCGTAAAGAATCGGTGAGTACCGTGGTCACATATGCATATTTACCCGATACATATACGGCAGAGATACCATCAAGCGCCGTTGATGACACTACTCCACCTACCAACAAGGGAGATGCTGGATTCGATACATCAATAACACGCAATGAATCGTTTCCTGAAGCTGCAACATAGGCGTACTTACCAGAAACATATAATGATGTTGCACCATCAAGTGCTGTCGAAGATACAATACCACCTACAAAGGTAGGGCTTGTGGGATTGGATATATCAAAAATACGGAATGTGTCATTACTACCGTTTGTACTAACCACATACGCATAACGACCTGCAACAAATGTTTCATTTGCCCCATCGAGACCAGTTGAAGATACAACTCCACCTGCATACGTAGGTCGTAAGGGATCAGAGATATCAGCTACACGGAATGAAGTGCCGATAGTACCGTTAGTTATATAGGCGTTTTTACCCGAGACAAAAATATTATTTGGCGCTTCGAGTTGTGAAACATCTAGTATACCAGCAATGGTTGGCTGTATCTTCATACTTACGTCAATCGCCCCTGCAGAAACCAGACCATCGGACATAATTCCTCCAGGACCAACATTCAAACTATTTTGTATGGAAGCGTTATTTGCAACAGTGAGATTATCTGTAACATGTAATGTGTTTACCTGAAGTGCTCCGATATTTGCAGTCGGCGCATCAATGCCACCCAAATCAATAAAGGAGAGACCATAATCAATAGCTACATACGCATATTTGCCAGACAAAACAATTGAATTTGGACCGCTAAGATAAGTAGTATCCTTAATCCCACCCACAATTGAAGGAGCTGTTGAACTAGAGATATCAATAATTCGAAGGGACTTGTCAGTAAAGTTTACAGTGTAAGCGTACTTGCCTGAAACATACACTGAGCTTGCACCAGCAAGATTAGTATCATCTTTGACCCCACCAACAATAACTGGCGCAGTCGGATTAGAAATGTCAATAATTCGAAGAGAGTTATC
>CAZMEW010000004.1:26102-65183 GCA_964565405.1 uncultured Gammaproteobacteria bacterium
CAACAATAACTGGCGCAGTCGGATTAGAAATGTCAATAATTCGAAGAGAGTTATCACCTTGAGTACTAACGTACGCATACTTACCTGAAACAGCAACTGCTCTTGCGTAGAGAAGATTCACATCATCTTTGACCCCACCAACAATAACTGGCGCAGTCGGATTAGAAATGTCAATAATTCGAAGAGAGTTATCAGTAAAATTTACAACATAAGCGTACTTGCCCGAAACAGCGACAGAGGCTATATCATGAAGTGCTGTAGATGAGACTACACTACCAACAATGGTTGAAGTACCTACAGGATTTGAGATATCGATAATACTAAGTGAGTTGTTAGAAAAAGCTGCAACATACGCATATTTTCCCGAAACAGCAACTGAAAATACACCATTAAGTGCGGTTGAAGAAACTACAGCACCTACAATTGTCGGTCTTACTAAAGCAGATTGAGTAAAAGTGCCGGTAACAGCCACCATGCCAAAAGTTGAAGTGCCAAACACTTTCAAAGTCCCTGACACACTCACGCTGCCTGTACTGTCTACTGCAAATTTACCAGAGAGATTGGATGTAGAGGTTGCAATAAATAATCCATCAGCACGCAAACTTGAAGTGCTTACACCATCGGTTACTGTTACCGCGGTTGTAAATGCAGTCGTCCCAACACCCCCAGTATCATCATCGCCACACTCGAATTTACCTGTTGTTGCGTTATATGCAAGGGTCTGATTATCAGCATTACAGCCTGAGAGACCAGTCTGGAAGAATCCGCCAGAGATAGTCGAAGTAGCTATAGTTACATATCCGGTACTGGTTGCATTACCTAAGGTAGTTGTTCCTAAGCTGGTGAGACCAGAAACACTCAAGTTAGTTGACGTAACATTCGTTCCCGCCAAATTACTAAATGAGATGTTGGTTGACGTAAGAGAGGTACCATTTGCCGTACCAAATGAGAGATTGGTTGCAAAGAAGTTTGCAGTAGAACTGGCATTCGTGAAGATAGCAGTCGATGCACCACTTGCTCCAATTGCAGTGTTGTTAATCGTTCCCCCATCAATGGTTAAGGCATTCACGACATCAAGATCCTCAACACTGTTTGCAGGAAGAGTTAAGGATCCGGTTAAGGCAAAGTTGGTAGAGGTCAGGTTGGTGGTATTTAAACTAGTCGGGTTAAAGGTAGTGACTGCAAGTGTGCCAAAGAATCCATTGGTTGAGGTAATACTCGTACCATTTGCAGTGCCAAAGGTCAGGTTAGTTGAATTGAAGGTATCTGCAAACGCATTAGTCGAGGTCAATGATCCGCCCGTTGCAGTCGTGAAAGATAACGCACCAGTATTGAAGTTGGTACTGGTTGCATTACCTAAGGTAGTTGTTCCTAAGCTGGTGAGACCAGAAACACTCAAGTTAGTTGACGTAACATTCGTTCCCGCCAAATTACTAAATGAGATGTTGGTTGACGTAAGAGAGGTACCATTTGCCGTACCAAATGAGAGATTGGTTGCAAAGAAGTTTGCAGTAGAACTGGCATTCGTGAAGATAGCAGTCGATGCACCACTTGCTCCAATTGCAGTGTTGTTAATCGTTCCCCCATCAATGGTTAGACCATCAATAACAAAATCATCTAAGATCGAGTTAGTAGGTAAATTTATCTGACCAGTCGCATTAAAGTTGGTAGTAGTAACACTGATTGCAGAAAGATTTGCAAAAAAACCATTAGTTGAAGTTATCGAAATTCCATTTGCGGTTGTAAATGTAAGACCAGATAAAGTAGTGGCGCCAAATACCTGCAATGTTCCAGATGCGCTTACATTTCCAGAATTTTCTACAAAAAATAATCCTGAGAGATTCGATGTTGACGTAGCTATTGAAAGACCTGTTGCAGTCAACTGTGAACTATTCACTCCATCAGTCACCGTAATGGGGGTGGTAAAGTTACTACTCGTTGCAGAGCCGCTACTTGTATCCACCCCACAAAGAAATTTACCCGTAGTTGCGTCATACAAGAGACTTTGTGATTCCAAACTACAATCAGCAAGTCCTGTTTGGAAGAATCCACCAGCAACAGTCGAGGTGCGTACACTAGTGGTTGCAGTAATGACCAAACTAGTGCCGTATAAATTGGTCGAGGTGATATTTGTTGCAAAAAAATTAGTTGTCGTCGCGCTCACCACATCTAATGCGCCAGCATTAATAGCCCCCAAAAGCGTTAGCACCCCATCAGAAGTAATCTTATTTGAACTGTTAAAAAATTGAATATCTCCAACACTACCTCCACCTTGAAACACGAGTGCATTAGTGCTGGTCGCATTAATCTGAGGATTAACGCCCCCTAAAATTAAATTTCCAGAACTCAACACAGGAACTTGATTGTCAATCGCTAACTGGCTTGGAACAAAGCCGCGGAGCGTATTCGCATTAAGCGCATATCCAGCAGATAGAATTCGCTGACGAGGACTGAGGTTCTCGAAAGAAACGACACCAACGCATGAACCCCCAACTGAATTAGCAACCTCGACATTCAAATAAACTGAATCACTATCTTCGAAGTTATAATCCAATAAATCACCACCAACAGAAGTATCACCAATGGCAACATTGAAAATACCCTGACGAACGGTAGCGGTCATGGTTGAAGGGGTTCCAGCAGGCCACAGCTTGGTACCCAGACCTACCGTTGTGTTATCGTACAAAGAAAATCTGAAACAATAATTAGTACCAGATCCTCCGAGTAAGTTTCCACTGGAATTCAGCAATCTACCTTGATGGTTCAAAATCTTTGGAGCAGCAGCACTAACTTCAAGTGGAGTATAAAAAAATCCCAGAGCAAAAATGATGCTGGCAATTAAAAAAAATACCTTCTGACTTCCACATTGTTTCAAATACGACAAGCTCATTTGAATTTTCACATGTTGTGTCAAAATTGTCCTTCAAATTATAGCATAAAAAACTATCAAATATAAGCTAAAATTAGCTATTTTATCCACACCTAAAGTTATCCACATTTATACAAATTTACAACTAAAAATACCCTTGCAATTAGGTGTTTTTTGTGGAACAACAGCAAATGGAATGTTACGCTTTTGATGACTTATCAGGTTTGATTTTGCGGTAAAGCTCTCGCAGTTCATCACGGAGAAGGGCGGCTACCTCAAATTCCAAATTTTTTGCCGCCTCCTTCATTTGTGATTGCTTATCTTTGATAATATCCTGAATTGATCGTCCATCACCCTTTAAATCAAGCTCCAAAATTCCTTTAATTGAGCCTTTTTTACGTCCTCTTGACACTTGAGAGACCTCATCTTTTGTAGAACTGATCCCGAACTCTTCGAGTATGTTTCTAATATTTTTTTGAATCGTCTTTGGAGTGATCCCATGCGCTTTATTGTACGCCAATTGAATATTTCGACGCCGATCGGTTTCTTTAATGGCCTGTGTAATCGAGTCAGTAATTGAATCAGCATAGAGTACTACCAACCCGTTTGCATTACGCGCAGCACGCCCAATCGTCTGAATAAGACTCGTATCATTACGCAAAAAACCTTCCTTATCAGCATCGAGAATTGCGACAAATGAAACTTCAGGAATATCAAGCCCCTCACGGAGTAAGTTGACACCCACAATCACATCAACACCACCACGACGAAGTTCAGTGATAATTTCAATACGTTCAATAGTAAGAATATCACTGTGTAGATAAGCGACTTTAATACCCTTTTCCTTGAGATGCTCAGTCAAATCTTCAGCCATTTTTTTAGTTAAGGTCGTAACCAATGTCCGTTCCCCTTTTGAAATTCGATCCTGGATACGCACGATCACGTCTTCCACTTGCGACATATTTTTTCCTGGTTTTTCAGTAACCGGGCAAATCAATACTTCGGGATCGACCAATCCAGTAGGTCGGACGATCTGTTCAACTACATTTTGACTTTCATTAATTTCATATTCTGCAGGTGTTGCAGATACAAAAATCATTTGTTGAACACGTTCCAAAAATTCAGGAAATTGAAGTGGACGATTGTCACGTGCGGACGGCAATCGAAAACCATGTTCAACCAACGTATCTTTTCGTGAACGATCGCCATGATACATGCCTCGAAGTTGCGGAATGGTAACAAGAAATTTTCTCTCAGCATGGCCAAAATAATCAAGTAAAGTGAACGATGGTTCACCTGCACGTCTCCCTTCAAAATGACGCGAATAATTCTCGATTCCATTGCAATAGCCAAGATTTTTTATCATCTCAAGATCATAAGCGACGCGACGTTTCAGTCGTTCATACTCGAGTAATTTGCCATGTTTTTTAAAATATTCAAGCTGCTCTTTCAATTCTTCTTTAATGGTAGTAAACGCTCGTTCACGAGCAACTTCTCCGACAATATAATGTTTTGCAGGAAAAAACCAAGCGTCTTCAATTTCGCGAAGTATCTTTCGCGTAACAGGATCGGTAACTTCAATTCGATCAATTTGCGTACTAATTTCAAATCGATAAATTCGCTCTTCATTTACGGGCATGATTTCAAATACTTGTCCACGCATACGAAAACTTCCACGCGTCAAATCAGCATTTGTCCGCTCAAATTGCATCTCAATCAATTGTTCCATCATCTGATGTCGATCCATTGCCTGACCTTTTTCCAAATGCAGTACAATTTTTTCATACTCTGTAGGCGAACCAAGTCCATAAATTGCAGAAACTGACGCAACAATAATCACGTCTTGACGAGTAAGTAATGCTTGGGTGCAGGCATGACGTAACCGATCAATTTCTTCATTAATTTGAGCCTCCTTTTCGATATAAGTATCACTTGAAGGTACATATGCCTCTGGCTGATAATAATCGTAATAAGAGACAAAATATTCAACTGCGTTATCAGGAAAAAATTCTCGAAATTCATTACAGAGTTGTGCGGCAAGTGTTTTATTATGTGCAATAACCAAAGTCGGTTGTTGTACACGTTCAATTACATTTGCAATCGTAAAAGTTTTACCAGAACCAGTGACCCCGAGCAATGTTTGTCTGGATAAATCTTTTTTCAAACCAGAAACCAACCCGTCAATTGCTTTGGGCTGATCTCCTGCAGGTTGGTATGCTGATTTTATTTTAAATTTCATAATTTAAAAAACCAGAAAATGAAGTTAACTCCATTAACTACAAAAAACATGGTAGCCTATATATTATTATACCTCAACAACTCTTCGAGGTGGAGTGGTGCCGTAAATTTTCACTTTCATCCCAGGCATCACATACTGGTAGAGAGTATATGCGTCCTCTTCTTTCATATTCACACACCCATGTGACATCGTTCTGATTCCAAAGCTATCATGCCAATATGCAGCATGGATATAATAATGCGGTTTAAATCGAAGATTCCATTTTACATTAGGCAAATCATAGTCAATTCCCACATATCGTTTATTAGGAATCATCGCGTCAACAACAAAATCTCCACTCGGTGTTTGTGTCCATGGATTTCCTGTAGAAACGGGAAAATCAAACAGTCTCACACTATTGACCACAAAATATAATCTCTGCGTAGTTTTATCGACTTCAATTTCTCGCAAAAAAACAGTACTGGTGGCAATGCCAATCGGACTATAGCCATGTGCGATTTCGTCAAGATCAGAAAAACCGTCCTGATCAGTATCACTTTTTCCTCTGTCACTTCCAAATTCTCCTTCCAATTCATCATTTAAACCATCATGATCATAATCAAATTCATTCATTTTGACTTTCCCGGAAGCAAGGGGTGAATATCCATTTTTTACTTCATCTCCATCAAAATAACTATCATGATCTGTGTCGCCATTGAGTGGATCCGTATAATACAGTGCTTCTTCTTGATCACTGAGCCCATCGCCATCAGGATCAAGAGTTTGTTCTGAATGCAAGACAATGGGTGACGTGGTAGCTGCACACAAAACAATACTGACACACAAAAATGAATACAGGAATCCTTTAGAGGTCAACAATTTCTTTATATTGCGGAACATAGGTCGAAACATTATGTTTGTCTTGTATCAAATCCGCAAATGCGAGACTGGCTCGTTCTTCCCCATGTACACACCAGATATTTTGGAGCGAAGAAGCTGCACCCCCAAGCCATCGGCTCAATTTTGCCTGATCACCATGACCCGATAGGGTTGATACATACTCGACCGCACACTCTACCCTAATTTCTTGCCTAAGTAAAGTGATTGTTTTGTCACCATCAAGAATCCGCCTGCCGGGGGTTCCCGATGCCTGATACCCAACAAAAAGAATCGTCGAATGCGGATCAGGCAGATAACGTATAGCATGATGTTGGATTCTGCCCCCATTCATCATACCAGCACCCGCAATTACTAGCTTTGCCCCCCTCAAACGGTTAAGTTTTTGAGACTCGAGTTTAGTATAAGTCAATTCTAAATTAGGAAAATCAAAAAAGTCATCTCCAGAAAGATATTTCTTACGCGCATCTTCATCATAATAGTTATGATATTTTGCAAATACTTTCGTCGCATCAATTGCAAGTGGACTGTCAACAAAAATAGGAATGTTCGGAAGTGTGTGATCGTATTCGGAAAGTGTGTTCAATTCGTACAAAATTTCTTGGGTACGCTCCAGTGAAAAAGCAGGAATCATAATGGTGCCTCCACGTGCAAAACCACGCTTAATCGCGTTGAGAATAATTTGCCGCCGGGAATCTACCGGCTCATGCAAGCGATCTCCATACGTTGATTCACATAATAGAAAATCAACCGGACTGAGCGACTCAGTTTCTTTTAATATAGGTACCCCATCGTTTCCGATATCACCTGAAAACCCAATTTTTATTCCATCAGCCACTACTTCAATAAATGCTGAACCAAAAATATGCCCGGCATCCTTCCATACAGCAGACACTCCCCCTCCCAGATCGATTGACTGCCCATATTCAACTCCTCTGCACAAAGCACGCGCCCGATCCATGTCTTCTTGTTGGAAAAGCATTGGGTAGTCAGACTTTTCATGATCATACGACATGATCGAGAACGCATCCTGCCAAATAAGTGGAGTTAATTCAGTAGTTGCTTGTGTCATATAGATAGGCCCCCCGAACCCATCCTTGACCAATTTAGGAATACGTCCCACATGATCATGGTGTGCATGGGTCACTAGAAGCGCATCGATACTTTTGGGATCAAATGGGAAATCATCAAAATTTTTACCTTCATTAAAATCAGAACCTTGAAACATACCGCAATCAACCAAAATTCGTTTATTTTTGGTAATAAGCAGATGGCATGATCCGGTCACTTCCCGATTGGCTCCACAAAACTGCAATTGCATAATTAAAATTCAAAACTTAAAACCCAAAGGTCAAAACTACCACTCAAATCTAAATTTGAATTTTTAACTTAAGTTTTTAGTTTTGAGCTAAATAAATCATATCATACTTCCTCTACTCCCACCACTGTACTTTTGGTCGATTTTTTGTTATAATTATGAGTATAATTATGCGCGTTGACATCGACAAAATAGAAATTAAAGAACCCCCGATTGAAGAATTGAGTAAAAAACGCTCATGTTTCTTTCGTTTTATTACAACCGGATGTGGGTGTTTTGTACTAGCATTCTTGGTTTCACTCCTCATACTCAGATTTTCGATTGGACCACAAAGTAAAGAATTGAGAGATATTCCTGCAGAATTCAAAAACATGGTAACGATCTACGATTTTGACGGTGTTGAAAAAATTACGTATACTCCAGGAAAAGAACGCGGAAGATTGATTGAAGGCGCAGGGTATATTCCAAAACTTATTATTGCACCTTTTATCATAATTCTAGATAAAGAATACAAATATATTCCACTACCCGAAGAAAAACAAAAAAAAGCAGGTTTCTGGGAAAAATTCTTTGCTTTCGTGAAAGAACCGATCACCGATCATCGAGATGTGTATGTACTCGAATGGAAACAACTCTCTGCTGATCAGGAATTTATTGAAGAATATTATCGAAAGGGATTAGAAAAACTTGATTTTACCATTGATACCGAAACCAAAGACAAAACTCATTCACAATTTTTCTTCTCAAAACCAAGTACTACTGATGAGCGAGCAGTCGAGGGCACGGTACGTATCACCGACGAAAATATTCAAAACGGAACAGATTCAGTATCTCTAACCGTAATTGTCCCATCTCTATAGAAACCAAAAAATTTTGAATTGAGAGAGGGTTAAGACAGTCGAATTTATTTCCAAATGTATGTCTGTCAAGGAAATCAAACAAGGAAATTTGACCTGGATTCATATAAGTCGCATCAATCCTGAAGCGATTGAATACTTGAAAAAAAATTTCAAATTTCATTCTCTCGATATAGAAGATATACGTACCGAACACCCGACACCAAAACTCGACGTATACAAAAATTACCTTTTTCTTACCCTTCAACTTCCCCACCTCAAAGTATCAAGTGGAAAAATAATCTCCCATGAGATTAATATTTTTGTAGGAGAAGGATACATACTTACAATCCAAGAATCAAAAAATCGTGAAGTAAAAAATTTATTTTACCGTTGCGCCAATAACCGAAAAATACGTGGAGAATGGATGGGTGGAAATTCAGGTTTTTTATTATACAAAATTCTGAATGAATTATTCTCCGATGTAAAATCAAGTTTGAACATAGTAGGAAAACAATTGCATGAAATTGAAAATGAAGTATACCGAGAAGAGGGGCAAACAGTACAGGAAATCAAAGAATTGGGACAACATCGAAGAAACATATTTACGATCAGACGCATCCTTGATCCACAGAGGTTCATGATTTCAACTCTTTCACACACCAGACAAACTTTTTTAGACGAATCACTCTCAGTATACTTCGATGATATTAGAGATTTACTTGACCGCTTATGGGTAGTGGTCGAATCATATAGCCAGACAAGTGATGGACTGCACTGGACTATTGAGTCAATCCTTAATCAGCGTACCAACAAAATAATTAGCGCTTTGGCTATTATTTCGGTATCATTCATGCCTGTAACACTGCTCACAAGTTTTTATGGTATGAACATTATACTTCCCCACCAAAACGATCCTGTTCTCGTGTTTACTATTTTTGGTGCAATTGCACTGACGACGGTTCTTATTATTTATATCTTGAAACGCAAGCGTTGGCTCTAGAGTTGTTTTGTGATCAAAAAAATATTTTCCTCAAAAATCCATAGTATTACCGGTGCCGCTATTCTCGTAGGGGTGACTTCGCTTGTGAGTAGAATAATCGGCATGCTTCGTGATCGTCTATTTGCCCACTACTATGGAGCAGGAGAAGTAATGGATGCGTATTACGCTGCGTTCAAGATTCCCGATTTAGTATATAACCTATTAATTATCGGAGCCCTCTCAGCAGGATTCATCCCGGTGTTTATTGAAGTGATGAAAAGAAACAAAGAAGAGTCCTGGCGCGTGGTAAATAGTATTATAAACATTCTAGGGAGTATCCTCGTTGTATTTTCGATACTCGCAATTTGGAAAGCACATACACTCATCCATTGGCTTGTTCCAGGATTTAGTGGGGAAAAATTTGAATTAACCGTACAACTCAGTCGAGTGATGTTCCTATCCCCGCTTATCTTAGGGTTAAGTAGTATTTTCGGAAGCGTTTTACAATCATATAAAGCATTTGCAATCTATTCACTGACACCGATCATGTACAACCTCGGAATTATCACCGGAACACTGATTTTAGTGCCTATATTTGGCACGATCGGGCTTGCATATGGAGTCGTACTCGGTGCTCTTCTACATCTCGCTATTCAATTACCTTCAGTCTGCAAATACGGATATCGATATCGCCCAATTTTCGATTTCAAAAACAAAGGAGTGCGAACCATTGCCAAACTCATGATTCCTCGAATGCTTGGCATGGCTACTCGCCAGATTGATATTATCACGATCACCGTTCTCGCCTCGACCGTGGGTACCGGCGCACTTTCAGTATTCTCTTTTGCAGATAATCTTCAGACTGTACCAAGTGCAATTATTGGAATCTCATTTGCAGTCGCACTATTCCCTACACTTTCTGAATTAGCAAGCGAAATACAATTTGTGGAAATGAGAAATCAGATTGCACGAACTGCAAAACAAATTCTGTGGCTCATTATTCCCCTAACAGTGATTTTCTTATTACTCCGAGCTCAGATTGTGCGTATTATTCTCGGCACCGGACAGTTCGATTGGACAGATACCAATCTTACAGCACAATGCATTGCTTTCTTTTCTATCTCAATTTTCGCACAATCCCTCACTCCAATTCTTGCTCGATCATTCTATGCACTCAAGAATACCTGGACGCCCTTTGCAATTAGTATTGTATCAACACTCATAAATCTCGTAGCCGGACTTTATGCTACTCCGCGCTATGGAATTATCGGACTCGTGGCAGGATATTCTCTCAGCATGGTAATCCAGACATCACTACTTTGGGTATTTTTGCATAAAAAAATAGGATCACTAAATGAATCTACAGTCATAAAATTATTAGCAAAAATATCTCTTGCAGCGCTCGGCATGGGATTTGTAATCCAGGGATTCAAATATATTTTAGGAACACTACTTAATATAAACACATTTATTGGAATCTTCACGCAGGGTATTGTTTCAGGATTAATAGGACTCATTATTTACGGACTTCTATGTTATCTGCTCAGAGTCGAAGAAATGCATATCTTTATCGAAAGTTTCAAACGAAAATGGTTTAAGGTGAAACCAGATGTAGAAATTGGAAGAATTGAAGAATAAACAAAACCCCATGAATTTTCATGGGGTTTTGTTTTGGATAAAAAAGTTGAGTAAAAGCCACTATTCCTATAGTCAAAACCAAAAGAAAAAAACACAGACGCATACCAAACAAAGAATAAAATGACAGTTTTAATTAATCTATTTTGACCTTTTTGTCAATCCTTGCCTTTTCTATAGAGATAGGTTAAAATGAGACTATACAAATAAACAAAAAAATAGCTCAACCTAGCAAAAATTATGAGTGCTACTCGCAACTTTTGTATCATTGCCCACATCGATCACGGCAAATCGACTCTCGCAGATCGATTTCTTGAGATTACAAACACCGTGGATAAACGAAAAATGAGGGCACAATTACTGGATCAGATGGAAATCGAACAAGAACGTGGTATTACCATCAAACTTCAGCCTGTGAGAATGAAATACAAAGACTACACCCTAAATCTCATCGATACTCCAGGTCACGTAGATTTTACCTACGAAGTATCCCGCTCACTCGCAGCAGTAGAAGGAGCAATTCTTCTCGTTGATGCAAGCCAGGGTGTACAAGCACAGACCATTGCAAACTTATATCTCGCGATTGACCAGAATCTCACAATCATCCCTGTCATGAATAAGATTGATTTGCCCAATGCAGATCCAGAAAAAGTAGCAGCAGAAATTATTCATCTCATTGGATGTACACGTGAAGAAATCCTCACCTGTTCAGGAAAAACGGGAGTCGGTGTTCCAGAATTACTTGATGAAGTAATCAAACGCATTCCACCACCACAAGAAACCGTCGAAAAACCTGCCCGTGCACTTATTTTTGACTCATTCTACGATGATTACCGAGGAATTGTAGCTGCAATCAGAATGAAAGATGGACAGTTGAAAAAAGGAGATTCGGTCATGTTCATGGGTACCGGAGCAGTAGGCGAAGTATTGGATATCGGACACTACGCTCCCCAAATAACGTCTGATGGAATACTCGAAAATGGACAAATTGGATATGTGACGAGTGGCGTGAAAGAACTTGGGGAAGTGCGCGTAGGTGATACTATTACACTTGCAAAAAATGGAGCACGTGAGCAGCTACCAGGGTACAAAGAAGTAAAACCAATGGTATTCGCGGGTATCTTCCCGCGCGAAGGAGATGACTATAACGCGCTTCGAGAAGCCGTAGACAAACTCAAACTGAGCGATTCAGCACTCTACTACGAACCCGAACATTCACAAGCACTTGGATTCGGGTTCCGATGTGGACTATTAGGAATGCTCCATTTGGAAATTTTTCAAGAACGATTGAAGCGTGAATTTGGATTATCCATTATCGCAACAGTTCCAAGTGTTGCATATCACGTATTCAAAACCAATGGAGAAAATCTTATTATCAAAAGTCCGCAAGATCTTCCTGAAGTTCAAAAAATTGAGCATATTGAGGAACCTTGGATGACGGTCGATATCATTACCCCACAGGAATACATCGGGAATATTATGGGACTCATTGCTGAGAGAAAAGGGGTATACAAAAATACAGAATATTTGAGTACCGGTGCAGGGCAGAGAGCCATGCTTCACTATGATATGCCGCTCGCTTCGCTCATTACGGATTTTTATGATAAACTGAAATCTGTTTCAAGCGGATATGCTTCTCTTAATTATGATTACAAAGAATATCGAAAAGCTAATGTAGTGAAGCTTGATATCATGGTTGCGGAAGAACCTGTCGAAGAATTAGCAACACTCGTATGGGAAGATGATGCGCACCGAGCAGGTAAAAAAATTGTTGAAGTCCTGAAAGATACACTCGACCGTGAACAATTTGTAATCAAAATTCAGGCAGCCATCGGAGGAAAAATCGTTGCAAGTGAGCGCATTTCTGCATTACGAAAAGATGTAACAGCAAAACTGTACGGTGGAGATGTAACCCGAAAAAACAAACTTCTTGATCGACAGAAAAAAGGAAAGAAAAAAATGCTCTCGATGAGTAAAGGGAAAGTAAACATTCCAACCGAAGCGTATCTTGCGGTACTCAAGAGATAATCTGCACTCCGCTAACTCAAAAAACTTAGTTAATTTGTATAACTTATTTTATTATGTACGGAAATAAAAAAATAAAACTTCTGTGGACTATTATCAGTGTTATTGCGGTATTCGCAATGCTCTTCTTCACGATCATGCCAGCATTTCAGACCACCAACTAGCCTAAGCCAAACTACAAACGGCATATAACTTACTAAAAGCAATCCATACTTTTGAACTTTGAATTTTATAATATGCCAAAAAAATGGGTTGTATATCCCGATCCACCGCAACAATTCATGGAAGAGCATCCAGAGCTTCAACCCCTAGTGGCTCGTTTATTGTACCATCGAAACATCCACACACAAAAACAAATCGATGAATTCCTTAATCCCGATTATGAACAAGATATTTATGACCCTTTCTTGTTTCAGGATATGGAAAAAGCGGTGTCTCGAATCTTTGAAGCGGTAGAAAAAAAAGAATCAGTAATTGTTCACGGAGACTACGATGCTGACGGTGTATCAGCGTCAGTAATCCTAGTTTCGACACTCCGAGCACTCGGGAGTGCACAGACGAATGTCTTCATTCCTCATCGCGAACGTGATGGATATGGGCTCAATATGAATACAGTTAACACCTTTATACAAAACAAGGTAAATTTGGTAATCACTTGCGATTGTGGTGTAAGTAATGTTCCGGAAATCGAAAAATTAAATGAAGCGGGTATTGATGTAATTGTGACCGACCACCATGCAGTGCCAGAAACTCCTCCACCCGCTCATGCAATTATTCACCCCAAAGTTCCAGGAGAACAATATCCAGATAAAAATCTTGCCGGAGGTGGAGTTGCATTTAAGCTCGTACAGGGACTCATGCGAAAGCACAAAGAATCTAATGCATTGCTCCCCAATGGAAAAAGTCATGAATCGCATGAAAAATGGTTACTTGATATGGTTGCAATAGCAAGTGTTGCTGATATGGTTCCTCTTATTGGAGAATCGAGGACGCTTACAAAATACGGATTAATCGTACTTAATCATACGCGCCGTCTAGGATTACAAAAATTATTACTCGAAGCCAGGTTTCACCAAGAGGGAGACACTAAAAAAAAAGAAATTACAACAGACACAATTGGATTTCAAATTGCCCCACGTATCAATGCGGCAGGAAGAATGAATCATGCGTCTACTGCGTTCAATCTCATGATTGCAGATAAAGGCACTGATGCGATTGATCTTGCATTTGAGCTAAACAATAATAATCAGGATCGCCAAAAACTCACTGAAGAATTAACAAAAGATGCAGTCAAACAAGCTGAAGCAGATAAAAACACACCTGTTATTATCACCTATGGTGTAGGTTGGTCTCCCGGTCTAGTAGGCTTGATCGCCGGGCGATTGAAAGAAAAATATCACAAACCCACAATTGTGTGTGCCGAAAACGAAGGAATAATTGTTGCGTCAGGTAGAAGTATACCCGGGTTTGACATGATTGCAACACTCCAAGAAATGCCTCAATTCTTCCTCAAATTCGGAGGACACCCGATGGCGTGTGGTTTTACACTTATTTCAAAAGAAAAATTTCAAGAATTCAAAACCGCAATTATTAAGGCATACGTCGAAAAAACCGAGGGAAAAGATATGTCCCCCTCCCTATCCGTTGACGCTGAAATCGATCTCGAAGATGTAAACTGGGAGTTATTTGATATATTGGATAAATTCAAGCCATTTGGCGTGGGAAACGAACAACCTAGATATCTTGCACGTGCGGTCACCATACATCAACTTCGACCAGTGGGAAAAGAAGGCAAACACTTGCGTATTATGGTCAAACATAAAACGCATAAAATCAAAAAAACCATTGGTTGGGGGCTTTGCAATGGAGACACTAATTGGGGTGAGGTCTTGAAGCCGGGAGATAAAATTGATATCGTATTTGAAATAGATGTGAATGAATGGAATGGAAATAGAGAACTACAGTTGACTATCGTTGATCTTAAAAAATCTGAATCTGAAAAAGTCTAATTTATGAAAGTAATAATATACACCGACGGAGGAGCCAGAGGTAACCCAGGTCCTGCAGCAACTGGAGTGGTAATTAAAGATGATACAGGAAAAACAGTAAGCGCCTTTGGTGATTATCTCGGAAAACAGACGAATAA
Source organism: uncultured Gammaproteobacteria bacterium (assembly GCA_964565405.1). GTDB lineage: Bacteria > Patescibacteriota > Patescibacteriia > Magasanikbacterales > UBA922 > UBA922. The sequence goes on from CAZMEW010000004.1 coordinate 41,029, forward strand.
TTACGCCGAATATATGGCAATTATTTCTGGACTCAAAAAAGCACTGGAGTTGGGTGCCGATGAGGCAGACTGTGTTGCTGATAGTAAGCTAGTAGTAGAGCAACTCAATAGACGCTGGAAAGTAAAAGAACCAACATTACAAAAACTATTTATTGAAGCCTGGAATCTCATGCAGAAATTCAGACGAATTCGAATCTCTCATGTTCTTCGTGCAAAAAATAAAGAAGCTGATGCAGAGGTGAATCGGGTACTTGATGCAGGATTATAAACAATATATAGCATAGATATTATTCTTTCGGAATGACAACATTCAATGCAAACCTCCCCTACAAGAGGAGGAACGCTTCGAAATAACATTATTCCAACTCACTCCTCAACTCTTCTATCAACTTCTTCGCAGCTTTCGAGACTTTCTTTGGTACATCAAGCTTTACATGGACATAATGATCTCCTCTCCCAGATCCATGCAATCGGGTGATGCCTAAACCTTTGAGACGAATTACCTGTCCTGCCTGGACTCCCTCGGGCACTGCAATTTTCTTCTCCCCATCAAGTGTTTCTACAACAACCGTATCACCAAGCACAGCTTGCGGGTAATTGATCGTAATCTCACTATGAATATCATACTCATCCCGCTCCCAGCCTTGATGGTCTCGCACATGCACTCGCACATACAAGTCTCCAGATTGTACTCCTGCCCCCCCGCTTTCTCCTTTTCCGCTCAAACGAACAGCCTCGCCTTCAGAAATTCCAGCAGGAATCTTCACATTATATTTTGATTCAGACCGAATAATCCCGTCTCCCCCACAATGTTTACAACGTTTCTCGGGAATCTTTCCCGCACCCTGGCATTTAGGACATACCACAGCTGTCTGCATAGCACCAAGGATAGTCTGCTGTACTCGTCGTATTTGTCCTGCGCCCTTACATTCACTGCAGTCATTGAGTTTACTTCCAGGTTCTGCTCCTGATCCACTACACACATCACAAGCATTGTTCTTCGTTAGCTTAATCTCACGTTCTATTCCAAAAGCAGCTTCTTTGAATTCAAGCTCAATATCCACTTGTATATCATTTCCGCGACGTTGTCGCCCTCCCCTATTCCCGCCCATACCAAACATGTCGCCAAAAATATCACCAAAATCAAATCCGCCAAAATTTCCACTAAAACCGCCTTGTCCACCTTGGCCTCGAGTTGCGCGCATAAAATCATCCCAACTCATGCCGCCACCAAATCCACCCTGCTGATTGAAATCAGCACCAAACTGATCATATTGTTTTCGTTTTGTCTCATCTCCAACTACCTGAAAAGCCTCATTCACTTCTTTGAACTTTGCTTCGTCCCCACCTTGTTTGTCTGGATGATACTTATGCGCGAGCTTACGAAACGCTTTTTTGATCTCGTCAGCTGACGCATTTTTTTCTACACCAAGAATTTTATAATAATCTTTCGATGACATACTAAAAGCTATTCGCTTCGATCTAACTTCGCTACATTAAATACCACACCAAACGATTTACAATAAATAATAACACTATTATATTTGGTAAGATCAATATCTGATGGTATCTCATAATTCTGACTTCCCTTATTGCCTTTAAGTTCACCTAGTTCTACATAATCTCCAAGATCTGCTTTACCTTTAATATAGGTACTCGGTGACAAGAGCACATGTAAATCAGGACCATTTAATACATCGAGATTTTCTAGTCGAAGTACTGATTCATTTTCTCCCAGTGTAAAAATTTTTACGCCACCTGTTCCTTCATGCGCCACTTCAACAAATGTACCACTAGCAACTTCTGTAGGCTGCCCATTATCTGGCATCGAATCCGACATCTCTTTCCCATGATCACGCATCTCCATCATAGCACTACCATAATCACTTCTAATCTCCACATCAGGAATCTGCTCGCGAATATTACTATTTTTTGATACAAAGGGAATATCTTCAATAACTTCTCTGTCGATAAACAAAGGAGAGATAAGCCAGTAAGCAACTCCTAATACGACAAGCCCCGCAAGTGCGATAATAATTTTTATTGGTTTGGTCATATAATTTTTAAGAAATAACTAGCCAGGGTATGTGCCCTAGCTAGTATAAGTCTACCATTATTTCTTATCATCTACCACTTCTCCCTCAATTGGACCTTCATCTTTTTTATCTTCAGGTTTCTGTTCAGCAGTCTTAGCTTGCTCAGCCTGATACATCTTCGCACCCACAGCCTGTGCTACAGTAGAAAGCTCATCAGCAGTTTTCTTGATTGCTTCCACATCATCCTTGTCTTTCACTTCTTTTACTTTTGCGAGTGCATCAGTAACTTTTTGCTTCTCTTCGTCAGTTACAGAGACTTTCTTCTCATCAACTTCTTTCATCATTTTTTCAGTGGTGTATATCATGGTGTCAGCAGTATTACGAGCGTCAATCAATTCACGCTTCTTTTTATCGTCCGCTGCATGCACTTCTGCATCTTTCTTCATCTTTTCAATTTCTTCTTTGCTAAGCCCTGATGATGCTTCGATTCTAATTGACTGCTCTTTTCCTGTCGCTTTATCTTTTGCCTTTACATTCAAGATACCATTAGCATCGACATCAAAGGTTACTTCGATCTGGGGTACTCCGCGAGGAGCCGGTGGAATTCCATCAAGGATGAACCGTCCGAGGGTCTTGTTATCAGCTGCCATCTCACGCTCACCCTGAAGTACATTAATTTCTACACTTGGCTGATTATCAGCGGCAGTAGAAAATACCTGTGACTTACTGGTAGGAATCGTCGTATTTCGTTCAATAAGCTTCGTCATGACAGCGCCCATGGTCTCAAGACCAAATGAAAGTGGGGTAACGTCAAGAAGAAGGATATCTTTACCCAAATCTCCTTGAAGTTGCCCTGCCTGGATTGCAGCTCCAACTGCTACCACTTCATCAGGATTCACACTCGCATTTGGTTTTTTACCAAAAAATTCCTCTACTTTCTTGATAACCAATGGCATACGGGTCATACCTCCGACAAGAATCACTTCCTGGATATCCTCTTTTCGAATTCCAGAATCTTCGATTGCCTTCTTTACGGGGATCATGGTGTTTTCTACCAGATCCATTACCAATTCTTCAAGTTTTGCCCGAGTCAATTTGAGGTTCAAGTGTTTTGGTCCTTCTGCCCCTGCAGTAATAAATGGTTCATTTACTTCAGTTTCCGTAGTACTAGATAATTCTTTCTTTGCTTTTTCAGCAGCATCTTTAATACGCTGCAATGCAAGCGGATCTTTTGAAAGATCGATTCCTTCAGTTTTCTTGAATTCCTCAAGGATCCACTGAATAATTCTCTGGTCAAAGTCATCTCCACCAAGATGGGTATCCCCGTTCGTTGATTTTACTTCGACGGTTGAATTTCCATCTTCATGGTCATGAGAAATCTCAAGGATAGAAATATCGAATGTTCCTCCGCCTAGGTCGTATACCGCAATTTTTTGGTCTTTTGATTTATCGAATCCATACGCAAACGCTGCAGCGGTAGGCTCATTGATAATACGACGAACTTTCAACCCTGCGATTTCACCAGCATCTTTGGTTGCCTGTCTCTGTGAATCATCAAAATACGCTGGTACTGTAATAACAGCTTCTTCTACTTTCTCACCAAGTTTTTCTTCTGCATCAGCTTTGAGTTTACGCAAAATCATGGCAGAAACTTCTTGTGGGGTATAATCCTGATCAGCCATTTTTACCTTTACCTTTTCGCCATCAGGGACAATCGTATAAGGTACATGTTTTTTAGTTACTTCAACTTCACTGTCTTGAGGACGGCGACCAATCAATCGTTTTACTGAAAAAATAGTATTTGTTGGGTTAGTCACTGCTTGACGTTTTGCAAGCTGACCCACCAGAATCTCTCCACTCTTAGTCTTTGCAACGACTGATGGCGTTGTTCTATTTCCTTCTTTATTTTCGAGTACTTTTGGCTGACCCCCTTCGATAATGGCGACACAGCTGTTCGTTGTACCCAAGTCTATTCCTAATATTTTTGGCATAAATGTTTACTTAATTAATTGATTAATTTATTTATAAATATGATATTCAACTTCATCAAGCTCTTGCCCACCCATTCCAGTTTGTTTATATTCTCTTTTAACAACCCCTCCCAAAGACTCTGGTATCTTTCGACTGGCAATATTTCTTTTATCTACAGGATAAATTAGATACGTATACTCCAAATTCTTATCTGCCCATTCTTTTAAACCAGTTACAGCTTCTCTTCCATAGTCCTCGCCATGTGCACTTTTCTTAATCCATATTCCAGGTTCGGGGGTTTTTGTATTTATATTGTTCAAGCCTCCACACCCAAGGAACTCATCATTTTCTTTTTTCAAAACTACAATTTGCAAAGTTTTACCGTCCTTTAATTCCTGCTCAGAACTTCTAATAAACTCATCCGTTTCTTCAATTCTTTCAGGCGACTTGGGAAACATAAATCGTGTAATCTCTGTCGTAAACTCTCGAAAAATTTCTTCACGATACTGGGGAATTACTGGAACTAACCGCAATCGTTCAGTTTCAATTATTACTTTTGATAAATCCATATATAAAATATCACACAAAAGCCTCAGCCCTCAGCTCAACCACGTAGCACTTGTACAGAGTACTACGATCACGGTTGAGATAAGTGGCTCAAGTACCAATAATAAATGGCTCAGCCTTCACCTACTATTGGTTTTAGATAATAACTATTACTTATTTTTATTCGTGATCTTCACATTAACTTTTTTCTTTTCCACCGATTCAGCTTTGGGACACGTAATTTTCAATATTCCATTTTCAAATTCAGCCGCGACCCGATTCTCCTGAACTTCAGTGGGAAGTGGGACCTGGCGATAGAATACCCCGCTACGCACTTCTTTGCGATAATAATTTTTCTCCTCGACCTCGTGTTCGCGTTTATGCTCACCCTTGATCGAGAGTACGCCATTTTCCACACTTACTTCTACTTCTTCGGGATTGATCCCCGGGAGCTGGGACTCTACAACGACCGAATCCTTGGTCTCATAGATGTCAACTGCCGGAATAAATCCGCGCTGCGCAAGTGCATTATTGCTGGTAACTGACGGAAGAGAGCGCATCATTTCTTCCATCTCAGCAAATGGATCCATGGGGATCCAGCGTGTGAGAGACATATGCTGTTCTCCTGTGTTCAACCCATACCGTTCGATATGCGTTGAAATTAATAATATTGGCGTCATTCCCGCGAAAGCGGGAATCCAGAGACAAAATTTCTAGATCCTCGATTCCGCAGGGATGACACTCCGACATAATTATGTTTTTCCTTTTGATACCACCACTTTTGCCACTTTGATCACTTTCCCTTTCATCGTATACCCAGACTCCACCGCTCGAATGATCGCTCCGTGTTCAAGTTCACTCTCTTCCTCGGTTACAGCGTCATGGAATTGTGGATCAAATTTTCCCTCAGTCTTAATCTCTTCAATATTATGACTCTTCAATACTTCTTCAAATTGTTTTTTAATAAATCCAATCCCATTCACCCAATTTTGCACTTTCTTATGAAATTCATCTGCACCATCTAATTCTGGATGATGCTCAAATGCTTTTTTGAAATTGTCATAGATCGGAATGAACTCACTCAAAATCTTTTCTTCACTCCAGGTGAACAGCTCGAGCCGATTGGACTCCATTTCTTTTTTCAAATTCTGATAATCCGCCACAGCTCTCTGCCAGCCAAGTTTGTATTCCTCACACTCTTTACTCAACTTTTCTACATCAACTGGTGATTGATTATCAGTTCGTTGATCGTCGCTCATTGATCGTGGTTTCTTTTCGTCACTCATAATATGGAAATTAAAATATGTCATTAGTATAATTCAATAAGGTAATCGCTCGATTATACCTCATGCGTAGTGGTCCTAGTATTGCAATGAGAGTATTACTATCCATTTTCTTTCCCACAACACTACACAATGGTCCAAAAGGATTTTCTGATCCAATAGAAATACGTGGAACCGTATCGCCATACTCGGTATATAATCCAGGAACTACTTCTTCACATGCGTCAAATATTCCTGACACCGAAACCGTAAACGAATAATCCTGAAATTCTGGTTGTGAAAAGAAATGTGAAATACCCGTGTAATACAACGAATCTTTTTTGAAGGAAACAATCACTGCAGTACCACACATTTCAGACACGATACGCGCAAACATTTTGAGCTTACGATCGAATTCACGCTGACCTTTGAGTGTAGTAGCAATCTTATCGGCAACTTTTTTTCCCATTACTTCTGGCTTCATCAAATGCTGAATGTAGTAGCGATATCCTGCTTCAGTCGGAATTCTACCGGATGAGGTGTGTGGATGAGTAAGGAGACCTTCTTCTTCAAGCTCTCGCATCTCATTTCTGAGAGTCGCACCTGAAACCCCAAACTCACTATCTTCAGACAACAATTTTGACCCGATTGGCTCGGCGTCCTTGATATAGGTTTCTATAATATACTTAAGGATTGCTTCTTTTCGGGGGGTCATCATATTATCACTCCTACTATCTGAGTGATAATATAGCACTACCAAAAAGAGGCGTCAAGAGCCTCTTTTTGAGTGGTAAATCAAGCAGACTAAGCAGCTTTCTTCAAAGCTTCTTCGAACGCATCAACGCCTACAAACACTGCAGTCATATCATCAGGTTTTGCACGGAAATTTCCTCCATCTTTTCTTGGCTCAAGACTACGCTCGTAAGCCGCACTGATCAAACTCTTGATGGCAAAATCAGGATTATCAACACTCTCAATTGCTTCCCTCATCTCGTCATTGGTTAAGTTGTCATGAATTCCATCACTCGTTAGAAAAAACTTATCACCAGGTTTGATATCTTTTACAACAGTAATATCTACAAAATTTGGACGTTCGGTCTTTCCACCAAGAGCACTCGAGACAATATTACGCCGTTTTACATCAAACGCAATATTTTTACCATTCATTTCCAATGTTCGTCCATCCCAATCATCCAGTTTATCTTGTACACCTAAGCTTTCTCTACTAAGTATAGTCGCCATACGTGGTGCTTGAGGTTGCCCAGCAGTCTTCAGTTCTTCATAATAGTCTACATTGTGGTCTCTAGTGATTCTACGAAAATTTCCATCATTCATAAGCTGATACAATCGACTGTCCCCTACATTCCCGACGACAGCATATACATCTTTGGTTTTACTTTTTGGATCACGAAAAAACTTGATTGCCGTAAGCGTAGTGCCCGGAGGATGATCCTGTGTTTCCAGACTAATTTGGCGCACCCGATTATGCGCTTTCTGGATAGCTTCGTTTACTTTAAAAACAGCATCTTCCATTACCAATTCGGCTGGCATAGAAGCAAATTCCTCTTCCAGAGCTTGTTTAGCAGCATCTGAAGCGAGTTTCCCTCCCTCTTCTCCACTAATACCATCTAAAACTGCATAAAATTTGCGGTCATGATCGCAGATAAAACTATCCTCATTTTCATCATGATCATCACTTTTTCGACTTTCCGAATTACCCGAAAAATACAATTTTTCATTCTTATTTGAATACTCACCTTCACGTTTTCGTGAGAATAAACCACGAAATCCCTCAAGCATAGTAATATAATCAATTAAACCTTAAAAAACAAAACCATCACCTTAGTGATGGCCATGATCATCCTTCTTCGGAGATGATTCTCCTCCAGCTGCCGCACCAGTAACCTGAGAGATCTCACTGAGGAGGATATTTTCTACATAGATTCCGCGAGGATAGAAAATACGTTCAAGTTCATTTTTGATTTCAGTTTCTACAGAATCTCGTTTACTACCCACCAGATCTTCATACGCAAATCGGGTCACAACCATACGCATACGACTGCGAATCGTCGGACGAATAATTTTTTCTACAAAATCTTCACCAATCGTCTGCCAAATCATAGGAATCTGGTGAATATCGAGACGAAGAAGGATCGTCCCCTCAACTGCGATTCGTTTGTTATCCTGAGTCACTGCAGCAATCGGCACATCCCCCATTGCCTTCTGGTTTCCACTATTAAATTGCCGTGAAATCCCATATTCAAGTGTCTGGGTATTGAACAGTTTTGCTTTTTGCCAGAACGGAATCTTGAAATGAAGACCCGGAGTCAATACTTTTTTCAGTACCCCTCTTCCAAGATCATATACACACGCTACATATCCTGGTGGGACGTAGATAAAAAGACCCTTAAGTACATCTTCCATTACAAACGAATACATGAGCTTATCGAGTGAGGAATCAGACATATAGAATATTAATGATGACTTTTATCAGCTTCTGCTGGTTTTTTCTTCATTGCTCTATGCAATAAAGGATTCACTATAGCAGAAAAAGCAATAGAGGTCAATACAAAGAGGGATTTTACCATTGGTAGTATCCAGAGGAGATAAAACGTGGCGAGCGGGAATAAAATAAAATACAGTAAATCACCTTTGGTCGGAGCGCGCTTATTCCTTCGAACCTCCATATACACTTCGAAAAGCATGAGCATCCCTACAATTCCCGCCCATACTATATCATGATGCGCACCTAAGTTAAAGCCATAGAACATGACATTGATTGTTCCGGGAAAATCAACCCAATCATAGAGATAGCGGATAAGCTTCTCACCCGTAATTCCTCTCCAGAAAACCTGATAGAGCAAAATAAGTACGAGCAACTGAAGTGCAAGACCGAGCGTCTTTGCCCAAGGACGGACTTTGCGAGCTTTAATCAAAGCTCGCACATGTTGTTTTCGAAGTACTGGATCATACTTAAAATCCTTACTCATCTTATCAATCTCAAGACCAAGTTCCTCATTTTTGACCCGATTATACTCGGCAATCATATTAAGAGGAAACAAAAGTACACGAAGACAAATAGTCAAAAGTATTACCGCCCAGCCCAAATTATGATCAGTCACGTTATTATAAAACCAAATCAATACATTGAACAGCGGCCGATAGAGAATTTCATTCCAGATAAAGGCAAACATAGTAGGCTTAGTATAGCGCTAAAACACCGCCAGACGCAAGAGGGTGAAACAAAGAAACTACTCTTTGCGCAATGCCTCAATTGGATTCAATTTTGCCGCTTTGCGCGCAGGATACAGTCCAAAAAATAATCCAACAGCAGTAGAAAATCCAAGTGCGAGTATGACAGCATAGAGCGGTACTGCAAAAATCCAATCTAATCCAACGTGTGTTGCAACCAGATATACCACATAAGAAATCAATACGCCAAAAGTTACACCAAATATACCTCCAAGCGAAGTGAGAAACATCGCCTCAATTAAAAATTGAAATAAAATATCTCGTGAGCGAGCTCCGAGGGATTTCCGAAGACCAATTTCAAAAGTACGCTCTGCAACGGTCACATACATAATATTTGTAATACCCACACCACCGACAATAAGAGAAATACATACAAGCGCGACAAGAAGTAAAGTGATTCCTCCTACTACAGCCTCGAGTGTTTCTCGAATTTCTACCATCGTAGAAACTTCAAAATCATCTTTATCCGGATCATCAATATCATGTCGCTCACGAAGGAGTATCTCAATATCTTCTTTGGTACTCGCCAACTGTGCCATATTGATCACATGGGCATTAATACCCATAGCATAGTCGATTCCCATAAACCTTTTTTGCAGTGTCTCAGCTGGGATATACATAACACTATCCATGTCAAAACCAAAGCTAGCGCCCATAGGTTCTTGTACCCCCACTACCCGAAATGATTTACCTTTTACAAAAATAGTCTTACCGACCGCACTATCATCTCCAAAAAAATCTTCTTTTATTTTCGAACCAATAAAAGCAACTTGTGCAAGTGACGCCTCCTCCTCAGGAGTATAAAATCTTCCCTCAGAGATCTTCAAATTATCAACTTCAGCCGCATAAGCGCCATACCCAAAAACGGTTACAGTCTTATTTTGCTCTCGATATTTGATCACTTGCTGACTCGTGATGTAATTATACGCAACAGAAATATTTGGATGTTTCGTGATAGCCTCCATGTCGCTATTTTTAAGAGTAGTAATGGTAACCCCACTTGCCATACTAGTCGAACTTCCGCCGCTACCCTTGCCAGGAACGCGCACTTCGACATTGAGTGTATTCGGACTATAAATATCAAGTTCACCGACAATCATTGACTCAAGACCTTTCCCAGCTGAAACAATAATCACTACTGAAGCAATACCAATACCAAGCGCAATAATCGTAAGTATAGTACGCATCTTTTGACGCAACAGCGCAGTGAGAGATATGGTAAATAAATCTTTAAAAATCATAAGACTATTCGTATCGCAATGCCTCGATCGCATTGAGTTTACTTGCTCGACGTGCAGGCAAGATACCAAATAACAAACCAATACCAACTGAAACACCCCAACCAAGTACAATCGAAGAAGGAGTAATAACCAGATCCCATGCATACCCCATACTCTGAGCAACTGTCGCCACCACGACTGAAATGACCACCCCAAGTGCAATACCAATTGTTCCACCAACAAACGTAATCACCATAGATTCAATCAAAAATTGAACAGTTATTTGACGAGAGGTAGCGCCTACTGCTTTTCGTAAGCCGATCTCACGAGTACGCTCCTGGACGACCGCCAGCATGATATTCATAATACCAAATCCACCCACCACCAAAGCAATGCTCGCAATTGCGACCAAAAAAAACTTCAATGCGTTGGTAATATTCGTTAACACATCAAGTCCTTGTGCCATTGAACGAACTGAAAAATCATCAGTTTCATCAGGTTTAATATCATGTCGATCACGCAAAACCTCACGTACATCCTCCAAAGCCCTCGTAACATTTTCCGCTGAATTGATCTTCATGCGTATGTAATTCACGTGATTGATTCCCAGAAGTAATCGCTGTGCAGTGCTGATTGGAATAAATAGCTGATTGTCCTGATTTTGAAACCCACTCACCCCTCGCTCTTTCATAACACCAATAATGGTAAAATTGACCTTACCAATACGAATACGCTTACCAATAGCATCTTCATCACCAAACAAATCTTTCTTCATGCCAAAACCCAGCACAGCTACGGTAGCATAACTTTTCTCCTCATCATCAGAGAAGAAATGGCCCTCAGAAACTTCAGTATCCTCGACTTGAATATATGCAGCATTGGTACCAACGTAATTTCCACGTGTCGTATATTCACCTGCGGTGATAATGTCATTTCCGGTAACGTATGTAGTCAGATGTTCAATACAAGGGCACGCGTCACGAAGAATTGCCTGACCATCATCGTAAGTAAGGGTCGTGACGACAATACCCAAAGCCGAAGCTGGAGGACCATCTTCTTCGGATGCGCCAGGTAAGACCACTACGAGATTAGAACCCAGTCCCTTAACCTGATTAAGAATAAGACTCTGTGCACCCGCACCGACCGACATGACGATAATGACAGCCATAACTCCAATCACAATACCAAGCATCGTTAAAAAAGAACGTGCTTTACTTCGTGTAATAATTTTCAATGCATTACTAGTAGTTTCCAAAAAATCCATAGATTGCAAAATAGCTCAACACAATCTTATTTCATAAGCGTGGCATTCTCACCTGCAAGCTGTCTCTGTGTCACTTCACGATCATATTCAATAAGACCATCTTTCAGACGAATAATACGCTTAGCATGTTCAGCTGTGTATTTTTCATGAGTAACGAGGATGATACTATGTCCTTTTTCATTCAAATCCTGAAGAATCTTCATCACCTGTAGACCTGACTTTGAATCAAGATTTCCGGTGGGCTCATCCGCAAAAATCACTTCTGGATTGTTGATGAGAGCCCGAGCAATTGCAACACGTTGCTTTTCCCCTCCAGACAATTTGTTGGGTGAATATTCAAGTCGATGACCCAATCCCACCTGATTCAAAAGCTCGGTCGCTCGTGTAATGCGCTCCTTCTTTGGAACATTCGTATAAAGTAAAGGCAACATTACATTTTCAAGTGTAGTTGAGCGATTGAGCAAATTAAATGCCTGAAACACAAAGCCAATTTTCTTGCTGCGCATAAAAGCAAGTTCATCTTGAGACAACGTGCTTACATCTTGCCCTTCAAAAAAAAATGATCCTTCAGATAACGTGTCAAGAAAACCCAAAATATGCATCAACGTTGATTTTCCAGATCCAGATGGTCCCATGATAGATACAAATTCACCGCGATCGATATCAAAAGTTACTCCATGCAAAATCTTGGTAATCACCCCTTCAGTTTCGTATTGTTTTTTCAAATTTTTCACTTCAATAAGTTTGGACATAATAAAAATGCAAAAGTAAAAGGGAAAAAGTAAAAAGAAAAATGCGTATCTTTTTACTTTTGCGTTTTTACTTTTTACTCACTATCTCCCATTCCTCGGCATTTTTCAGATATTCCTCTTTGATCTTTTCAAAATATTCTTTTGCCGCATCATACTCATTGGGAATAATACCATCAAGAATCGCGTCTTCAATCCGTTTCTTAATCTTACCAACCGTCGGACCAGCCTTAAGTTGAGCATACTCCATTATCTCTTGACCTCGCACAGGTGACTGAAACGCACGGAGTTTATCCTTTTCCATAACTTCAACGATCCTCTTCTCAAGAAAGTCATAATTTTTCAATCGTTTCTTGAGTTTATATGGATTTCCGGTCGTAATATCACTCCGGCACAGGGTAAGCAGATCATGAAGATGATCTTTCAGATTGACAATCAACCGTCGTACCGGGCTATCAGTCACACCATCATCCATTAGGGAAATCGGCTGCTGATGCCAACGAACAAGAAGTGCCACATATTCAATATCATCTTTGCTCATGCGGAGTCTACGGCCAACATCTCGCACTATTTTTTTACCCAAATGTTCGTGCATATCAAATGCCCACCCTCGCCCAGCGATAAATGCTTTTGTCCCAGGTTTTCCAATATCATGCATCAATGCTGCAAATCGAAGAAGCACCTTATCAGTCCGCTCAGCAATATTATCAACAACTTTGAAGGTATGCACCAGATTATTTTTGTGTTGATGACCATACAATTCTTCAACACCATTCAGTTCACTTACTTCAGGGAGAAACTCATTCATAAGACCTGTCTGGTACAAAATCCATAATCCAACCGATGGAACGGGAGTACTGAGAAGTTTGAAAAATTCTTCACACACTCGCTCTTTTGAAATAATTTTCAATCGTTCACGATTACGAGCGATCGCGTCGTATGTTTTCTCTTCAATGGTAAAATTAAGTTGAGAAGCAAAACGCGCAGCGCGAAGCATCCGAAGCGGATCTTCTGAAAATGTAATATCCGGATCAAGTGGGGTACGAAGTATTTTTTTTCCAATATCAAGCGCACCATCAAAAGGATCGATAACTTCATTTCCCAATCCAGATGACGTAATCGGCAGAGCAATCGCATTGACAGTGAAATCGCGTCGTTTTAAGTCTTCTTCAAGCGTAGTAGCTTCAACATGTGGTTTTCGAGAATCAGAATCGTATACTTCGGTTCGTGCTCCCGCAAATTCAAGCTCGAAGAGACGGGTCTTTACCCCCAGGCCATCTTCTGTGGTATATACATACCGTGCAGTATCAAAATCAGGAAATTCAACCAGACTCCCCTCTTGTTTTACCGTTTCATCAAATGCACGGGCAAATTGTATACCACTTCCTTCAACCACTACGTCCAGATCTTTGACTGTCTCTGTGCGCATGAGCAGATCACGCACAAATCCTCCAACAGCATATGCGCGGACATTTTTTTCTTCTGCTAGTTTTCCAATTGTCGTATAAATTTTCCCTAAATCAACCATACACCAGATTGCTGTATATGCTACAATTTTCTTCAAAAACTATTCGGTCCGCTCACGCACCACTACTTCCTGCCCCTCCTCAAGTCCAGATAAAATTTCAACAAATCCATCGTCTCCACGAAGTCCGGTTTCAATCTCAACTTCGACTGCTACTCCATTTTCTAGTACCCGTACAGTTTTCTTTCCTGCATCAGTTTTAATTGCACGCTGAGGAATATATAATGCGCTATCTTTCTTTTCAGTAAAGAAAATCACATCAGCGGTCATCCCATTAAGAAATGGATAATCACTTCTTTCCTCAAGAACTACAGTCACTTGATAATATACCACATCCTGAATAACTGTTTCTCCGCTTTCAATTTCAGTAACCACACCATTGAATACGACATCACTTCCATACGCATCAAGTGTAACCGTTGTCGACACACCTGTCGCAATCTTGACAATATCAGTTTCGGGAATATCTACCTTGACTTCAAATCGAGGACTGACCAATTTTATCATGACATCTTGAGAGGTAACGAACTCACCAGTCTTAAAAGCAACTTTTGCCACTTTCCCTCCAATAGGCGCAACAATACGTGATTTATTTCGAGAAGCAATAGAAGCAGACACAGAAGCGCGAGACTCTCTGATAGACGCCTCATACGCAGCAATATCCGCAGCTGCCTTATTTTTAGCATTCTCCAAATTCTTTTGTGCTTGCGCATAGGCAACGCTATACGTCGTATAACTATTTTTAGCATTTTGAATTTCCTGTCTCTGAGTAATCAAAAGCGCATATTGTGTATTAATTGTACTGCGTTCAGTTGCAATACCTGATTTGAGACTATCAAGCGTAGTTTGTGTCAGACGCCCTACCGCAACAGATGCATTCAAAACTTCAGAAACTTTATACAATAAATCTTTTGCCGACACCAGTGCCTCTTCGGTCGCTACAATTCCTGCATCAATATCTGTCTGTGTTGATGTAAGCGAAAGTTTGTTGGCCTTGACGTCGAGCTCTTTTCGGTCTTCAGACGCGATAAGATATTGATTACGCGCAACAACCAAATTATTCGGATTTTCAATAGAAAGCTCAGACTCATACGTATCATTTGCAAATTCATTGTCAATTCCTAATATATTATCTGCCTCAGTCAGCGCCGCCGCAACCATGGTCTGAGTCTTAATAATGAGACCCACTGCGTCCGCATACGCATCACGTACAATCTGACTATCCATACCCCCTTCTGATAATTTCAAATTAAGCTCTGCCTTTTCAACCGCTGCCTCAGCATTAGTAATAGCATCATTAGCAGATGCTCTGATCTGTGCAAGGGTTGCTTCTGACTGCAGTACTCCAGCGCTTGCCTGTTCAATACGTGCATTAAGTTCACCAAGATCAAGATCAGCCAACACAGCACCCTTTTTCACTTCTGAATTCACCGTGGTATACACTTTTGCAATTTTACCACTTGATTCAAAACGAAGATCGAGTTCATCGGCTGACTCTACATTTCCTGATGCATCAACAGTTTGCACCAAACTCCCGCGCTCAACACGAGCAGTTTCATATTGGGGCACAACTGTTTTATTTCTTGATTGAGCATACACTCCTCCGCCTACCACCACTAACGCAATAAGTGTAATGTAGAACCATTTTTTCTTATACCATCGTTTAGTCTTTGACAACGGTGCTGTCTCATTCATAGTACATGTTAAATTACAAGTATATTATTGATTAATTTCGCTATTTCTAAGCTCCTGGGTAAAATCAGAGAAGTCAGAGATCATATCTTCAACAACCCGACTCGGTGCTAAGACCAAAATCCCGTGTTTCTCGATTACAATCAGATGGTCACCTTTCTTGAGGCCGAGTTTTGCTCGAACTTTTTTTGGTATAACAATCTGACCGCGTTCACCAAGCGATGTACTCCCATGACACGTTCCGTACATAGGTGCCTCAGTATGTGACATAAAATAAGTATGATTTATCATACTTATCATACTATACTTTCAAAATATAGTCAAACTATACAACGAATATCAAAATAGCTATACCGAGCAAAATTCTATATGCAACAAAAATAGAAAAATTGAGTTTTCGTACAATAAAGAAAGTAAGCCAAATCGAAAAAAATCCACTAATCGCCGCAACCGCAAAACCAACTCCGAATATAGGTACCGTGATCCCAATTGCACTCCCCTTGGTGAGAATATCTCTAAACGCAGAGAGTCCGGCAAGAGCAATAACAGGAATGCTCATGAGAAAAGAAAATTCGACTGCGTCAGTCTTGGAAAATTTCTGGAACAATCCTGCCGAAATCGTGATTCCTGATCTACTTATACCGGGAATCAATGCCGCGACCTGTGCGCACCCGATAATCATAGAATCGAAAAATCTTATACGGGAAATATCCTGATGTGAGGCAACTTTTCTACGACTATACCAATCGGCATAAAAAAGTATCACCGCTCCGATCATAAGACTATATGCAACAGCACGCGGCGTACGGAATACGGAATCTATATATTCAGAAAAAAATAATCCAACCAATCCGGCGGGAATCATAGCAAGCAAAATTGCAAGACCCAATTTTTTTTCAGGGCTTGGAGTACGAAAATTGATACAGGCTCTAAAGATAGAAAAAATTTTCTTTCGAAAATAGACAATGACTGCAACAAGGGTGCCCATGTGTACTACGATATCGAACGCCTGGGCCTGCACTCCCCAACCAAGTAGTGCGGGTACTAATACTAAATGACCTGAAGAAGAAATCGGCAAAAATTCAGAAAAACCCTGAACCATTCCAAGAACAATAGCTTGTATAATAGTCATAGATACTTAAAATAACTTCATCACACTATACACGGCGCCCACTGCAAAGGCAAGAACAAGGGGGATCATAGACCATGTAATTTTATGTAATGTATACGTAGTATGTGCAAACTCCCCTTTTCTATATGCCTTCCAGTACATGAGAATAATCAAAAATAATTCAAGACTCACAAATACGCCGCCTACAATATCGATAACAAAGACAAAACTTCTAAGACCAAAATAAAAAAGCAAAAATGGTACTATCGCAACCAGTATCGTTGCTAGCCATTCTTTGAATGAATAATCCCACACCAAAGAATCGCGAAGCGAAAGGGAGGTAATAAGAAAACACATCCCCATAGCAAGAAACGCAAATATATTTCCAAATATAAATGCCGAATGCCCCACAAAGCTCTCAAGTCCGATCGTTGCAATCTGTGTAGTATCTCTCCCCATTACCCCAACCACCATAAGAGCAAATGCAGCGTATACAAGAATTGCGATAAGACCAGCATACATGATGGCATATTTATACGTACCATTTTTATATCTGAGGATACTATACGCTTCAGGTATGGACGTAGTACTGTGAAAAGCAAAAAGCACTACTCCGTACGGAAAAAGAAGTTCAAAAATATCAGAGGACGCTAAATTTACCGCACGAACATGTGGTAAACCGGATAGAATAATCATAAATACGACTGCAAGTACACCGATCACCAGAACCGATTCAATACGCCTGATCACTCGCATACCGGTCGCAAGAATTCCCAAAGCCAGAACAAAAAAACCAATGGTCCAATAGACACTTTCACCGCCGAACAACGCCGCAAGTGTCTCACCTTCTCCGATTAGATACACCAACAGTACACCAAAAAGCATGGTGTAGAGAAGCGCGGTCATAACATACTCTCCCCATTTCCCCAAATACTTACGAGCAAGACCTGACAACTGCACAGGAGTTGGCTGTACGGACACGAGCTGTCCGAGCATGAGATTAAGGACCGTCATGAGAAGTCCAAGTATCACAATATAGATAAATCCGATCAAAGCACCCGCACGAGAAACAGCATATGGAAGACCCAAGACTCCAGCACCAATCGTACCGCTGACAATAAGTGCAGTCCCCTGAATCAAAGGAATACGACGCTGAAATAAGCCTCGAAAATGTACCACTTCATCTGAAATTTTTTGCCTATATGACATACAATGAACTCAAGACGTAAAACGTTATATAGATACATGCTCATCATTCACCCATATATTCACGGGCAACATCAATAAAGCTAGAATCTTCATGTGTATATTTCATCCAATACCACCACTCAACTCCCCAGATATATGCCCTCGACGCTCCAGTATGTCTTGCAAACTCAAAATTTTTCTTCATCTGTTCAATATTCATTGTTTGAAATTGATGATCAATTGAAGTCGAAGCTATGTCGCCCGTATGAATCCAGGGTTCAGCTTGCAATTCTGAAATAAAAAACTTATCAGGTGATAAACCGAATATTTTCGCACGTGCTCGAAACCAACCAGCAGGCAACCAATCATACGTGAATACTTTTCCACTGGGAGTGGTAACTACACGATACAATGTGCTTCCAAAAATATCCCCCTTTTTTGCAGCTGGATACCATATCGCAAGTTCACCGCTATCAGTAATAATAATACGGTGAATCGTATCCTGAGACCGAACAATAGATACTTCTTCATCAAGAGCATCAATGTCAAATTTCTCACAACTACCAAAATCAAATTTGATATATGGTTCATTTTCTACCTGCCAATACTCGAGCGCTTGATGATCTTTATACCGATCAACAGTAGTTGACACATACGCGTATAATTTTTGTAAATACTCCTCAGATGTTTTTTGTCCCAGCCAGCCTGGCAAGTGACATTCAGGCCAACGCGGAGTTTTTTGTCCGAGAGCAAGAACGACTTGAGTGTGCTGTGTCAGAGCTTCCTGCATCATAAAATCAATCGAAGAAAAGTCATAGGTTCCTTCAACCGCTTCTACCTGATCCCAATCGACGGAGAGTCGAATAAACGGTGGTCGAAGATCACGAAGCATTTCCTGATACATTTTTTTCCAATCATATCCTAACCATGCAGCATGACCGGGGCTAAAACTAATACCGTACTGTATAGGATGTACTGCTCTACCGTACCACCATAATCCACCATACAAAAGTCCTAATAACCCAATGATGAGGCCTAGCCAACCTATACGCATAGACAAGGAATTACCATAAATAATGAGCCGATAACCACGAGCAAAATCCCAATACTCTGAAGGATAAGCTCACGTTTTGAAAAATACTCTTTGAATGTTTTGGGTGAAAATTTACTTAGCGCAAGAATTGCACAAAACATCAGCGCATATTGGATGCCACTCATGGCATGTACTACAGTAACAGAACCCAACGCAGTTGCATATTGAATCAACACAACCGCAACAACTCCTACAATTTTTGCAATCCACACCAAAACAAGTGAATCTTTCCTATGATTCTTTTTCTTTTTTCTTTGAGAACCCGACCGTGCAAAAATCTCATTCCACACATCAGGTACCGCAAGTAAAATTAGACCGAGGATTCCGGCACCAGCCCTCGTCCACACGAGCGCGGGAAGAAAATCATGTATGTCATACAAATATTTTGCGCTCACATGCGATGATGCAAAAAAAATACCCGATACGATTGCCCATAGGTATCCAATATGAAATCCTTTATTTCTCTGTGTTTCTTCGAAAGAAAGAAACAGAGAAGCCGCAACCAATAATGCGATTCCTGTAAGCTGTAGACCCGAGAGATGCTCAGACAAAAAGATGTGTGACAATGCATAGGTTACGAGAGTAACGACTGCACCACTAATTGGATTAACATGTGACGCCTCTCCACCTTTAACCGCGCGGTAGAGGAAATAGAGTCCAAGTCCAAATGCGAATCCAGATAATAAACCAATTGTAATATCACGTATAGGCCATACTTCCGAACTAAAAGGCAATACGAGCAACGCCGCCCACATAATAATAGTTGAATAAAATGCATAGATACCGGGTTTCGCGACTTCGGTACGTGATAAAATATATTTATCAAGAATAAAAGTCGCGGCGAGAAACAAGTAACCAATAAGAGCAATAATGATTGAGAGCATACTTACAATAAATGTATATCTTCAATTTCACTTCGTTTACCTTTGAGTATCACATCCTGAATATGATACGTACCACTTTTAGGTGCATGAAGAAACCCGCTAACAGCAGCTTCTGCCAACCATCCTGATTCAAGCCAATCAAACAACCACTGATGTGTATACCGAGGATCCTCCTGTTCGAAGCCTGCGCCGATCGAATGAAGCCATGCACGATTATAATCCTCTTGAGAACCAATGGAAGGCGCGATAATAATCGGTAACCCAAGTGCAGCATAAAAAGAAAGTTCACTTGGTTTGGTCCACAAAATATCAGTCGTCAACAAAGCATTGTTAAACTTCTCAAAATATTCCATTTTTTGAGCATCATAAATAATATGCACCATCCCAGAATGATTTTCATTCAGATGCAATTCTCTTACTTTATTCTCATAATAACCATACACATCATTTCGTGAACCAGCGACCAAATTTAATTTTATTTTACCAGCATCGATATATTCATGTAAGCTTTCAAGTATCGTGATCCCGATGTCACGCTGTGCACCCGCCCCCCCAACCGCAAAAGTAATAGTTAGAGGGTGTTCATGATCAATACTACAATAACGGGAACCTAGATACGATTGAATGGTAGGCTCATATTTGCGTTGATACCGCAAGTTAGGATCGAGATTAGTAATTCTGCACCCAAGCGCTTGTTTTAATGTTGATAAAGTTTTGGTTCCCGTATTTTCTTTGGGCAATGGAAAGCCGGTTACATATATACGCTCTGGGGGAATACCATAATGTTCAAGACGCTGTTTCACTCGCTTATTAGGAGCACAATATTTGATCCTACTCGTTTTTGGATCAAGCGGTGCCCATGCACGGCTAATGTCAGTATCAGTACATAAACAATAAATTTCACCTTCATATCCATGCTCCTCAGCAAAAAAAGCAACTGCAAAAAAAGAAGTAAGTAATGGAAGCGGTTTCTGATTGAGTGTGTCAATCAAATGTTTGCCCCATCCCTCACCAATCATCCGATACATTTCTTTTACTTGAAGCGTCGGTCGTGATAAATCTCGCTTGGGATAGAAGGGGTCAATTCGCTGGATGTAATCCATAATCGAAAAAGAAAGCGGACCAATAAGAGGCACCTTCTTCAATCGGGAAACCCATTCGTACATCTTTCGACTACTCTCCCACCGCACTCGATCGCTCCGTGGAATACCACCATAATTATTGGCAGTGATAATAGTCGCATCTTGCCAACCCACTGGAGAAGCTGCAATGTCACGAAGTGGATACACCGCGCGCTGATGCCCATATCCCATGTCAACAGTGACAATATAGGCTTGCGAATATGTCTTACTTTTATTTGGCATAACAAAATGATTGAGATATAGTATACCATATTTACACTAAACTAGAATTATATGGCAGAAAGAGAAAGACATATTACCCCACAAGACTACGTAAAATCATATGGTACTGAAAAATTATCAGAATCCTTAAATGCAATTCAACACAAAGCGAATTACGGTGATGGCAAAAAAAGAGGATACACCCCACCAGAGATACCTTCAGCAAAAGACGCTCAAAAAACAGAAAATTTACTCGAGAATATTAAAACTGCACAAAAAAACAATAACGCAGTAACAGTGATTGATCGGGCTCATGATGCAGGAATAGACCTTGAAGATACAGTCGAAGAAGCATATACAGAAACATTTGAAAAACGACTTGCAGTGACACCGTATGATAATCATATAAGCGATGAAGAAAAGGCGGTTCTTAAAAAACAGATGGAAGTGCGTATTATCAAAAGATTTGAGATCTTTTTTCCAATTTTTAATGAACAGGAAGAAAAAGAAATTGAAATATTAATAAATAGTTTACCAGACCAGATGAAAATGAAAGTGAAAAAAGAACTTGACTATTTCGAAGATAAAAATACTGATAACATAGAAAAAGAATTTAAAAAATATATTGAACCATACATTGCAGCAAAACTGATAAAAATAAAAACACAAAATGATACTCCTGGTCTTCTGCATATTGAACGAAACATCGAACCTGAAACTGAAGAAATTGAAATACAAGAAATTACCCAAACACCAAAAAAATCAAAAACCGGATTCTTCAAACGCCTATTCGGATAAACAAAAACCCCGTACTAATATAGTACGGGGTAGACTGTTCCCGACGCGTTTCGCACTCGTGTCGGGTTGACAGTCGGTGCGAAATGCTGGTCGGGATGAGGCTCGAAGAGCCTCTAGCGAACGACGGGAGGATCGTTCACACCTCGGAGTATCGAAGGTGTCTCAACGAAAGGATCGATAACTCGATTAGAAAAGTTCCACCCCTCGAACTTTTCCTGCGCGTAGTTACAGCTCTCCGACCGAGCACCTTCTTCGATCTTCAATCGGTCGAGAAGCAGAATCACTCCATACCTGGACACACTCCAAAGGTGGATATACCACACGCAATACCTCAATTCATGCCGAGGGCGTACCGCGATTGTGACAATCATATCACGCGGCACCTTGATAGAGGTAAGCTTCTCCATGGTAACACTCGAAGGGTAGTCGACATAGACTCCATTTCCCTTCCCCTCCTTCCGGCGAAGAAAGTAATCGAGCGCTAGATGTTCGTGGTTCGAGAGGATCTGAAGATCCTCGAACGCATTTCGCAGCTCTTCGAGCTCGGTCACGAGAGATGGGTGATCGTGTGGAGTAATGGTAGTGGCGCAGGCAGAGCAGCAGAGAGTCATGAGTATGAGCATGAACACGTACATGAGAAACTCCTTTCTGATGTCAGACCGAATTGATCCGACTCCATTGGATTCATAAAATCAAATAGGAGTATGATCAATTAAAAAGTATCTCACCATAACACGATTTCACGAGGACGTCAAGCATAAAACAACCCTTACATGCTAAGGGTTGTTTGAGTAATTAACAAATAAATTTATTCAGGACGTGATTTTCGAAATGTCCGATGAAACGATGGTTGCTGAGCAGTCGTGCCACTGTCACCCTGTGGTCTCTCACGATGATTGCCATATCGATGTTTTCGGTTTCGTCTCTGCCCCCCGTGACCAAAATTTCGTTCGTCACGAGACCTATCTCCACGAAACGAACGTCTATGTCCTCCATGGATCCGTTCTTCATGTTGCAGAGTACGAGGCACTTCAACTTTGGGAGGAAGGGTGGGTAGTCCAATAATTGGTAAAGTCTTTTTAATTAATCGCTCAATTTGCCTAATTTGAGCTCGCTCCTGATGAGTGGCAAATGAAACTGCTTTTCCCGTGTGTCCGGCACGACCAGTTCGCCCAATTCGATGTACATAGTCTTCAGAATTATCTGGCAAGTCAAAGTTGATTACCAATGAAATCCCAGTTACATCGATTCCACGCGCTGCAATATCCGTCGCAACAAGAATCCGATACTGCCCGGATTTGAATCCCGCAAGCGCAGCTTTTCGCTGAGCCAGAGTACGATTCGAATGAATCTCCACTGCCGTATGATTCATATGACGAAGTGCAGCAGCAATACGTTTGGCACCAAACTTAGTACGAGAAAACACGAGTACCGTTCCTTTATTATCATCAAGTAATTTTTGAAGTAGTTGCATCTTCCCTTCTTTATGGATGATAAAAATTTCTTGCTCTACATTTGCTGAGCTTGTACCTTGCGGTGCAACTTCAATCCGAAGCGGTAATTGCATATGATTGGCTGCCATTTTTGCGATGTCTGGCGGCATAGTTGCAGAAAAAAGCAATGTTTGTCTTTCTCGTGGAACCAACGAAAGAATCCGCTTGATCTGTGGTGCAAACCCAATATCAAACATTCGATCCGCTTCATCAAGGACTGCAATCTGCACCTGTTCAAGACTAACAGTCTTCTGTTCAAGATGATCAACAAGACGCCCAGGAGTGGCAATAATCACATGCGGTTTACGACGAAGTTCATTGATCTGATGATACATTGACGCTCCACCAATAATAACAGCCGTTTTTAACCCAAGTGTGCTCCCTAATTTTTTGATTGTTTCATCTACCTGCAATGCGAGTTCGCGAGTAGGCACCAACACAAGCCCTTGAGCTTTTAATTTTGCCAATCGCTGGATCATCGGAATTCCAAATGCAAGCGTTTTTCCTGTACCAGTCTGAGCAATACCAATCATATCTTTTCCTTCAATTGCAACTGGAATAGACTTCAATTGGATTGGAGTCGGATGAGTATAATTGTTTTGCGCCAAAATCTCTAAGAGTTTTGGGGCAATAGGTAAGCTTTCAAAGCCCACCGTGGTAGTGTGTTCCATATAAAAAATTAGTGACCCAATATCTTCGAGGCCACTAATTATGGAACAAGAGATTCG
>CAZMEW010000004.1:65193-65557 GCA_964565405.1 uncultured Gammaproteobacteria bacterium
CCCTAGGAGAAGCCGTGGAAACACGCGCTAGACCACCGCCGACGAAATAGTATCCTGCTCGCAGGACACCAGTCGGCGAGCAACAAAAAATCACCAGTGTATGGTGATTTTTTGTATAAATCAGCAGGCGCGGTAGGAATCGAACCTACGACGAAGGTTTTGGAGACCTTAGTGATACCATTTCACCACGCGCCCATTTCGGCACGCCGTAGTATAACGCACCGATTGTAACTAGACAACCTAGGTTAAGTAGTTCGCTTATTTCTATTTCTCTCAACTTCAGTCAAAAACTTTTTTCGAAGACGGGTACTTTGAGGAGTGATCTCAAGATACTCATCATCGCTCATGATTTCCATTCCACGTT
>CAZMEW010000005.1:0-47853 GCA_964565405.1 uncultured Gammaproteobacteria bacterium
TTTTGTCTTATTCTAGCAAAATTTTTATAAATTACAACTTATACACACCATGCCACATATCTTGACAAAATCGTCTTTGTATCATACTATCTTTCGTCCAGTATACCCAATCACATACTTTCTCTGGACAAAGGAGCCTTCGAATGGGCGCTTTAAGATATATGGGTGGTATAGCAACTGCCCTGAAGCCTGGAGATAAGATCTGCTTCCGGATAGCGGAAAGAGCGCATACAGCGTGCTTCGTCCGGAGCGGGATCGATCTGGAAGTACCCAGACGGGGTGGTGGGTATATCCATCAGCTTGACCTCTGGGCGTGGCACGACGTTCTCACCGAGGATCAGTGCCGCAATATCGCCATGCTGATTGGCTACAGTCACGGTCTGGCGATCGAGAACAGTCAACCCACGGAGCGTAGAGGTCAATTACTGATCTTTGAGCTGGTGGAATAGCCGACGAAAAGTCGGCGCTGCCACTCTCACCCGCCTCACCCCGCCGACACGATGTTCGCGGGGTTCTTCATTTTTATACCACATTTTCTTCTTTTTTATACACCCAGAACCGAAACAACGCGAAATTCCACAATACCATACAGGCAATCGAACTTACCCTAACTAATAAATATGGCACTCCCCACAACTCATTTCCTATATACATTGCTCCAACCGCAAATGAATAATTCCATGCGGCGAGTAGCAGATACCGTATGAGCTCTCGGTGTGTCGCACCCGTACTCCCAAATGACCATTTTTTATTCAAGGTGAAATTGAATCCCATCACCAGTGCCTGATTGATAATTACTGAAAGTGTAGGGTTGAGATCGAGCCACTGAACAAAAATTGTAAGTAGGCAGAGATCAATTGCAACACTCGCAGTGCCCACAATTACATATTTTGCAAATTTTACGCGCTCTGCCCAGACACGTTCAAACGCTCGAAGAATTTTTTGATTCATAATATTACTCATTATACCTAAACAAATTCAAAATTCAAAGTGCAACATGTAAAACCATACCTAAAAACTCAAATGTTTTACGATTTGAGTTGAAGATTTAAACTTTGAGTTTTTAGCTTTAGATTAGAAAAGTTTTGTGATGAAATCTGTAAGCCCGAAGACATCTGACAGAAGTTTTACATTCAAAACAATAATAACAGCCGCCACGATCCACGCAAGAATCTTGATCCAGAGCTTATTTGCAAACTCACCCATCTTTTCTTTGTCGCTGGTAAATAAAATCAAAGGCACTACAGCAAATGAAAGCTGCATACTAAGTATTACCTGGCTCAAAATAAGCAATTTTGCGGTACCGCTTTCGCCATAAAAAACTGTTACAATCACCGCAGGCACAATTGCAATTAATCGCGTAACTAGCCGACGAAGCCATGGTTTCAACCTCAGTCTCAAGAAACCTTCCATAACAATCTGACCTGAGAGCGTTCCCGTAAGTGTTGAATTCTGACCCGAAGCAAGAAGTGCGACTCCGAATAATATACTCGCTATCCCCACTCCCAAAGTTGGAGAAAGTAATTTGTATGCATCTTGAATTTCAGCCACCTCATGTTGTCCGGTTGTAAAGAATGTGGCCGCTGAAACAATAAGAATTGCTGCATTAATAAATAACGCAAACATGAGAGCAACGGTAGAATCAATCGTTGCAAATTTGATTGCTTCTTTCTTCCCCTCTCTCGTTCGCTCATATTTACGTGTTTGTACAATTGAGGAATGCAAATAGAGGTTATGCGGCATGACCGTTGCACCAAGTATACCAATAGCGATAAAAAGCATTTCCTTGTTTTTGATAATTTCTGTACTTGGGACAAATCCTCCCAATACTGCGATCACATCTGGCCGTGAGAAAATAAGCTCTGCCAGGAAACAGCCGCCGATTACGACAATAAGTGAGATAACGAGTGCTTCGATATAACGGAATCCTTTATTCTGCAAAAACAATACCAGCAACACATCGAGTGCCGTAATACACACACCCCATACGAGCGGAATACCAAATAATAAATTAAGTGCAATCGCTGAACCAATCACTTCTGCCAAATCACACGCAGCAATCGCGAGTTCACACAAAATCCAGAGAATAAATGACGTTGGTTTTGAATAGTGATCACGACATGCCTGTGCCAGATCTCGCCCGGTGACAATTCCTAACTTTGCTGCAAGTGACTGGAGTAAAATTGCCATCAAGTTTGAGATCAAGATAACACTCAAGAGTGTATACCCGAATGCAGATCCACCCGCGAGATCAGTCGCCCAGTTTCCTGGATCCATATACCCAACTGCCACCAGGTATCCAGGCCCCACAAAAGCAAGTAATTTTCTCCATATTTTTACCTTTTGTGGCACTGCAATAGTACTATTGACTTCAGGTAAACTAGGTGTCGTATTTTTCACTCGCCATCCTTTTTCTGTAAGTGTTGTTGTGTATATATCTTTAAAATTCATACGATAACTATTCTAAATTTATGTTTTCTTAATCCTTTTTCCATGCGGATCCATGGTAGGATTACCAAGAAATTTTGCAAGATGACTAATTACTTCATCTGAAAATGCATGTTCGAGTGCATGTGCTTCAGCATGTACTTTTTTGGTATCCATACCCAAAACTACATGGAGAAAGACTTCGATCAGTCGATGTTTGTATGTAAGTTTTTCTGCAAGAGTCATACCCTGTTTGGTAAGATTGATACCACCACTTCGATCAGTCTTGATGAGACGAGTTTTTTCTAAATCACGCACTCGTTCTGACACAGTCGAACGTGCAAGCTTGAGATATCTAGCAATATCGATAATACGAACACTCAATCCTTGTTCGTGGAGTGAGTATACTGCTCGAATATAATCTTCTCTGGTTGGTGTCATGATTCTCATATCACAATTGTTCGTACATACGAACAAAACTATATAATATCTCTAACCATACGTCAAGTTGATAACCATCGAACCGAGAACTATTGACAGAAACATAATTACCAGGTAATTTCTGTACCCATAGGCCGTAGCGAGGTGATTGCCAGCTACCCCTGGGCACTTGTTGCCCGCTGACCAGTCCGATATGCAATCAGACGAACCCAAGAGAAATCTTGGCTGCGTCACATTAGGAGCGATCAGAAATACTGCTCGCACTATTCCCTCGGCAGGAGAGAAAAGGCAATGACGATCAATTGATGCTCACAAGCCTGCAGGCTCCGAGCTTCTGCCCTCACTCCAACCCGGGCCATGTCCGCCCACCCACCGTCACCAGCGCGGGGCTACGCTGTCAATTCCCCTGTGTCTGACTCCCCCTCCCCGATCGATGGGGAAAATGACCAATCCTCATGCTCAAGGAGTTCTACATGAGCAATAAAGATCCGCCGCACTAAACACGCGACAAACCTCTCGACGGCCGCCTCCACTCACTGTAGTGGGCGCGGCCGTCGATCACTCCACTAACAAACGCCCAGCAGGGCGATTTTTTATTACTTTATATATGATGACCCTTTACAATTTCATTTATTTTTGCTACTTTCATCCTGGTCTGACTTAAGCAGCGTGTGCTGCCAAAAGTCCAACAATCATCCTTCCCACACAAAGGACCCTTTCAATGTCCAACACCCCGGATATTTCGCCCAGTTCACCACCGGACCAGGAGCAGATCGACGAATCGCAACACGAAGCACGCAGCATCCTCAAAGAAGCCCTCGACCGTGTCGCCGAGGCAGCTTACACGATCGGCTACCCGCTCAACATTCTGCCGAAGACCTCCGAGGGCGACATCGAGTTCGATGAGGATGACCTCAGGAAGACAGGTCATCCGACACTCGTGGCTATCGCCACGATCGCCGAAGCGATCTACGCCGCACTCGAGACCCTTCCGGATCCGCCCGAAGAGGAGGAGTGTGACGAGGAGTGAGAAGGACCAACTGCCGCAGTCTGCGACCCGCTCGGGAAGCATCTGCGGCCGTTGCCATAAAAACAAAACACCTACCAGGGCGATTTTTTGTTTATACTTGCATAAATTTTAAACTATGGTATTCTTGTACCCGACTAGATTCGGCGTGCTGGGGTAATGCCTCGGCAACCAACGCTTCGTCTGGTTTCACGGTGCACAGCCCAAAGGAGGGCAACATATGAAGGGCCACGATTCGTCGTTGCTGAACTGCTGAGCGCACTCGCTGGTTAGTCGTCTTCCTCAACTGTGGAAGACGGTGCGAGGCCTTGATCGGCCCGGCTGAACTACAGTAGACGACGGCTTCACCTCGGATCTTCCCTCGCAGGAAGCAGGCACGCAGCCGCCGCGGCGCCGCTGCGCATCTATCCAAAAGTCGAGCTCATGCTCGAACATAGGATGGGTGCGCAGCGTCGACTCATCAATGAAAACACCAACACATGGTGATTTTTTGTTTATATTGACAAATAGGCTAATATATGGTATTATGGGTCGTTCCTTTGTAAGGAAAGTTCTTTACAGAACCTGACCATTTTTTGTATTTGGTCAGTATTGCGATATTTTAGAATCTATAAAGTATTGCAAAACTGACTGAGTGCTGAATGGTAGGGTTACCATTCGGTTCAAAAGTCCATTACCCGCCAAGATACTCAAGGAGAACGCAGTAATGAAGCCGTCACAAAAATTTGCTGCTGAAAAGAGCCTCGCTGAGAAGGCCCATAGTGCGATGAAGGCCTTCAAAGACAACCTCCGACCCGAAGAACGAGCAGACCTCACTCTGCTCAAGTGCCACGGAGGCGCCCGACCCAAGGTGCGCAGGCCCTCAGACATCCTCATGCTCGCGAGCTACGAGAGCAATGTGATGAGATCCTGAACCGAAGGCAGGGACGAGACACGACACGCACGCAACCACCAAGTCGCACGCGCTGATCGTGTCCGTCCCTCGCCCATATCAAAAAGCAGATAGCAAGTAGCAAACTAATTTGATACTGAACTATCTGTTTTTTTATTATCTACCACGCGTTCTACTTGTCATCATTTCTGAAAAGGATTTGATACACCTTTTGCAAATTCAATTTCAGAAGCAGCCAATCGCTGATTCATAAAATTGGTAAATTGTTCTGTATCAGTATCGATCGTCTGGAATAGGATATGACTTACTCTCACTTCTTCAATATCAGCGCCTGTTGCCTCTTCCTTTACTGTCCTTTTATCATCTACTCGCACAATATCAAATCCACGTTCAGTTTCGAGTAAGCCTTGCACCACTTCACCTACTTCTGTTGAAAATACAGCTCTCTCAAATTCTCCGTTTATACTCCCATGCCTGACCCACCCCAGATCTCCCCCACTTCCCGTACCATTTTCCTCTAGAATTTTTTCAAACGATTCCCCATTCTTGATTCGACCGAGCGCTCCCTCTGCTTGTTTTTTGATTATTTCTTTTTTGGCAGGATCATATACAGAGCTCAGATATGCTTTTGACAATTTCTGTTCCAATTCTGCAGGCTTGACAATTTTTTCCACAAACTGGTCGACGGTCCAGCCGTGTCGATTCATTATTTCTTTTTCAGCCTGTTCTCTACTCCCGAAGTTGGAAAGCAAATTTTCATTTACAATCTTCTCTATTTCAGAAGGCTCAAGTTCCACTTTGTATTCTGGCGCGATTTGACTGGTTAATTTATTAAACAATAATCGACTCAATACATACTTCGACATCTCTGATTCAGTGAGTCGAGGCAATCCTGTGGTATCTGTAACATAAAATTTGCGCATGGCTCGGATATTATCCACGTATTCTGTATATAGAATTTTCTCGCCATTAATAGATGCTACAGGAATTTTGAAAACTGAAGCCCCTGCAACCGTAACTCGTGACTCAGAAAGTGATCTTATGCCGTGTGTAGTTATTCCATACCAACTCCCAAGTGTAATTATGGTTACGATAATTACACCACCTACCATGAGTATTAGAAATTTTGTATATGTTTTTGACATAATAATATATGGCCAAAACAACAAAAGTAACTATTATTCTGCTTTGGTTGCACTATTTTGTTCAAAAATCTCAGCCAAAGGATTCCGCACACCATCAATCACCCTTACCTTAGAAGCTAATAACCGATTATTCATATAGTCTGCAAAAGGCTTTGCGTCATTTTTGTCCACTCGAAAGAATATATTTCGTGCGCGCACTTCTTCTCTTTCTCTACCGGTATTCGGATCCTCACCCATCTTTTTGTCATCCACTCTTATGATATAGAAACCAGCTTCACTCTCGACTAATTCACTTGCCATTTCTCCTTTTTCGAGAGAAAAAGCTTTTTCTTCTAGTTCAGTACCCAACATTCCTCGTACAAACCAACCCAAATCTCCCCCAAGTGGTCCTGTAGCATCTTGTGTAAATTCAGTTGCGAGAGTCTCAAACGATTCCCCATTCTTGATCCGATCAAGCACTGCTTGCGCTCTCCCACGAGCTGTTTCTCTATCAACAGGATAGCCTATTGAGTCAAGGTATGTTTTTACGAGTTTACGCTCAATTTCTGTTGGAGTAACAATGTGTTCTACAAACTCTTCGATACTCCACCCATATCTTTGTCGTATATTTTCTTCTGCTTTTTCCCTATTTTCAAAATTTTGTATCAACTGGGTATTTACCGTCTCTTCTAGTTCTTCTTTGGTTAATTTCACGTCATATTCATGAGCAACTTCAGCTGTAAGATTATTGATGAGCAATCGCACTAGCACATAATCTCGCAGCTCTCGATCATTGAGCTTCGTTAATTGCCCCGTAGTATCAGTTTCAAAGAACATTTTGGTTGCCCGCAATTCTTCGACATAGGTCGTATACTCAATCTTACGGTTATCCACCCATGCTACCGGTAGATGAAAAATTCGAGCGGTTGTTATGGTGAATGGTGTCTCTGATAATTCACTTACCTTTCGTACTCCAATTTTGTACCACACACCAATACCGCCAAATACTACTACCGCCAGACCTACCACACCAAGCACCACACGCGTCCGCTGTGTATTCTGTATGTTATACCAAACTTTCTGCACAATTTTGCTTATTTTATTTATCTTACCTACAGCCTTATTAAAAATCTTATTTATTTTACGAGAATACGACTCTTTCATAAAGTAATGATATAAAAAGTATTACCATTGTACCCAATTAAAAGTCCTCTGTCTATTTTAGACCGAGGACTTTTTGATTTTATTTTCGTAACTTTCCAACCCATCCAAACAAATCTTCAAAGTTACCCATAATAACCTGGAATACTGACTCTTCTTTTTGCGGAGTAAGTACGGTCAAAGTCTTTGATCTTCCAACATTCTCAGAAGAATCCTTACTTTCGACTACAAATTGGTAGACATTTCCAGGCTCAAAATTGGTTACTACCACAATATGTTTCTTCGTGTAGTTGGTGTCCAGTACCGTACTCTGTGTGAATTCGGCGTCTTCAGTTCCAAATCCATTTCGATAGAATACCTGACTCGTAGAAAGTTCATTCGTCATCCACGATATGATCACTTGAATTCGATCTTTTCCACCTGGAATGATCGAGGAATCAGTCTTGATCTGAGAAATGATAGGTGATGCATCCGTGTCATCCGTCAAGAATCCTTGGATGAGTTTACTTACTGTATTCCCCGCACTATCCTTACCCGAAAGCTCAACATCATAGACAACCCCACCCTCAAGACCCTTCAATGTCAACGAATGCTCTGTCAAAATACTTGGATCTTTCACTACTTGGCGCGCCTCTATCGAAGGTACCCCATTGCGATATGGTGTGAATGCGATACTTGAATCTGTCGGTAGACTGGTGACCCATGTAAATGTTGCTTCATCAGGAGCAATAATACCTATCTTATAACTACTAATTTCGATTGATTGAGATTTGGTGGTAAATGAAAAATCTTTGGATCTTGATTCAGCACCCGTAGGGGTACGAGAAATGACACGATACCGATATGTTGTTGCTGGCAATAATCCAGGTATTTCAACTGAATGATCATTGGTGAACTCGATTGAATCTCCGATAGTTTGGTTATAGGTACCTTTCTCTACAAAAACACTTTCTGGCACGATTTCAATCAATGAATTAGACGCCTTATCAGTAGTCCAGGAAATGATTGCATTATTTGCCGATTCATTGACTACAGGCTGACCACCAATTACTGGACGTGGAAGCAGATCTGATAATTGCTGTATGATCGAAGCTTGATCCAGCAGGGAAGATTCAAGCACTTCCACACTCACCTGTGTCGACAGACTCTTAATCAATTCTGCCGCTTTTTGCATTGATATGAGGAACATTTCTTCTGCAGCATCTGGTTCTACAGTCTCCTCTTTTTCTGTTGAAGTAGTAGGAGAAATCGGCGTATCAGAAAGTGTTGTAGTGAATGAACCAGTACTAAACGCGCTTCGATTTCCTGACGCATCTGCAGAACTAATTCGATAGGAGTAGAGGGTAAGTGGGAGTAAATCACTCAACACAATTTCGTGATTAATTGTGCGATCGAGATTGACCCCTGCTTTACCATAACTAAGTGTCGTTCCAAACTCAAGTACGCTATCGGATCCTTCATCTGTTGTCCATAAGATTTTTGCTCCGGTTCCATTTACTTCCGCCACTTGCGCATTGAAGATGGTTGGTGCAGTCGTGTCACGTGTAGACCCACTGCTTCCGCCACCACTTGATGACCCGGTGTTTGCAGCAGCTGCAGCCGCTTGTTCTCGTAATAATACTTCGCTCTCTTCTGAGAGGGTTTCAAGGGTTTCAAAACTTTCTATAGTGGAAGTTGCGATATTACCACTCAAGTCTACCGACATAACATAGTAATAGTACACCGTCGACGTCGCAAGCGAAGAAAGTACTACTGCATGAGTTCGATCATAATTAGAATTCGTAGTTGTATATAGGTCAGGTGCAGTAGTCGAAGATGTGCCGTAATATACCTGACTTGTTGCACCCTCGTCCGTTGTCCATGCAATAAGTGCCTGATCATCAGTCACGACTGTCGTGGTTACTGATGTAATAACCGGAGGCGTATAATCAGTCGAGTCAGAAGTGGTAGTTGAAAATTCAATAGCATTTGAAGTATTAGCATTTACGTCAGTATTGGTGAACCGGACATAATAGAGTGTATCAAGGGTAAGTCCTGAAATTGTAAAATTATGAGAGGTGTTTAGATCATCATTTGAAATTAAAGTTCCATATGATGTGCTGGTGCCATATTCCAACACTGTTGTTGCAGGTTCGTTAGTACTCCATGAAACAATCATTGCAGCATCTGAGACCTCGACATCAGTATCCGGATCAAAGGTTGCTACCGGCGGAGTCTGATCATTTAGAGTCGTGAAAGTATGGTATATGATTTCCCCATCTACCACATTTTTATCTTCAGCTACACCTGACTTCACATAATAATAATATGTGGTACCCGCGGTAAGATTGGGTAGTGTCACTATATGATCATTCACAGCATCTGCGTTTCCTACCAATGTAGAGGAAGTAAATAAATTATCCAATGAATAGTACACATAAGAATCACTTGCCTGATCTGTGGTCCATACTACTGTTACTTGCGTATTCGAAATATTAGAAACTCCAATGTCAGAGATTGAAGGACCCGCAAGTGTAGTGACAATGTGCCCATCAGGATTTGGCGTACTTGTACCTACGTTGTTCGACGGATCAACTGAACGTACCTGAAAATAATATGTTGTATCAGGTGTAAGGCCGGTTAAGATAACCTGATGTTGTCCAATTCCTAATTCATTATCCGCAAGAGATACCGTACCCACACTCGGTGCTTCTGAGAAATCACCGCCAGGAACTTCAATATAATCGATATATGAATTCGACAACTCATCAGTATCCCACGTGATGGTGACTGATTGTGTGCCTACATCCGAAGTTGCTACATTGGTAATGGTAGGTGGCGTTGTATCACTCCCACCCTGACCGTCAGGTTTATCCCCCAAAACTTCTGAATAATTGGAGATATTTCCCTCGTCATCTTCAACAGTAATTTTGTAATAATAAGTAGTACTAGCATTAAGATCCTGATCAATATAATAATTGAGTGCCCGATCAGTCTCGGTTGCCAGCACACTAAACGCCTCACCATCTGTCGACCGATAAAGTGTATAATTATTAAATCCATGAGTCGGAGCAGGTATCACTTCCCATGCCAAAAACTCTCTCCAATCTTCTGAATCTGCGTTTGATACATCTTGATATACAAAGTTCGGTGGAGCATATAACGTCTGTATGAGAATTATGTCACCATTCGAAGAAATGTTTCCATATGCATCACGAATTTGGTAGTACACTTTTGCCGGACTACCAAGAAAAGTCCATGATGAGGTTACCGTGTATGGAATCCATTGGCCAGAATTACCATTGGTGCCGTCATTACTCAAATCAGAATCACTTGATAATTTCATTTCAAGCCCAGACATCGTGTCGTCGGTTACCGTAATCGTAAGTGAATCCGAGACATCGTCTCGCGCATCAGTAACAAAACTGGTCACCACAGGATCAGTAGTATCAAGAGTAAACACGTTTGATTCGCCAACACCAATATTATTGGCAGCCTCTCCATCGTTGGCTCTAAGACGTATCTTGAAATTCGTATTATTATATTGATTGTTATATGACAATGCAGGTGTCCACGTGAGTGAATAACTTGTATACGTAGTTGATGATACTGAGTCAACCGCAATACCCGCCCCAAAATCCCCACTAAGAGATGATGATACAGCGGTTGTCCAAGTTTCTCCACCGGGTGTACTACACCCTGCCGTACAATATTGCAAATCAACCGCTACCACGCCTTGAGTTGCTCCTGTTGAAGTATCAAGATCTCTTACTTCATAGGGTATAATCACTGTACCATCACTCGCCTGTACAATTGTGCTCGTACTAATCATTATGTCTGGTGTTGCATTAACTGTATACGTAACTGAAATATCTGAAAGCGTAGGAGTTACGATTCCGTTTCCTTCAAAAAATGCCCGGTATTGAATCCACCGATCATTTGCCCCATCCCCTAAGGCTGCAGGAATATCTTCTCCACCGCTACCATCGGTAAAGTACGTGTTATTTGTTCCGTCAGGACCCACCCAGGCTGTCCAATCTGCATTATCAGGACTGGTACGCACCTGAACTTTGAAGGTAGTACTACTCGGTGTAATTGCTGTCCATGAAATTCCAGCAAAAAAGTTCAAAGCAGAGCCTGAATCAAAAGGTGAAGAAATAAATGAACCAGTGGATGGACCATAATAACTTATTGCGACATCTTCAACGCTTGGTACATTATCTGTACTACTTGTAAATAGTATCGCTCGATATTGATAGTACCGTCTTCCATCAAAATTAGTATTAAGTGCTTGCCCCTTTGAAACAAATGTCCATACACCATCACTTAGATCTGATTGATTTCCTGCGCGTACTTCCATCGTAACTGATGCTCCCGTTGGTACAGTGTCATTCCAATTCACCGTACCAAACGTAGCTGAATATCCAATATCTCTAATACTTGATACAAATGTACCGACAACAATATAGGTAGAACTTGCCGTTGAATAATCTGTTAAATTAGACATGACTTGGAACGTATAGGTAGTGCCCGGCGTAAGTCCGGTAAAGGTACGCGAAGTCTGGGTAGTCGTGACTGTGTCGGCCGCCGTAGAGGAAACCGTATAATAAGTCGACCCTGTGACTGAAGTCCATGTGATCTGGATACTACTTGTGGTAGGCCACGCAAATGAAGTAATTGATGGTGGAAGAGCTAGGGTAAGTGTACTCGACACCGAAGAATAGGTTGTGGTTACTCCATATGAGTTAGCTGGTTGAACCTGAAAACTATATGACGTATTAGGAATGAGTCCGGTAAAGGTACGCGACGTCTGGGTAGTTGTGACCACTGCTCCTGCGGTAGATGAAACCGTATAGTAACCCGCCCCACTTGCTGCAGCCCAATTTACTGTCACAGTTGAAGTTGTGCGACTAAAACTTGTAATTGTTGTTGATGAAGGACTGGGCGAAGGAGGGGTAATTGTAGAAGTTACTGTCGAAGATGCACTTGATTGACCATAGGCATCCATAGCCTTAACTTGGAAGTAATAGGTTGTAGAAGGTGAAAGTCCAGAGATGATGGTACTTGTCTGAGTAGTGGTCACACTACTAATACTACCCGAGAGGGCAGTCGTGGTTGGTGACGTTGCCAATGAACTAGTGGTGCCTCCATTGAACGAGATATTCGGTAATCTAACATTAGAATCTAGTGTTCTACCGGTGCTCCACGCAACAGTATCATTAGCATCGGCCCGAATGCGCTCTGGGGTAGTGGTAGTAAACCTATAATAAGGTGAATTACTAATCCATGGTTGAGTATCTTTAATTATCAATATCTGTAGACTACTTGTTCCATTATAGGAAAAAGTTGGTGATAAATTCACACTCTGCCACCCACTCGCTGCAGAATTTGTAAATGAGCCTGAATACACTTGCGTATACCCTGTTAGACTAGTCACCGAAGTGGGTGTTGTAGTCGCAGTTGTATGTTTGAGGTAAATAGTAACACCACTAATTGTACCTGTTTCTCCACCGATCTTGTAAAATCCCAATGAAGAAATAGTGAATGCTCTACCACCCAATTCTTGAGGAAGATAAATCATTTCTGCTGACGAATAATTGTAGAAACGGTTTATTGGCGTACTCAAAACATTATCTTGCACCCCTGATACACCTGTACCAATATACCCATATCCTGCAGCATTGGCAAAAGTTGTCGTAACTGAAGTTGAGTAGTATATCGTATAATATGAAGCTCCGGTAATTATATCCCAATAGACTTGGACAGTTGAATTCGTATCAAGTGTGTTTTTATTAAGAGAAGTAAAGCTGGGGGTACCCGGCGTAGACGGCTTTGGAGTGCTCGTGGTTCCTACACTCGAAAATGCCGTATCTCTCCCCCACATATCAGTAGACTTGACCTGAAAATTATAGGTAGTCGATGGAGTAAGGCCTGAGAAGGTGTAATTTGTATTGGTTGTCGTGACCGTCCCTGCAGTTGAAGAAACAGTATAATAAGAAGTCCACAATACCGAACCCCAATTCACCCGAATTGTATTACTCGTGATATTAGTGAAGGTAGAAAGCACAGGTGCATTCGCAATCGATGAAAGAATAGTTGAAGTCGCAAGTACATTTGAGAACGTACTACTCTGGTTATACGCGTCATTAGCTTTGACTTGGAAATAATAGGTGGTAGACGGAGTAAGCCCGGTAAAGGTACGGGAAGTCTGAGTTGTGGTTACAGTACCGACAGTTGAAGAAACGGTATAATAACTTGCGCCGTAAATTGCATCCCAGCTTATCTGAATACTTGAGGTACTATTAGTTGATGAGACAATAGTGGGAGTTACCGGTGGAGGTGGAGTTAATGTGTAAGTAGAAGTAACTGTTGAAGAATTACTCATTTGACCATATTGATCGACGGTATGAATTTCAAAATAATACGTTGTTGATGGAGATAGAGCACTTACCAGATAGTTTGTCTGTGTGGTAGTGACTGTCGTAATGGTACCAGTAAGGACTGGGGCAAACGAAGTAATACTAACCATACCATCACCGGCACGCATGGCGGGGGTACTACTCTGATTTGAGCCCGTATTATATGAACCACCTCCACCTCCACCCATTGAAGCAGGTGTTCCTTGCCCAGCACCTCCTGAATATCCTCCACCACCTCCACTAGCCTCAGTAGTACTTGGGTTTCCACCTCCACCTCCACCTCCACCGAATCCACCATAATGAGTAGAAGTGTATGCTGTAGGACCTTCGCCACCTGTGCCACCATTCAACGCACTCAATGCTACCTCACCCCACGCACTTGTATTACCATCAGTCTTAAACCCTGCAGCACCCCCAACCGTACCATTTCCATTAGTTCCCGGGGTACCTGTCCCATCACTTTTGGTAGTACCCGAAGTGGTTGTGACACCACCAACCCCAGCACCACTTAGAGTGCTATGTGAACCACCTCCACCTCCTGCAACAATCAAGGGTTCAGAAGTATCTGCCGCATCCCACACAAAACTACCTCCACCTCCACCACGGTTCCCAGCAGTTGAATTGGTCATACTACCTGTTTGCCCCACAATAATTTTTATCACTTGTCCAGCAGTAAGATCAAAATTTCCTTGGATTCCTGCGCCAAGACCACCTGGTTTTCCCCCAGCTACATACCCACCACCCTGTGCTCCATATGCAGCAATCTGATAGGTTCCTGTCTGCGGTACCACCCATGTCTGCACACCTGCACTTACGGTTACACCACCGTCCAAATTGCTACCGGAATATACAGCATCACACTGTACTTGCGAAGGACCATCGCGCCCAACAGCTCCACAAGTGGTAAATGAAAAAACTCTATTACTCGATGTTACAGATGTACTTCTATATAAAGTATAATAAGATGCACCGCTAATGGAATTCCAACTCACCTGGATGGTAGTCGTGGTAATATCTGTAAGACTCGATATTTCGGGAGCGTCTAGTGGATCAAGTGCAAGAGTGCGTGACGAGGTCACAACCGAAGAAGTACTTGAAATACCGTTTACATCAGTTGCGGTCATTTGGAAATCATACATCGTGAATATAGAGAGATTCGAAAATGTTCTGCTCGTGAGTGTAGTTGTTATTGTTCCTGCAGTTGAAGAAACTGTGTAATAACTTGCTCCAGAAACTGCACTCCAATTGACCGTAATAGATGAAGTCGTAATAGCTGAAAAACTAGAGATAGTAGGGGTATATATCTGGTCAGTACGTGTCGACGAGACTGTTGAATACGTACTCGTATTACTATATGAATCAGTTGCCTGAATCTGAAAATTATACGTCGTCGTTGGGGTGAGATTACTAAACGTGCGACTAGTAAGTGTAGTGGTTACAGTTGCACCCGCAGTCGAAGAGACTGTATAGAATGATGCACCCGAAACCGCACCCCAATTCACCGTAATCGTAGTCGCTGTTTTAGTATATGAAGAAATACTTGGCTGACTCGGTGACACATTATCAAGCACCACAGTGGTCGTGACAACCGTACTGGTCGACGTACCATCGTATGCAATCACATACAGACAATATGTCCCATTTGCAGAAGGTAGTTGGGTCTTCGAGCTCCAGGTCGTTGTTACAGTATTTGCACCAGGCGTTGTCGTTATACTACCTAGTTGATACCCCGTACTCGTAGCATTATTCAAGACAATATTTGCCTGTCCATACGTCGATGAGGGCGTGCCAAACAATGTAGTAGTCGCCTGAGTACCATTAAACGCAACACAGGAGCCCGAGCTATACCGATATGTCACACTCAATAAATCGCGATTCACATCATCAAAAACCGTCTTAATAGTCACATGACCCGTTCCATTTGTCTGTGCTGTTGCTGCAATCGAACTAGCAGTTGGTCTTCCGAGATTATTGATCGTTACCGTACTCGTAACTACAGTACTCGTTGCCACTCCATCAGACACTATTGCGTAAATACAATAGATACTATTTTCTACAAATGGTAGTTGTGACTTTGAATCCCACGTGGTTGTAACAGTATTTATCCCCGATGCTGTGGTGATATTGCTTAGCTGATAGCCAGTACTTGTAGAATTATTTAATACAATACTCCCCTGTCCATAGGTAGAAGACGGAGTTCCGATAAGCGTGGTAGTTGGAAATGCACTACTATACGCACCACAGGCACCCGCAGAATAACGATACGTGATCATAACAGGATCATCATCGTTGTCGTCAACATTCGCAACTAATGTAACGTACCCTGATTGGTCTGTGGATGTCACCGCTGTAAAAGCTGGTTGTCCTTCATTTACACCACTAGAGATAGTAATTTCTCCATGACCTGATCGAGCACCCGAGGTATATGTTGCGCTTGCTGTAGAATAACTTGATCCACCACCACCTCCACCACCTCCACCATCATCACCATTTGTGCTGCTATCTCCGCTTCCACCTCCACCTCCACCGTAATAACCTCCACCACCTCCACCACCTTCACCATATGTACTATTACTACCAGTTCCTCCAGTTCCACTCGCACCCACGGTACCGCTTCCATTTGCACCCACACCCGCAGTACCTCCCGCGCTCCCTGTTCCTCCTCCACCACCTCCACCTCCACCTCCACCTCCAGCAGCTCCTCCATTCGCACCACTTGCACCTACCTGACCACTATTTCCACCAGTTCCACCCTGAGTATTGGCTCCGCCTGCGCCGTCATTCTGTCCACCTCCACCTCCACCTCCACCTCCACCCGCGACAACCACTCTATTTCCCAATGCTGTACCCCCAGAACGTACATCAGAAGCTCCCCCTCCTCCACCACCAGCACCTCCATTAGTACCTACTACATTTGCACTTCCACCGCCATTATATCCACCGGTAGTACCAGTTGCCGCACCACCTACATACACATACAGTGTTGAAGCAGGTGACACACTTATCGTACTCACAACCCGCGCTCCCAATCCTCCCGCAGCAGGAGTCGTAACATTGCCAGTAGAAACCAATCCTCCTGCAGCTCCAGCTGCACCATACGCGTCAATCGTTACTGAGGTAACTCCAGCAGGAACATTATAAGTTTGTTGTGCACCTGTATAAATAAATGTAGTTGAGGTTGCCGTACTGACTAGGGTAGAAACAAAACTTGGAGCCCTGCCCGTCAGCGTACTGGTTACCGTAGAATACGCACTTTCTTGACCGTACGGATTAGTTGCCTTAATCTGGAAATAATAGGTCGTCGAAGGTGATAAATTGATGAAGGTGTAGGTATTAAGAGTAGTTGTGACTGTGCCTGCAGTTGAAGAAACTGTATAGAACAGCGCGCCTGATACAATATTCCAATACAGCTGTATTGATGAATATGTTTTGTAGATTGAATTGATGGTAGGTGTGGCTGGAGGGTCAATACTGTCAGTCAAGGTCGTCGTGACTCCTGAAAAATTACTTGACCTACCAAACATATCGACCGCATTCACTTGGAATGCGTAAGTTGTACTTGGTGTAAGGCCTGTAAACGAGCGGGATGTCTGTGTAGTTGTAACTGTACCCGCAGTTGAGGAAACGGTGTAATATGCAGCATACGTTACTGCTCCCCATCCTACAGTAGCGGTTGATGTTGCTTTGGCCACCGAAGTAAAGACCGGAGTACTTGGAACCGGAGGAGTTTCAGTTATTGTCGTAGAAACATCAGAAAAGTTACTACTCTGCGCATATGCATCTGTTGCTCGCAACTGGAAACTATACGTTGTTGAAGGACTTAATCCACTAAAGGTGTATGTTGTTTGTGTTGTAGTCACCACCCCTGCGGTTGATGAAACTGTATAGTAAGAAGTGCTTGAAACTGCCGCCCAATTAATCTGCACACTGGTTGTCGTGTTTACAAAACTTGAAATGGTTGGTGTGTCTGGAGCAGGGATAACAGTAATCGTGGTCGATGCGGCAGAAAAACTACTACTTTGATTATACCCATCATGTGCTTTTACTTGAAATGTATATTCAATGTTTGGAGGTAGATTGGTAAAAGTGTAATTCGCATTTGTCGTAGTGACCGTACCAACAGTTGACGATACTGTGTAGTAAATTGCTCCATACACTGACCCCCATGTTACCCCGATAGTTGTTGTCACATTTGAAAAACTTACAATGTCTGGTGTTGCAGGAGGTGGTGGAGTCTCCGTGAATGTTGAGGTGACCGATGATGAAACGCCACTTTGTCCGATTTCATTGACGGTGCGAACCTGGAAATAGTACGTCGTTGATGGTGATAAATTAGTGAAAATAAAATTAGTGTCCGTCGTCGTAACAGTCTCAATTGAACCGGCAAGATTGGTTACAGTAAGACCGAATTTAGTATTAGGACGATTGAGTGTTTGGGTGAGTGAAGTTACCCCAGATGAAAATGCACTTGAATCATGGTAATAGTATCGTGCGCGATACTCCGAAGTCGTGGTATAACGGTAATATGGTCGAGTGGGTGTAAATAATTCATTCCCTTTGACAATCAACATTTGCAAATTATCTGTGCCATTGTATGCAAAAGGCGTAGTTGATACCCCGACCCAGCCGCTTGAAATATTATTGGGGAATGAACCCGAGTACACTTGCGTATATCCCGCTGTACTCGCTACCCCTGAAGTCAGGGTGGTACCGGAAGTATGCTTGAGGTAAATCGTCACATCATTCACGGTAGTCGTTGTATTCCCGCTATCTTTGTAAAACCACACTGAGTCAATCGGGCCAGCACCTCCACCGATTTCATCTTTCGTATAGAGCATTTCGGACGCAGAATAATTGTAAAATCGATTCCATGGCAATATATAGTCAGCCGAACTACTCGTCCCAACCGTCGATGAATTACTGGTTACCACTTGTGAAGTTGAACGAGAAATTATGTAATACGATGCACCGCTAATCGGATCCCAGAATACCTGAATGGATGAGGTAGTATTGGTAAAATCTGAAATGGTTGGTGGGGCAAGTTGTGGTAATGTTTCTGTTGAAGTTGTCGATATTGCACTGAATGCACTATTCACCCCATTGATATCATGCGTACTTACCTGAAAAGAATAGCTGGTGTTTGGAGTAAGCCCAGAAAATATACTGGTCGTTGCTGTAGTTGTCACGGTTCCTGCTGTTGAAGAAACAGTATAGTACACTGCCTCAGCAACACTACTCCAATTCACCGTGACACTTGTTGTCGTAATGTCTGAAAATTCATTTATCGATGGTATGGTAGGGCTTGTAAAGGTTGTTGTAGGGCTCGAGAACCCACTGCCAATACCACTGCCATCAACCGCTTCGATCTGGAATATATATGCAGTACTTGGACCAAGCCCCGTGATCGTCGTCTGTGTATCAGTCGTCTTGATAATAACTCCTGAGGCAGTAGTCGAAACGTTGTAATAACTTGCGTCTACGACCGCACCCCACTGTGCCACAATACTTGAAGTCGTCGGATTGAATGCCGAAAACGAAGGTGTATCGATCGCACGCACAACCATAACAATCGATGCGCATAACACGCCCACGATTATAGCTACCCTAAACATTGTTTGTGATATATGTTTCATGGGGCTGTATAGCATCTATTTGCACTACATCCTCCACCAGCACATTCAGAAGCGGTAGTACATGTCCCTCCATTCTGTTTTTTTAGCTTAAAGCTATTTGTGCTCGTAGGAATGAAAATATTGGTGCGCGTACTCGTTGCAAAATCCGCATCAGTAGTGTCAGTTGAGGTAGTCAGAGAAATGGTCAAACTTATTTCACCGGAAACATTCGTATTAACCGATGCATCCTTCGAGTAGATATAATTCCATCCCGTCTGATTCGATGCGTGAGTTGCGTAAGCTGTGGTTGAAACACCACCTGACCAATCAGTCATGACCCACCCATATGTTGCTGCGTATACTGGAGATGCATATCGATGAAATACTACAAATCCAAAATATGATAATGCTACCAAAAAAAACAGTTGAGAAAGAATCGCATGGCGTAGTGGACGAAATTCCCCGCTTATCAGAAGTCTCACCAGTGTCTTGATATTATCCCAGGCAGTTACCGGACCTTTCATGTATGATGGCTTGAACAGTCGGACAATCCACAAAGGAAAATAAAAGAAGTTTTTGAAATACTGAATAACTATCTGTTTTCTCAATTTTTTGAGTCGTTTTATTTGGGTTGGGCTTTTCTTTTCTTTTTTCAAAATACTATATGCAGTATAGGCCTCATTCCACCTCTCATAATTACCAAAAATACCCATGCCTGAAGATGAGCCGGATTGAATTTTTGGGCGTGTTTTTTTTGTTGTTTTCACCATAACTTTTTCATCCTAAATTATATCAATTTTTGACGTGTTTAAAAAGAAAAAACTGTGGATTAAACCACAGTTTTTATGCATCTAAAAATAGTCTTGTCAAATGCGGTTTTACGTTATCACAAAATCAACATTTCTAATGTCCAAAAGTGTCTTTCCCCCACTGTACGAAATCGCACTTTGTAGGTCTTCTTCGATTTCTTTCAACTTCTGTTCATAGGTAAGGCCACTACATTCAATATGTCTCAAA
Organism: uncultured Gammaproteobacteria bacterium; assembly: GCA_964565405.1. Lineage (GTDB taxonomy): Bacteria > Patescibacteriota > Patescibacteriia > Magasanikbacterales > UBA922 > UBA922. Next base: position 20,100 of record CAZMEW010000005.1, read on the forward strand.
AATCCTTCTACATGATGCTTAGTTCCCTTATTATATTCCGAAGCTGAGCCAAAATAAATTTTCTTGACCTCCCCATCTACACTGATCGTCTCGCCCGGTGAATCGCTACAGCTGCTAAACATACCCCCAATCATAACCATATCTCCTCCTGCATGAATTGCCTTTGCGATATCTCCATTATTTTTGATCCCTCCGTCTGCAATCAGGATTGTTTGCAATCCCTTTTCTTTTTTTATTTCACTACATTCTTTTACACACGAGTACAAGGGATATGTAAAGCCTGTTTTGAATTTTGTGGAACATGCAGACCCACCACCGATTCCTACTTTTACTGCATTAGCACCCCATTCACTGAGATCAATAAAAGCTTGCTTGCTCGCAATATTCCCTGCAATTATAAAGCAGTTGGGGAAATAACTGCGTACATGCTGAATAATTCTCTTTACTGACTCGCTATGACCATGGGCAATATCAATCGTAAACGCATCTACACGGAGATTTTTCTCTTTAAGAGACACTACTAAGCTATGATCAGCCTCCTTCACGCCAAGCGATAAAGAGACAAAAATATCCTGATTTTTACCTACCCACTCTTCAATTTCTTCGTATGCATAAAAACGATGCAGAATATAAAAATAGTCGTGAGTTGCAAGCCAGCGAGCAAGGGTAAAGTCTATCGTACACTTCATGTTTGCTGGCATAATCGGTACCCGCCACCGACGAGAAGCAAACGACAATGAAGTATCACATTCAGAACGCGAGTTTACCACACATAATTTTGGCACAAGCCAAACTTGCGAGTATTCGAGTGCTCTATCCATAGACAAGCTTAGGTTAAAAGTTAACTAGTTAATATATTGATTATAGTCTTTGTGTCATTCCGAGCCCTTCGACAAGCTCGGGGCATGCTCTCAGTCGAGGAATCCCTTTCCTTAAGTAAACTCTACTTTAGAAAAGGGATTCCTCGACTCGGGTGCACTCGATCGGAATGACAGGTGGGGCGGGTGCACGCGTAAAAAAAGGGTTGTAGTTAACCCTTTATTCTACAATTGCTTTGATACGTCTCACCCCTGCGCTCACCGCTTCTTCTTTTACAATTTTGAATTTTCCAATCACTCCGGTATGTTCTACATGCGGACCTCCGCAAAGTTCGCGACTAAATGTTGGCGCATTCGGATCAGCTACCGGTAACTCTTTTGGATCACCTACGCTATACACTTTCACCATATCTTCATATTTATCACCGAAGAGTCCCATCGCTCCCCGTTTTCGCGCTTCTTCAATTGGTAATATTTCAAATCCTACGGGATAATCGCGTGTAATTGCTGCATTTACCAAATTTTCAACTTCTGTAATTTGTTCTGGTGTCATTTTTTCTCCATGTGCAAAATCAAAACGCAATCGTTCAGGTGTGATATTACTTCCTTTTTGCACTGCATGAGGACCTAATACTTTTTGCACTGCAGCATGCAGCAAATGCGTTGCTGTATGATATTTCAAACTCATTTCACTGTGATCTGCCAGTCCGCCTTTGAATTTTTGTTCAGACCCTGCACGCGACAAATCTTGGTGCTTTTTAAATTCTGCATTATATTCTTCAACATTGATTTCACTTCCTGAAATTTGTTTTGCAATTTCGATTGTCAACTCTTTTGGAAAACCAAAATTTTGATACAAATCAAATGCGTTTTTACCACTAACTGTTTTTTCTGTCTTCAAAATTTTTTCTAACTCTTTGGTTCCTTTTTGAATAGTTGCACTAAATTTTTTTTCTTCTTTTTCAAATTCAGAAAGAATTTTTTCTTTTTTTTCCACCAAACTTGGATATGCATCCGCATATTCCTCGACAATTGTTTCAGCTATATTTGCGGTAAAATTAGCCAAAATTTCGAGGTTTCGCGCATACCTAATACTTCGACGAATCAACCGACGAGTGAAATATCCCTGATCTTTATTGGAAGGAACAACGCCATCAGCAATCAAAAATGTTGCAGCACGAAGATGATCTATGATAACACGAAATGCATAAGTTATCTCAACAGTTTCTCCATATTTTTTACCTGAAACTTCTTCAAGTTTTTTTCTCATCTCTGTAAACAGATCGATCTGAAACACATCTGAATCATTATTCAATGCAGCTGCAATGCGCTCAAGACCACCACCAAAGTCTACATTTTGTTGCTGTAATTTTTCAAAACCGTTTTCAGTCTTTTGATATTCCATGAATACATTGTTTCCGATTTCCATGAAACGTCCACAATCACAATTTACATGACACGGTTCATTTTTCCATTGTGAATTTTCATGTAATCCTAATTCAATACCAAAATCCCAGAACATTTCTGTATCTGGTCCACCAGGTTCGCCTACCGGCATATTTTGGGGGACACCTGATCTGCTCCACCAATTTTTCTTTTCAGAATAATAAAAAATCCGCTCACCAGTCTGAATTCCATCTTTCTCTGGATTCTCTCCAATTTTTGCTTCGATTCCCCGATCTGCAAAAAGTTTCTGCCATAATTGTGCAGCTTCGGTATCACGTGGAATTCCCAGTTCTTCATTTCCTTTGAAACAGGTGAAATACAGCCTTTTCGGATCAAGACCGATTTCGGTAGTCAAAAATTCCCACATCCATGGAATTTGTTCAGCTTTAAAATAATCCCCTAGAGACCAATTGCCAAGCATTTCAAAGAAGGTAGTATGACGATTGTCCCCCACTTCTTCAATATCCTGTGATCGGAAACATTTCTGTGAATCTACAATTCGAGTTCCATTTGGATGTTTTTGTCCCAAGAGATAGGGAACCATCGGCTGCATCCCAGACCCCGTAAAAAGTGTGGTCGGATCGTTTTCTGGAATTAAGGAGGATGAGGGAATAATCACATGTTTTTTCCCCGCAAAAAAATCAAGGTACTTTTTTCTTAATTCTGATGTGCGCATATTTTTATTGCTCATTCAATAATACAAATTCAATTCTATACTGATTAACTTCCTTGGTATCAGGTACCGCCTTCACATCGTATTCTCGATATCGATACGTCGATATATCAAAGATATACATTTTTCCATCAGTTGTCAGCGTATATTTATTTAGATATTCAAGCAACGATATATTGATATTATTATCAATCGACAGACTATCCCCTTCGGTAGTCAAAGGGAAATTAGGTAATTCTATTTCTCTCAAAGGAATAAATACCGTCTCAATCTCTTTGGTGCCTGGTTTATATCCAATTGACTGAAGAAATGAACTCATCATTGTTTTACCTTGTACCGGTCGGTAGTTATTAGGAATCGCATAGATGAACGAGCGGTAGGGCTCTGGAAAATTAGTACCTTTTCGTGCACATGGAGTGCCATTGAGCATGCCCGCAGCGTAGTCAATTCGGACGTTCATACCCCCGCACGTAGTTTTTATCTCTTTTTCTTTTATTTTATTCAGCATGTCTAAAAACGTCTGTTTTCTTTTCTCAATAGCTTCGAATTTATCTTTAAATGCACGTTCTAATTGCATCGCGGCATTCTCAGACAATCTATCATGTGCAGTTTTTTCTACCCACGCAAGCTTCTTTGTGGAAGTCACATATTCTTCAAGTGCATTTTTGATGTGTTGCACTTGTATAAATGATATTTTTTCTGGAACGCCGGCCTGTGCCAATAGACCGAGTGCAGGGAATGCTGCATCTCCTAGATTATCCACGTACGCGAGGTCGAGCTGTGCGCTTCTGCCTTCAACAAAACGGCTCATATTATGGTATGCCGCTCGATATTCAATGCGCAAAACAGGTAGTACACATAACGCACCAATAAATACTCCTGCCTGAATATACAAAATATTTCTAAATGACTGACGCAGTACTACAGCAATCGCCATACAGAGAATCATGACGACTAGCGTCCATCCCAGCCACTCAACTAATACACGCTTTACCGTGTATCCATACGCTTCTTCATACAGATTGATTCGATTCACTGCTGAGAGTGCGATGACTGCAACCTGAACCAGGAACAACACATGTACCCCTCTCAAGAGTCGAGACATGCCGTGAAATATGAACGCACGGTAGGTAACAAAGAATATAATGAGTGCCACGCCAGTAACAATCAATAGCTGAATGAACCCCTGGTGGGCGTATTCGGAAAAAATAATCTCATTGACCCGTACGTACTCATAGGAGCCGAACATGTGTGTAAATTGCACAATAATAAAACTCATGAAGAGGAGACTGATCATGCTTAGAAAAGTTCCCACAATCGTACCATTGAATTTTTCTACGGTATGCTGTTTTAGTACCACCTCATGATCAGGACGTGTAATCACGAACAAAAAACTTGAAATGAGAATTGAAAATACAATAATTTTGAAAAAATGAAGCCAGAAATCTGTTGTACTAATCGACAACACATCTTTCAAATCAAATAATACCTCTTTGAAACTCGAATCTGCTGAAATCAATAGAAGCGTAAAGATAAGCAAGAGTGGCAAAGAAATAAGAACTCCAGTAATAATCAACTTGGTTCTTTCCAGATTATTCGTTCGTCCAAAACTAGGCACTAATGCTTGCGATAATCCATTGAGTTTTTTTATAACCGGTAGAAAAAACTTCTTTACTATCGGTATAGAAAATAGATGAAATTTTATCGGTTCTCTTATATGCACTGTCGCAATAATCAAATATATAATCGCGAGGATACAGGCGCATGGATAGAGGGCCCATTGGCTCACATTATCCGCATAAAATGCAAAACTTCCAAACAAAAAAATAATTGGTAAGAGTAGGATGAGAGCTTTTTTCTGTCTTATTTGTCCTAAAAAATAAAAAACTCCAGTAATTGTGACTATACTAATCGTAAAAATTATAGCTGCCCCAATTCCAACTCTATTATCCGAAATCCACAGCTCACATGCCACAGAAAAAATAAGTGCTACAGCAGAATAGATGTGCACGGCAAATTTTTGGAGACTACTTTCGTTGGTTCCAAGAAGATTCATAAGGTATATATAAGACACCTGTAGTATCCTAACCCAAGTTCACGTTTAGCGCAAGTATTTGATAGCGATAAAGATAATAACTCCCGCAAGCAGAAAATATGGCCAGGCAGAGAGTAGAAGATCTCCGAGGCCGATACCGCCCGATAATGTATCCATAGTCATGTATAGACATTAAAAAAAATCGAAATCAAGTATAACACACCACTATTGACATGAACAAAAATGTATGGTACCCTACTATGTCATTTGACATATGCCCGCCCCCCCCCCGCGGAGATATATCAATGACTTACTATCCCCCAACCACTAGATAGACTACAGCTCATACCCGAGCTTGCTTACGAAGAACAGCGCTGTCTCATCGACGGCACCATCTGACTAAGACTGAGACAAGGAGAAAACAATGGGACTCTGGAAGAAGCTACTATCTATCCTGAAGCCACATGATGAGAAGAGGAGGATCAGTCGCGATGCCAAAGAATGGCACCTGATCGCCAATATGATTCATGATCTCGACCGCTACGACGACGAGCGTGTCTATCATGCATATGTCCGATTCAAGACATCGAAAGATGTGCCGTCTACGTGGCATCATGACCTCTACGATGAGACCAAGAGGTACCGCCCGACGCTCGCTGGCCACATGGTCCGCTTGGGCGAGGCGCCCTAGCCGCCCCCCGTGTTTGTCCACTCGATAGACACGGGCGGCACAAACACATTCACCTTTATAGGGGTGTTTTTTTATTTTTATGAGATTACTCCACCACCCAGACATTCTCCTTTTTTATACAAGACTGCAAACTGCCCTGGACTGATTGCACGTTGAGGACTATCACAAATGATAGTAATATTTTGTGGATTTGAAACATGCACGGTACATTTTTCTAATTTTTGACGATGGCGAAAACGCGCGAGGCAATCAAATGACGAATGTAGTGGTCTACCCGAAATCCAGTGCATGTTTTCAACTTTGATCTCTCTAGTAAACAACCTCGGATCATCTTCATGTCCCACAATCAATTCATTTTTTTCTATATTTTTACCCACCACATACAGCGGTCGCTCTCCCCCAGCTTGTACAAATCCATGACGCTGTCCAATGGTGTAGAATGAAAGTCCTTCATGTTCACCAATTATTTCCCCCTCTGACTTCCGTACTTTTCCCTTTTTTCCCTTGATACGCTTTTCCAAAAATTCTTTTATCGGCACTTCACCGATAAAACAAATCCCCATACTTTCTTCTTTTTGTGCGGTTGGCAATTCAAATTTTTCTGCGAGTTTTCTCACTTCACTCTTCGTGTGTTTTCCAATCGGGAACATAGCGTGTGAGAGTTGTTCTTGGTTCAGTTGATGTAAGAAATATGTCTGATCTTTTTCCATATCAACCGACTCGAGTAAGTGATACGTTTTACTTTTTTTCTCCACCTGCGCGTAGTGTCCTGTTGCAAGAATATCAAACCCCCTATTTTTTGCGGCTTCAAGCCATGCTCCATATTTGATCAAACTATTACACAGAATATCAGGATTCGGTGTACGCCCGGCTTCGTATTCTCGATACACATATTCGAGTACTTTTTCTCTATACTCTTTTCTAAAATCAAGCTTAAGCAAGGCAATATCCAATCGCGCGGCCACTCGCAATGCATCTCGATATTCGGGGATCCAACATGATTCTCCATCAGTAGTCACCGCTTCGTCAGCTGTATCATAATTGATCATGAAGGCGGCAGTAACGTCATATCCCGCCTTAACCAAAAGAGCGGCGGCAACTGATGAGTCGACACCGCCAGACATGGCGATGAGAATTTTTTCTTTATTACGCTTAAAAAACATAGCGGCGCTATGATACCAAAAAAACTTGTTAAAATCAACAGAACACAGATCTAACGAATTTAATGGAATTCGAACGAATTTAATTCGTCTTTATTTCGTATTATTCTGTCCAATTCGTGTTCTATAAACTTTACTTACTTTTCTTAGTTAATCCTTTTTCATCAAACGTATAGGTCCGATCAAATTCAAATCCAGCATATGACGTAGTTGCTAGTACCAACACAATCCCTATATAAAATTTCCAGTCTGTATACATTGTCTTAAGTAAGTCCCACCCACCTCCATTAGGGACACTCAGTACAAGCATCGTGGCATCAAGAATATAGAAGATAACTAATGTAAAAATACCGAGAATGAGCCCCCTCTTGAACGATGGTTGAAATTTTCTGAAATACCATTTTGAAAATACAAGTACCAGTGGAATAAGAACTATCCAGTATATAATACATTGTACAAGTGGAATATCATTTGGCATTGCAGATGGGTCGACTTTGAAAAATACTGACAGTAGCGCAAACAGAACAAACAAGGCACTGTAGAGTAAGATCGAAAAACCACACGCGCGTCCTATAGCTATGTCTTTCATATATCTAAAAAATTACAGATTAATTTTAAACTAAATCATCAAAACTAATTTCTTCGTCTTCATTTAATTTCTTTGGCGCAGGAGGAACAACAGGAGCTTGCTTTGGAGACTGCGGTACTACCGGTCTTGGAACTGTCTCTACCTGAACTGGAGCGTCTGGTATCGCTTCTGGTCTTCGAGATGCTTCGAATGGTTGCCGCGTGTTTGGTGGTGGTGCATTCTCAAAAGTTGAAGACTGTCCTCCATCCATCACACGTTCCCCACCTTCTCTATTTTTCTTTCTCCTTCTTCGCCTTCGTTTTTTACTTGGAGTTAATTCCGCCCCCACTGTTTGGGTTCCTGTCGTTATTGGAGTGGATTGAAGCGATGTATTTTTCTCGTTTGAATTATTCTGATGCGGTAATAATGGTGTATGTGGACGCGCGGTATCACGTGGCTTCAGATCACTGAGAGAAATAGTCTTCTTTTCATAATCTTCACTTCTCTTCGTGTCCCGTCTTTCTGCAACGGCTGGTTTTATGTCATTTTTTTTCTGTGGTTCATGATTTTCTATTAGCGGTATTGGTCGAGCGGAGGGTAATTGAGGTTTTGTTTTTTCACTCGGGAGTTTTTTTAGTTCAGAAAAACCTGAGCCAACCACCGGTGTTTCTCCTTCTTCGCCAACGTCTTCTTCATCAGTCTCAGATGCACTCCAGCGACTGATTTTTTCTTCAACCAACTCGCGTTTGCGGCTGTATCGTTCACGGGATATGCGGATTACTTTTTCGGCCGAACCTGTCGGATGCGCCAGTGGTGGCAAGGTCATCGCACTGAATGGATGCGAAGCCACACCATCGATCATAAGCTTGAGAATTACCTGATACTTCGTAAGATTTACAATATCTTCTTCGGTGAATGTTGGGGTAAATTCTTTCACCAGCATCTCAGCATCAGCGCCGCCGATACGGAAGGTAACAATCGTTCCCACATTTCCAAATACCGCATTAGCCACTACTTCATCGAGTTGAGCCACGTACTGATGGGCCATGATTAGACTGAGGCGATATTTGCGAGCTTCTGACAAGATATTTGCAAACGATGGTGTCGCAAAATTTTGAAACTCATCTACGTAGAGAAAAAAATCTTTTCGATCAGCTTCTGGAGTATCTACGCGCTCCATGGCGGAAAGTTGGAGTTTGGTAATAAGCATTCCACCTAATAATCGACTATTATCTTCTCCGATACGTCCTTTTGACAAATTCATGATGAATATTTTCTTTGAATCCATGATGTCTCTCACGTCGATTGTTGATTTTACCTGTGCAACCATGTTTCTAATAATGGATACAGACAAAAATTGACCGATTTTATTCTGAATCGGAGCGACCGCTTCTTTTGCGTATCGTTCATCATAATTCGCAAACTCATCTCGCCAAAATGCTTTGATAACAGGATCTTTCAAATGTTTCACTACCCGTTTGCGATAATTCTTGTCTGAAAGGAGACGATTGACACCTAATAGTGTTGATCCTGGATAATCAAGTAACGCGAGCAGCGTATTGTTCAAAATATACTCCATTCTTGAACTCCACACATCAGGCCAGATTTTTTTGAAGGTTCCCATAAGACCCGCAGCAACTAGATGTTTTTGCTCTTCGGTCTTTACCTCCAAAATATTAAATCCGATTGGATTCTCTACATCGGCAGGATTCAGATAGACCACATCATTCATGCGCCACGATGGAATATGATTGATGATTTTTTCCGCAAAATCTCCGTGTGGATCCACCAATCCAACCCCATGCCCCGCATAGATATCAGAGAGTACCATGTTTTCCATGATAGTCGTTTTTCCCATACCAGTTTTCCCGATCACATACATGTGGCGGCGACGATCATCAGTTTTTATACCAAATCGCCGCATCTGATTGCGGAATGTTGTCTGTGCGAAGACACAAATCTCATCTTTTTTCTTGGGGACTTGTCCCGGAGTCGTCAGATGTTGTGTGGGCATGGAAGAGAATTAACTACTATTAATTGGTAGTATAGCACAAAAAACCGAGTAGTTGCTATCGTTTTAGCTGCATGCAAATATCTCGTATATCTTCTCTTGAAGCGACTTTGAGTATATCATGCATTCTTCTTGCCAACTCTTGCGTGGTCTCCGGATTAGTAACTAATTCCCTAATCTTCTTTGCAAGATAGAGTCCATCCGCAGTCAATTCGTTAATGAGAATTGCAGCACCAGCTCGCTCCAGGAATCTCACATTCTCAATTTGATGACCAGGTTTTGGAATAATAATACATGGTTTCTCGAGTGCTGCCGCCTCGGTCAGTGTGCCAAAACCTCCTCTACATACGACAATATCTGCTGCCGCATACGCATCTTTCATTTCAGCACCTAAAAATTGATATACGCGATAATGAGGAAATAACTCTGCAGTTTTGGTTACCGACTCTTGCGGACGTTCGCGACCTGAAAGATGGAGAATTTCCGCGTATTGACTTACATGCGGCACAGCTTCAGCAATAAGTTGATTAACTCGAAGCGACCCCGTCCCCCCTCCGATCACCACGACAACCGGAAGATTGGGTGATAGATCAAACATTTTTTGTGCACGGGATTTATCCCCCTCGAAAATTTCTTTTCGTACTGGATTACCCAGCCACTTTGTTTTTCGTTTTGAAAATTGCGAGGTTGTTTGGGATAACGATGTCGTAATCACTCGGGCAAATGGTGCCATCAGTCTGTTCGCAAGCCCCACCTCCACATCCTGCTGATGAATCCACGTAGGAATACCCAGAAGCCATGCTGCAAGATGTACGGGCACTGACACGAATCCACCTGCGGAGATACAAATATCAGGAGATACTTTCAAGAGTATGTGCAGCGCATAAAAAAAACCTCCCACTACTCGCGCAATATCAAAAATATTCAAAAAAGAAAAATATCGGCGAAATTTTCCCGCAGGAATGGCGCGAAATGGGATGTCATGTTCAAGCAGGAGTTCCTGCTCAGGACCATTTTTGGTCCCGATCCAAAAAAATTCTGCACGCTTCTCTGTTTCTATTATCACATCCTTGATTGCAAGAAGTGGTGTTACTGGACCAAGTGTTCCACCGCCAGAGAAAAGAATTTTCATAATTGTATTGAATTTATAGTATTGTTATTTTGTAATTTTTTACTGAATTCATCCATGTTTACTGACATTTACCACCATTCCGAGTGATGCCATACCAATCATTAATGCGGTACCTCCATGACTTACAAATGGCAGAGGAACACCCGTAAGTGGAAGCATACCGACCATTGCACCAATATTCATAATCATCTGGAGTCCGAGCCACGTCATAACGCCCAATACCAAATATTTACCAAATTCGTCAGTGGTGTTATCCGCAATTTTGAATCCACGGAAAACCAATAACACATACAATGCGATACAAGCAACCGCTACGATAAAGCCCAACTCTTCTGCTGCAACAGCAAAAATACTATCTGCATGCACTTCAGGTAAATATTGGAATTTCTGGCGTGAATGCCCCAGCCCCAGCCCAAACCATCCACCCGTACCGATTGCAAGAAACGCTTGGTTGATCTGGTATCCCTGCCCTTCTGGATCAAGCTCGGGATGAAGAAATGTCATAAAACGATCTGCACGATATGGAGCTGCAAATATCATGATTCCTACCGCAACGATTCCGACCAGGAACACAATAAGCAAATGATTGAGCCTTGCTTTTGCAAAAAATAGCATCGTCACAATTAGGGCTCCCAAGATAAACATCCCACCAGTATCTGGCTGTAATGCGACGAGTATTGCAGGAATAAGAGCAACAATTAAAATGGAAAAAAAACCGTGTGCTTCTCTAATTCTGCTACCTGCTGAAGATAACACAGCAGCGAGATAAATGACGAGTGCCAACTTTGTGGCTTCGATAGGTTGAAACGAAAAATTACCAAGTACGATCCAACTTTTTGCAAACGTATTATTATCAGACCCAATACCCGGAATAAAAACTAGCATTAAGCCGATACATGCGAGTATAAAAATGGGAAGCGCATATTTTCTCCACACCGAATAATTGATTTTTGACATGATAAGAAAAAGAACAATACCAGGTAAAAATCCCAAAAAAAACTGTCGCTTGATAAAAAAATACGCATCGGAAAAACGATCGAGACCAACTGCAACTCCAGCCGAACTTAAGACCAATAATCCAAATAGCAAAATAGCCCCTGCATACGCAATAAATACGTAATCAGTGCTATGGGAGGTGAGACTCGCTGTTCGGCGCATACGTTATACCGAAAATAAGAAAATTATGTATTCAAAAATACAACCAATATACTTGAAATTGTCACAAAAATACTAATGACAACTGATACTGCAAGAAGAAAATAAGATAACAACCAGTCTCTTCGGTACAACAGCCATGCACACAAAAAATCAACACAACACAATACAATAGCAATGAGTGAGGTCAGGTACACTTCCCACAACTCACCTATTCGATCCACCCCAAAAAGTATATTATAATGGAGAAAGACTTGTTCTGTATTATGCGGAATTTGGAATATAAGCCAAGCCAAAGAAAATAGATTGAGGATACTCACTGCCCCCACCATGCTTACAACGGGAATTTTGCGTATATATAATTTGAGGGGGTATACTTTGTACTCCATAGGCCTCTAGTATACCTATGGATATACTATCTTGACAAGGAAGCTACAAAGGCGTATACTCCAGGGCACATTGAAAAATGGTGTTAGAAACTTATTTTAAACCCCCTTTACCTTTAAACTATGGCAACCAAAAAGGCGGGTGGTGCGGTCAGGCTTGGACGTGATTCCAATCCTCAATACCTTGGTGTGAAAGTCGGCGATGGCCAGTCAGTTCACTCAGGGATGATCCTCGTCAGACAGCGAGGCACGCGCATTCACCCAGGAAATAATGTCCGCCGTGCAGTAGACGATACTCTCTTCGCGGTAGCGTCAGGAGTTGTAAAATTCCAGACCAAGAAACGCAAACGTTTTGATGGAAAATTTAAAACTGCGAAATACGTCCATGTTCGCGACGCTGAAGCAGTCGCAGTAGCAAAAGGAAAAGCAACTGCAAAAGCACAGGCGAAAGCAACAAAGAAGAAAAAGTAAATACCGATGACTCCCCGTAAGGGGAGTTTTTTGTTTGTAGAGAGATTGGGTGATATACTTACGTTTACGACTTACGATACATGGAACAATACACACCATAATACTAAATGAATTTCTATGGAGGGGAAATTTCATGATAATTTGAAATTAAAAATTCATCAATTTGTCATGCACACAAATAATGTAAGTAAGTCGTAAAAATCTATGCTACTTGAAGCCATCAAACAAATTCTACTCTCAACCATAATCCAAATTGGCATTGTTTTCGGTTTATTCTTCGTTCTTGGTTTTATCCACTCAATTATTTATAAACTCACCATCAGATATTTTTCTCGTGTCTTTGGGTGGACTGGAATTATTGTCACTGGTGTTATTGGCACACCGATACACGAAATCTCGCACTGGCTGATGGCAAAAATTTTCCGCCATCAGGTGCATTCAGTAAGTTTGTTTAGTCCTGATCGAAACTCCGGAAAGCTTGGTCATGTAGAACATAGCTATGACAGGCGGAGTTCGTATCAAAGCATGGGTAATTTTTTTATCGGTTCATCCCCTATTACTTTCTGTTCAGCTGCATTAATTGCTCTCTTGTACGTCTTTTTCGAAAACCCAGCAGCCATTATCACTCCATTAATTACGATTCCTCATACACTCCATGAGTTTCTACATGCATGGAGTACGTCGTTTGGAAATGCATGGTCGCAAATTGATTTAGGCAATTGGAAATTCTGGCTCTTCTTTTTTCTCTCGCTCTCAATCGCGCTTCACATGGCACCAAGTTCGTATGATCAAAAAACTATGTGGAAGGGTTTCTTCCACATTTCATTGCTCATGTTTTTAATTAATATTATTTTGACCATTGCCAAAGTTCCTTATACTCAATTTCTTCTCAATCATATTTCCTTCCTGTATACATTTGCCTGGGTATTAGTATATGCGATTGGTATATCTGTACTATTCCTATTTCTTTCTTTTATACTATATTGCATTAAACGAATTTTTGTACGAAACTAAAACGACGGATTGATCCGTCGTTTTTTATATGTCTCTATCTTTCCATTTTCATCTGAATCTTCACCCCTAGTGCTTTTTCGTATTGTGAGAGTTGATTGGTAGTTATCTTTGCAGTTTGCTGTGCATTCTCAATACCTCCCATAGGTAACAGTTGCAGTAATGGAATTTCGATTGTATAACTTCCATCACTCTGTGCAACTGCACGCAATTCCCCAACATTGATTTGTACTGTAGGATATCCTGTTTTCCACCAGGAGCCGAGGACTGATTCGTTATTTGTAGCGCCATACGATAATACAGAATAAATCGGTCCATCTGGATTTTCTTCTTTTTTCTGCACGATAATAATATTTTTATTTGTTATTTTGATCCACGGACGCAGGATCCGCGCACGTCGGGCACCACGTGACATAACTGATACTCCACCACCACTTGTTATACCAACTGTCCTTGTACCCTGATCCGTACCGTATTCGATTTTGATTGGTTTTTCTTCGAATAATTGCTTTTCATCGGGTTGATATTGAAAATTGCTTAGTAATTTTGTCTTTCTAAACCGCACACCGACTACCATAAAAAAACCTATCATGAGGCCGATCAGAAGCCATGAAAACGTGGTCATACATTCTATAGTTATAACTTAAATGTTCTTATCATTGATGCGATCCGCGTACCCTCTCGCTCTACTACCTCACCCTCATATTCTCCCCCATGTGCCGAAGTTCCCTGGTAGCTTGGCTGTTTCTGGTCGAGGTGCAAATTTACCTGAAATCCACCTTCATATTCTTCAATATACGCATGAAACCTCGGGTAGAGTGTTCTTCCATTGATCATTCGCATATAACTGGTTTGACCTGTATTTCTCCCGACCATTTTACCATATCCACATCGGCGGAGCATGTATTCGTGGTTGTGTTTGTATTGTCCCTCACAGTGTATTTTCATAGTTCCTCAAAACGTTCGTCATCCCCGCGAAAGCGGGGATCTTAGATTCCCGTTTGCACGGGAATGACGTAAAAAAAATTCTAAATATGACACGATTCTTCTCCTCGCTTCATCAAATATTTCTGATGATATTCTTCTGCTTTCCAGAAATTTGTAGCTTCGGTAATTTCAGTCACAATCGGACTTTTCCATTTTCCAGATTTTCCTAAAACTTCCTTTGATTTTTCTGCAATCTCTTTCTGCTCTGGTGTATGATAAAAAATCGCAGAGCGATATTGGCTTCCAATATCTGGTCCCTGACGATTGAGCGTCGTCGGATTATGTGATTGCCAAAATATATTCAATAATTCTTCGTATGATATTTTTTCTGGATCATAGGTGAGCTGCATCACTTCTGCATGTCCACTCCGATCGGAACATACTTGTTCATACGTTGGTCGTTCAGTTTGCCCACCCATATATCCGACTGTAGTATCAATAACTCCCGGAAGTTTGCGAAAAGTTTCTTCTACTCCCCAGAAACATCCTGCGCCGAATGTTGCTTGCTGTGTCATACAATTATTTGAACCATGTATTAAGCCATTTCTTCATCTGATCAATTTCCCTAGTCTGGGCCTTGATAATTGCTGCCGACAAATTGCGTAGTTCACGATGTTCTGAATTCTGTACCATTTCTGCCATCTCAATCGCACCTTCATGATGTGTAATCATTTCCTTGAGGAATGTCCGATCAAGCTCATCACCTGTTTTTCCTTCAAGACTGCTTGTCATCGAATCCATCGTATGGTCCATAGTCATAGTTTCTACCGGAACAACACTACTCTTCGACGTACTTTCTGGAGCATATTTTTCCGCTACCAATACTGCCCCACCTACCCCACCGACAAAAAAACTGAGTATCATTGCGACTATCAACAGGGGCATTTCTTTCATATCAATACGTTAAAAATAAGACGTTTTGAGTATAAAACAAAAGCCGCCGTTGTGCAACGGCAGCTTTATGTTGTCGAATAAAAAAATTACATTGTTGACTTCGTGCAACTCTTACAATCTTTCTTATGAGTAAAGAGAAGAACGAGAGCTGAAAGGCCTACCAAAACATATACTACGCGAGAAAAAGTGGCATCCATACCGCCAAACAATTGGCCGATATCCCAACCCCAGATTCCAACGAGTAACCAATTCAACCCGCCGACTACGACGAGGAGAAAGGCTATCATGTGTACTGCTTTCATGTGTGTTCACCTCCTGTCATACTATAAATACTGACTGAGTTAACGACACATGACTAGTATACACATAATTCGTCTTTTTTAAAAATCAAGGATAGATAGTTATCCACTTTTTCAAAATACAAAAAATCAATTGTTATGTTCCATGTATGTTGTATATTTATCGCAACTTGAACAGCGTATAGACAGCTTTAACCATCGGATCAGCTTCTGGCCCATAGACCATACCCCCACCAAGTGCGCCTGTAAACGTCACACAGATAAGCCCAAATAGCGCGAGTACAATTACGACTGGACGAAGTGTCAAAAATTTTGCAATTTTTTCTAATATTTTCCAGATTACGTACATCCATTCACGTTTGCTCACAAATCGCGTAACCACGTTCGTCACTGTCATAATCAACTGACTTCCCGCAAGTATAATAAACACAAATTCAGTTACGGTTGCTACTTTTTCATGATATGCGAGCGCGGTTCCTGGTTCGATGACTTCACCCCCCCGAGCTTCCCCGGTCTCGAGCGCAGCAAACACCGCAAGTGTTCCTACAAATAGTAATACTCGCTTAGCAAAAATCCATTTTGGATCAGTCCATGTTTTCTTGAATGGAACAAGCTCAAGCAATGCGTAGAGTGTTAAGAGCGCAATTGGGAAATGTACGATTACTGGATGAATTTGGGCGAGAAATAATTCCATATTCTATAAGTTTACTGAGTTAACGTTTGCTAAGTAAGTGTAATGTAATTTTCTTTTACTTTTGTACTCCCTGCCGGCAGGCAGATTACGTCTGACTTTATTTTATACCTCATGAAATTTTTCAGTACTTGGTCTGTATTTGGTAACAAAGACGAGCCAGCCACAAAAAATGAGTACTCCCGCGATTATGGTCGGTAGACTTAGATGAAACGCCACAATAAACCCGGCAATCACTGGCGGAATAGCTGAACCCAGTGACTGCAATGACGCGGTTATTCCCATAATTTCTCCTTGTGATTGTTTGTCCGCCGAGTTGGAAACTACGGCGCTCATATTGGGCATAGTCAAACCATTACAGATAGCGACCATAGGCATGAGCACGTAGATCCACCCAAGACTTGGCGCCAAGAGATGTGCCACAATAGCAAATGGGAGTACGAATAGCGCAACTCTAATAATCTGTTCTGGTTTTTTGTATTTTGCGGCAATACGTACGAGTGTACCCTGCACCAATGCGATCCAGATGCCGAGGTAGCCAAAAATAAATCCGATGTCTCGCTGTGTCGCTCCGAATTTTTCGATCATGTACACTTGGAAGAACTGAATGAAGAATGCAAATCCAAAAATTTGTAGAAATAATACGATAAATACTACACGCATATTCTTCATCTGGAATGCGCGGATGGTATTCTTGATACCCGTAAACGCACTGATATGGATTTCTTTATTCCGATTAGTATGTGTTTCTTTGAACCAGCGACTGACAGCGAGCAAATTGAATAATGATAAAGCGGTCGCAAACCAGAATGGAGTTGCAAAATTGAACCATTCCACAATCGTCGAGTCAGACAGTATTCCCCCCACAAAAGGACCAACAATAAATCCAAGCCCAAATGCCATACCGATAAGACCGAAATTCTTTGCTTTTTCCTGCGGATCAGATACGTCTGCCACTGCTGAATGCACGACTGAAATATTTCCCCCAGTTATACCATCGAGCAATCGAGAGAAGAACAAGAGCCAGAGTTGTCCAGTTGCAATTCCAACTGCAAAGAGAATATACCCGACACAGGTTCCCGCAAGAGAAATTATAAGTACCGGTTTTCGTCCATATTTATCAGCAAAGGCTCCAATGATTGGAGCTGCAAAAAACATAGCGAGCGGATAAATCGCAGTCAGAAGCCCGAGGAGAACCGTTCTAGTCTCATAGCTTACTGAGGCTGGAAGAAACGTGTCTGAGAGAAATAAGGGTGCAATAATCGGCGCAATAAGCCCAATTCCCACCATGTCGAGTAAGATTACCAGGAACAGCGAGAGAAGTGATAACTTTCTTTTATCCATAACCAAAATCAAAAATAAGGAAGCTATACTATAGCTCAGTATACCGAAAAAATCAATGGACGACTAAAAATTCCTACTATCGTATGCCCAATGCAATACCGCTTGTCTTTGCACAGGTCTACAGGTGGTATCCCCTCCTTCACAATGTTTTTTGATCTGGGTGATGTGGCGTCGCATTGCCCACCAGCGCGCGATCTGCCGTTTATCTTCCTCGGGGATCCGTCTACCTAGGTAATATCTGCAATACCACTGAAACCATCCATGCGGATCGTCTGAATAAATCCATCCTTTTTCTTGCCAGACCTTCAAGGATTGGCTCGCATCAACATGAAAGTAATTATGTTCTTTATGTTTTGTATTATCCTGTGAGAGAGTTACACCTCTAAACCACTCGCGCGGAAGATCACTCGGAATTCCTGTAGGTACGCCAATAAAATACGCGCCACCGAATACTCCTAGCTTCAACATTTCTTTGGGTGTTAAATCTGGACGAAACAGTGCATCAAAATTTTTTCCAACCGGCTCGGTCAGTTCGTAGCGATATTTTTTCTGAAAATTGTCAGAATAGGTAATTTTTTTTGCTAAGCGTCGTCCCATATTATCAATTGAGTACGGCGAGTCCTGTGTTCAATATGATGGCAAATGTAACCCAGAAGAGGTATGGAATAAGTAATTGTGCGGCCAGAGGTCTCACGCGGTAAAATCGGATCATAGTCGCAATAATCAACACCCACATAGTGATAATTACGAGAAGCGCCCATTCAATCGCATGCAGACCAAAAAATACTGGTGTCCAGATTGCATTGAGAAATAATTGGGATCCAAAGGTGTAGAGTGCAAGACGTCTTTCACGACTTTTTCGCTCCTTGAGAATAAGATAGAGCGAAATCCCCATAAGGAGATAGAGTATTGTCCATACGGGACCGAATACCCAATTGGGTGGGGCAAAAAATGGCTTTACCACTTCAGTCGCATACCATTCGGGGATTTCCGTTCTCGTGACGAGAGTGCCCAAGAGCCCCGCCCCCTCGCAGAGGATAATCGCTCCAATAAGATGTCCTATCTTTTTCATAGTAAGACTGGCTACTATACCCTATTTAATTCGTTACCATATTGAGCTTGAATTCACTCCAATTATACGCCGTAAACATCTGATTTACAAAACTATCAATACTAAATATTGCGCGCTCAGCTTCACATGCTTTTCTCTCAGTTTCAGAGTAGTTTGCACATTGAGGCATCTGCATCGTAAAGTCAAAGATAATACTTCCTTCATTATACGCGGTCACATACTGATAGGTATTGAATACACTTCCGGCAGCACCCTCACTTTGCATTGTCACACAATATTCGTATCGCCCAACTACATGTTGTTCTGTCTTTCCAGACACTGCCATACTTTCATCAGTACCTGCAAGATTACATGTATATACCTCTTCAGAAATCGTGATTTTTGCAGGAGGACTATTCACGACATGCATATACCTGGTTGCAAGTTTATCAATATTTAACACTGAATTTGATTGTGTATCGCCCATATATACAAGCCACTGGATCTTGTCTTCGGCTGCTGGATTTCCTGGACATGCTGCGAACTCACACTTCGGCCCTGTGCGGCCGACATAGGTTCCATCCGGACATTGCATCGCGTCCATGGTGCATGCGACAGGTTCAGTATCAGTTGGCGTAGTGGTATCAGGATCCGTCACTACCGGAGCATTTCTTGGCATGTAGTATGTACGGTAACCTAGGTATCCTACTATTCCGACAAGTAAAATAATAATAACGACAAGTATATTTCTATTCATATGTTTATGTATTATGTACTATAATAATTTTATTGTACCACTCTGATCTTATATTGTCATTATTTATACTTTCTACATCATTCCCTTATACCCCACACGTCATTCCCGCGAAAGCGGGAATCTTATTTCATTAGAAGCCAAATCCTTTCATTCTGGATTTTCTTTTTCTATCAATTTTATTTTCCATTCTCTATTCCCTCCTTTTATACAAAATCCCCGCTTTCGCGGGGATGACATAACACCGTAAGCTTATTCTTCACTATCCATGCGACGAAACCTCTTCTTCTCTCCTGTTTTTTTCTTTTCAGTAAGCCGTCTTTCGTGAGATGCACGAGTTTTTCTGGTCGGTCTTCGAGTTTTTACTGGTCTCAGCGCTTGTCCTACAAGTGCGTGCAATTTTTCTACGGCAACTTCCCTATTCTGCAATTGAGAGCGCTCTTCTGATACATCGATCATGAGCTCATCCTCCAGATTGATACGATTTTCAAGCTGACTTCGGATCGCTTCTTTTTCTTCGTACGTAAAAACCGTAGAAGCGCCAATATTCCATCGAAGCTGGACTTTGGTAGCGACTTTGTTGACATTCTGTCCGCCAGGGCCACTCGACGTCACGGCATCAATCGTATATTCTGATTCTGGAATCCGATGCATATTATTTCTCTGCCATTTCTTTCAATAGCGCAAGCGCCTTGGGCCAGGCAGTATCAAAATATTCTTTGTATTCCTCATTGGTATCAACATCGACTAGCACCTCTGTTCCCCCGTCTTTTTCTACGAATGTATAATTCTCGAATGCTGGTGTCCATTTTTTTACTTCGTCGCTCGTGGTATCCACATTCCCCTCATTATCAATAATTCCAATATGCTGAATTGAAAGAAATTCATATTTTCTGTTTTCCACAACTCGTGATGCCATACCGCCCTTGTTTCCATTATCATCCACTCCGATAAATTTCATCTCAGATCCCTTTTCCCAATTTCCGTCGAACCAGGTGTCGGTCGTGTTTCCCGGACTAAACGGCTTGGTCCACTGCTTGTACGTGTCCAATTCAAGCATGGTATTCCATACTTTCTCGGCTGGAGCCACAATAAATATCTCGTGGTGTAGTTTTTCCATATGAGTAATATTAGATATTGATTTATACTAATTTGATAAGTTTTCCTTTTCGTTTCACAATATTCTTGTAATCCCACTGGATCGTTTGTGACTTCTTGAGCCAGCGTTTGAGTTCACCAATCTTAATCTCTTCGAGAGAATTATAAAAGATTGATGCATCTTTGAATTTCCCGGTTCCCTGCTTCAAGTTTGCCTCATCAAAATCTGCGCCACTCCAGAACATCAGACGTATTCCTGCTTTTTGTTTACTATACCCAACTATTGGATTGCCGTCGAGAAACCATGCGGGATGTCTATGGTAGATTTTATTCTCGGCTTTCGGTAAGTTTTTACTAATTTCTTCTGCCAATACATTGCAGATGTTTTTTTCTTCTTTTGTTTGAGCCTGGTTATACGCGGTAATATCTTTGTGTATCATACATAAACTTAAAAATAGCCTATAGTAATAGTACAATATGATTTTTTATTTGACTACCCCCTACCTTAACTTTTTTCTCTTTTTCGTGGGGAGATAATTATCGGGCGTCACTACTTTTCGACCAATTTCTTTCTCGAGCTGTTTCTTGGCAACGCCCGCTACTGTACCACCACGTCTCGCGTCATCTTTGAGCTTGGGTACACCTGCACTATTTTCCACTCGGTGAATCTCGGTTGTGGAGCGTTCACCAAGCATGGTGAAAATCAACTCAAAATCATCCATGTGATCACGAAGATTTTCTCGCTTCAGTCCTTTGAGATTTTTGTATTCTTTTGGAGTAAGTCCGAACGTCGCTTTGGAAATCTCAGCAGTAAGTATTTCGTAGTCTGTTCCGGCTTTTGCACCTCGTTTGTACCATTCATCCGTCAATTCTTCACGGATCGCAATCCCGCGCATGCGCTTCTCGATCCAGTTATCAGAATACCCTTTTGCTTTGTATAGTGCACGAGTGCGCTTGGTTGCGAGTTCTGGATCCTCAATTTCCTGTACCCGCTCATACCCCACTTTTGCGAGCCAGCGTTTGAATGGCTCGGCTTTTGGCGAAGGAATGGACTGGATAATACGAAAGATACCTTCGGTATTAGCACAGTCGGTTTCGTACTTTTTACCGTCAGAAGACTCTAATTTCAGTTGTCTACAAATTGTAGATAACTGAAGACCTTCTTCTTTTGGCACCCTCACCTTCATTGCAGTCCAGTACTTGCTGGGCTGCGCACTATCCGTGAGCGCTTCCACTACATCCACGACCGAAAACCACCACTCATTATTGTGAATAATCTTCCGAACCTCTTTGCCCCGAAACAAAACGATTTTTGTACCCTCCATACAAATTAAATTAAGAATAAATACTACAGATACTGTAGCAATTCTTTGTTTTTGTGACAAATACACCTCACTCACTCCTCTACCGCGTTTCGAGCACCTGCATACGCACACCAATCACAATTCTCTCCCGTCTCTGGGATTGTGTCCCTCTCGAGACATTTCTTTATTTGTATTAATGTCGGCTCGACCCAGGAATCATTCCCCGTATAGGCAATCAGATTCACATCAAATTCTATGCGCTTATCAAACGCATTTCGATCCATTTTTCCGGTGCAGTAGACAAAGTACCCGGTATCAGAAACTTTTAATCCATTTCGTCGGAGGAGCCACTGGTACACCTCCATCTGACGCTTGTAGCCGTCTTGCCATTCTTTATCAAGCTCGGTCACTGCATCTTCTTTTGCGGTCGCCTTGTAATCGACGACGATATATTCACCCGCGCTCGTGATCCAGAGATCGTCAATCGCGCCACATACCAGTAGTCCGGTCGACTCGTGCAGATATTTCACCCCACCAAAATTGTATCTCCATTCATCGAGCTCATCATGCGCCACTGGCCGTGCATCTATTCCATACTCTTTCTGAAGCGGATGCTGCTCGCCATTCGCGCGATGCGTATCGAATTCTTGTTTTAATAAATGGTCGACCGCGCTATTGATCGAGAATGGGAATCCGGGGACGCGCTTCACGCCAAGTTTATTATCAATATAGAAACAACGGGGGCACTCGAGAAAGAGATCGATCTTTGATCTGCTTAGTTTCCAGTTTTTTCCGCCGTAGTTCCAGTCGGAGCCACGGGTAGGGTTGTAGTAGGTGGGCATATAAAATTATTTAAGCAGATCCCATCTATCTTTATATTTTGGAATAACTTTTTTCATTATTCTTTTTTCTTTTCCAAAATGACTAATCAATTTAGATAATTCGACACTAGGTACTATATATATTTCAGGCTCAACTGCCAAATCTTCAAATTTATTATTATAGATAAAAAAAACTACAAAATGATCTTTTTTTACTAAGACATTATTCACCACCAGAGATGAATACCCTCTTACTGATTTCACATCAATTGATATCGATGTTCCATCTTTTCTTACAACTCTAATATCAATACTTTTTTTATTCCCCTGACTAATATAGGCTTCCATTCCTAATCTATACAACTTTGATAATATCATGTATTCACTTGCAATACCGGTATCAAAGGTATTTTGTCTCGTGGGCATAGATTATTTATTAATTTTTAAAATCATTCCCCAAAACTTTTCAGCGGGACGGCGGGACTATTTAACAATTGCTACAAAATCGGCGATTTTTGTTTTCAGTTGCCGAAGTCCGTGATCATCGCCTACATCAACATGCGAAGTGGTCCAGTTGCAAAATGAATATATTTGCTTGATTTTGTCTAAATCGCCGTCATCAATTCCTTTATTACATTTTACACCATCAATTGCCGTTGGGAAATCATTTGCGTTCCAGTGCAATAAATTATTTTTGATATGTCTTTCAACCTCATATCGTAAATATTGCCCGTACTCAACAACTTTCAATTCAACATCAAGACTTCCGGGCGGTATTTTTGCCAAGTCAGTTTCAAAATTTTTCAACTTATCCAAAAACTTATCCGCCTTGCTTTTGCAAATAAAACTTCCGCCAAACTCTTTTTTATTTCGGATCAGATTGTATTCGTGACAATGTGTATCAAATCGCTTTCTCAAAAATTTGAAAAAAGTTCTGTGGTGAGAAAAGACAAAAGTTTGCGAGAAGTTTTTTTGTTCTTCGGCAATTAAATCAACAAGACAGCTCAAATTGCTATTGTCCAAACTCGTGATCGGGTCGTCAAAAACAAGCACCTTTTGTTTTTTATCTTTTTGTATATCAAGAAACGCAAAGAAAAAACAAAGGGACAAAACCTGAATTTCCCCCTCGGAAAGCCCCTCTTTGAAATCTCGCTCATTTCCCTCAAAATCCAAAACCTTGAACGCAAACGGAAATTCGGTTTTGTTTCCTGTTGGTGCTGTTTTTGGTTCAAGCTTAAAACTGAAATTGAAATTTTTGAAATACTCTTGAATTTTAGTCAAAAGATTTGAAAAAGCCTTTGTCGAGCAATGATCTTCGTATTCTTTTAATGCTGTATCGTATTCTGTTTTTAGCGTAACAAAAACATCTTGCAATGCTTTTTGTTCCTTTTCTTTTTGCTCCTTCTTTTGTTGTTCTTTTATTTTATTTCCGTTGATAAAAACCAACTCTTTTTCAATTTCAGCAATTCTTTTACTGCTTGAAGTGATTCTCGTTTGAAGTTTTTCGTCAGTGTTGTCGGCTTTGAATTTGACAATGAGTTTGTTCTTTTGTTCAACAAAATCACCAATTGACTTGAAAAAAGCTTCGACCGCCTCAAATTCAGTTTTTACTTTTACATAAAGCTCTTTGATATTTTCTTTGTTTGGCTTTGCAAGTTTCGTAATTTTACCGCTCAACTCTTTTAGCTCTTTCGTCGCTGGTTTTTTGTATGTTTTTTCGTCATCAACAGAGTAGATATTTGGTATTTTGTAATTTTGGTCTAATTTTTTAAGTTCAAGAAAAATACTGTTCAAATCAAAATCAGAAACGGCTTGCGTAATTTGCGATATTTCATCAGTTAAAGTTTGCTTATCTTTCTCAAATTGTTGCACCTGTGTTCTATATGTCGTGTCGTAAATTTGCTCGTATAGATCAACAATTTCTTTGATTCCTGCTTCTTCATTTTCAGATTGGCAAAAAGGACACTGGTTTTGGTGTGTCTTTCTAATTTCAAAACCAGTTTCAAAAAATGCTTTATTTGTTTTGACTTTATCAATCAAAGCCTGCTCGGCTTCTATTTTTGCCAACTCTTTTAGGTCAAAATCAAAAATTGCCTCATATGTTTTCTCATCAGAAAAGGAAATTTCAACTTCCTCGGTTGGCAAACTTTCTATTTCACTCTGAATACTGGCGACTTTCTTTTGCAATCCCTGATCTGTTTCAAGGCTCTTTTCTGCTTCTTTTTTCTCCTTTCCCAGTGTTTGCTTTGCTGTTTTGATTTCTTCTTCGCTTTTATCTTTGTAGTTTTTGAAAAATGGCTGTTCATCGTCAGTCAAAGCAAAAGCCAATGAACCCTTATTCGCAGAATTGAAATCTTTAATTTTCTGGTCTTGTTCGTCTTTTGCTTTTTTAGCAGTATCTCTTACACCGCGCAAATTGATAGCGTCGTTATCAAACTCAATAATCATCTTGCCCGATTCCTGTTCTTGTCCGTTTTGCGTTGTATCTCGTCTATGTCCCAAATGAACATTTTTATCAACAAATTCACGATCAAAAAACAGAATTGAACCTTTTAAGATTTTATTATCCCAATCATTGTTTACTGGATATTTTTTCTCGCCGTCGTCAAATACTAAACACGCTTCGGCTGGTTTGTATTTACCAAAATCCTTGTTTTCAGAAACGCTTTTCAAAAGGTTGGCGATTGAGCTTTTGCCACTTCCATTTTCGCCATAAAGTATATTCGCTTCATCATGAAAAGTTTCGTTATTCAAAAAAGGTTGCCAAGTGAAATCTTGGAATGATTTATAACCTTTGATTTTTTTTATACTTTTCAGCTTCATGTTTATATTTCACTTAAAACATCAGAAATTTTTTGTTCCATTATCTCAATAAGTTTTTTGTTTGATTCAATAACCGCCTCTTGTTCTTCCATTTCTGCGACAATGCGTTTCTGCTTTTCCAAAGGCGGTACAGGAATGATCAATTTGTCTAAATCATCTGAACGAACACCAGATTGTCTAGCTCTCGTGGAAAGACTAATAATCCTTTCTTGCACTGGTGAGGAGAGAAGAAAATAATATAACCAGTTATTAAGAATTCGGTTGTTATCTGGGATACATTTCATAAGAGCCACATTGTAAGCCCCTGATTTACCTCGCAAAATTTGAAACACTGGTGGACCGTATCTCCCAATCATAATGTCTGTTGAAGTGCAGGTTTTATGCCTTTCTTTTATTGGAATGTAGGCAGGATTATCGTCATTTTTATAATCTCTTATCTGAAGCAAGCGAATGTATCCTTCTTTGGGTTCATAAATAAAAGTTGATTTTGGAGGTTGTGTTCCACCCTCATATTTGCAAACTTCTTTTAATGCAACCCAGTCAACATCATCTATTCTTCTAAGATTTCGGCCAAATAACTCTCTCTCTCTCTCTATTTTGGCGATTGTCTGTTTGGCGGATTCAATCGCGTCTTTTTTTGCTTCGATTTCTTCAATAATTTCTTTTTGTGTAGCAAGTGGAGGAAGTGGAATAACGATTTTCTGTAAATCAGAAAATCGCAATTGTTTGCGAACCGCTCCATAAGCGCGTCTGTCTATTTCCTCTCGCAGGCGGTCGCTTTTGAGCAGAATGAACAGAAATTCAGGCACGATTTTTGACTCGTCAACCTCAAACACAACATACATCGGGCTAACCGCGCCCTGCGTTTCGCTGGCGTTCAAAGCGATTGACCCAACATTTATACGCGATGGGTTATAGGCGAAATTATGCTCATTAACAATTTTGTAATTTGAGATATTTTCAGAAGCTACTTTTTTAGAAAAATAGTCCTCTGATTTTACAAATCCTTTCTCGTTTGAAACCGACCAAACTTCAATGTTTTTGCCTTTAACTCTTTCGCTTTTTTCCTCGACTAATTCGCTTAACTCAACCAGCGAGAAAGATTTTGAATTTTGTGAAATATTATTTTCTTGGTAGTAATTCCCAATCAAAATACAATCTTCGTTTTGCAGAATTTTATCTCGCTTGATCCATTCGGCTTTTTCTGTTTTAACCTTTTTGCCTTTTCGCCATTCGTTCAAAATGTTTACCGATTCAGGCAAGTCATTGTGTTCCGTCTTTTTTCTTTGCGCGCCGAATTCAAAGCCGTCTTGATCAATAGTTATGAAAAGCAATTCATCTTTTCTCTTTTCGGAATTCTTATTAAATAACAAAATGCTCGTTTTGACATCTGTATATGGCTTGAAAACGCCGTTTGGCAAACTGATAACGGCAAAAAGTCCGTCTTCAACGAGCTTTTTGCGTAATTGTTTATACGCGCTGTTTTTTGTAGAAACTATGCCGTCAGGAACAATCACACCAGCGCGTCCGTTTATATTCAAATGCTCCATAATGTAATCCACGAATAACACTTCCGCACGACCCGACTGAACGGAAAAACGTTTATGCGGATTTATTCCGCCCTTTGGTGTCATAAACGGCGGATTGGCGAGAATGACATCAAAAGTTTCGTCCCAACGCTTTTCGCTTGTCAGTGAATCGTATTCGTGTATTTTTGGCTCTGGGAATCCGTGCAGATACATATTCACAAGTGCCAATTTCACCATATCGGGCGAGATATCATAGCCCACGAGATTATTCATCAATTTCAGTTTTTCGTCTGGCGTGAGGGCTTTTTCCTTGTTTTGCTTCAAAATATGTTTGTAGGCAGAAATCAAAAATCCTGCCGTTCCGCAAGCGGGATCAAGAATTGTTTCGTTCTTTTTCGGATCAACAACTTCAACAATAAAATCAATAATGTGGCGAGGTGTGCGGAATTGTCCCGCGTCGCCTTGGCTTCCGAGAATGGAAAGTAAGTATTCAAAAGCATTGCCCAAGTTTTCGCTATGTTCGTAATTAAATTCATTGATCTCTTTGAGAAATAGCGAAAGCGTGCGAGGGTCGTTGTATGGCAAAAACGCGCCTTTGAAAA
>CAZMEW010000006.1:0-14072 GCA_964565405.1 uncultured Gammaproteobacteria bacterium
AATTCATTAATAATCACTCAGTTTTTCAATTACCTCGAAACTCTTAATTTTTTCAATAGCCTTAGCTTCGATTTGCCTGATACGTTCGCGACTTACACCGAACTCTTTTCCAACCTCCTCGAGTGTATGCGTAACCCCATCTTCAAGCCCAAATCGCATTTCGAGAATTTTCTTTTCTCGAGGCGAGAGATCTTGAATTGCCTCTCGAATGTAATCCTTGAGCAATTCAGATCCTGCGGCAGCAGAAGGACTAATATTTTTCACATCCTCAATAAAGTCTGAAAGTGATGTGTCATCGTCGTCATCATCCCCTACTGAAGTTTCAAGAGAAACAGTATCTTGTGAAATCTTGATAATATGCTTCACTTTTTCTACATCCTCGCCCATTTCAGCGGCGATTTCTTCTGGTGTTCCATCACGTCCCAGATCCTGAAGTAGTCGTCGGGATACTTGTTGCAATCGATTGATCGTTTCAACCATATGTACGGGAATACGAATCGTACGCGAATGATCGGCCAATGCACGCGTGATTGCTTGTCGAATCCACCACGTAGCATACGTTGAAAACTTAAATCCTTTGCGATAGTCAAATTTTTTAACCGCCCGAAAAAGACCAATATTCCCTTCCTGAATAAGATCAAGAAGTGACAATTGCTTTCCCACAAATTTTTTTGCAATCGAAACTACCAGTCGAAGATTGGCTTCAATCATTCGTCGCTCAGCCTCTTTGTCTCCGCGTTCTTTTCGCTTAGCAAGCGACATTTCTTCTTCAGCGTTAAGTAGAGGTACCTTTCCAATTTCACGCAAATACATCTGAATAGAGTCCTGTGAGATACTGCCAAGATCAAAATATGATCCACTTGCCTTATCTGGCTGTTCACCCTGAAATTCTTGAAGTACTTCACGTTTTTTTTCAACCGAATGTTTCCCTCCAAGCAAACTTTCCTGCCCTTCTACCAAAGAAATACTATTCTTATCGAGAAGATTGAGAAAATGCTCATACACATCAAGATATATCTCAACTCGAGGAAACTTAAGCATAACCTCTTTTTCAGTGAGAAATCCTCGGTTACGTCCTTTATTTACAAATTCCTGTATCTCAGGAAGTGTAGGTGCGACCACAATCTCTTTTGCTTCTACTTTTGGCTTGTGGATACCCTTCCTATGTTCCTGAATAAACTTCTTTCCCCCTGGTTTACCCCGAAAAAAACGAGGTGTTTTCTTAAACTGCTTCCCGAATTTTTGTTTCGGGTTTTTGGCACTCGGTGCCGATGATGCCGCTTTTTTTGAAGCGGGTATAAAACGTTTCTTCGTTTTGTTCGAAGATTTGGTTGTCGATGGTTTTGTAGCCATGGACTAGTATTAAATTATTGATACTGTTGTAAAACGCTGAGAAGTTCAGCAATACGCTCATTGTCCCTGTGTGCCTCAGCTTCCGCAAGCTCGCGATATATGACTGTTCGCCTTTTCTTAATCCATTCGATGCGTATTTGTGAAGTTAGAGCGTACAATTCCTGTTCACGTAATGGCAGAGAAAAATCAGAAAATTCCTTCTCCCCTAACAGAAGAAGGATATTTATTGGATTTTCTGTATTGTTCTGATAACACTCAATAACATGCGTAAAGTCACAAGCTATGTGCTGAGTATACGCTATTTTTATAATTTCGTAAAGATCTTTGTGCCAAGCTGTGGAAAATGTCTCAAGAATAAAAAATTGGGAGGGTATTTTGGGTATTAATTCAGGGGTAACAAGGAGGAGACCAAAAAGCCTATCGAGTAATAAGTCAATCCTCTCCTGTTTGACTGAGATTTCAACCGCACCCTCGTCTTTTACTATCCGAGCCTGCGGGGTATGTTTTATGTCCTTAAAAATACGCGCAATATCTTCCCGAAGAACCGCCACATCCACACCTAGCCGGTGCGAAAGAACGCCAAGCCAATGATCGCGTTCAACAGCAAATGGAATTCTCGAAATTTCACGAAGAAGATCGTTCGCGATCAATTGTTTCAATTTTGGATTAGATAAGTCTTTGTCTTTGAACGCACGGTCAAAATACCAATTCATAATATCTTGAGCTTTCGCCACCGACTCAAACCACACTGCCTTATTTTTCTTGATACATTCATCCGGATCTTTGCCTTTTCCTTCAGGAATTTGAATAACACGTACATTCATTCCAGATTCAATGAGGAGATCAATACCACGCTTCGCGGCAGCAATTCCAGCGGCATCTGAATCAAAGGCCATGTTCACATTAGCTGAATAACGTTTCAATAACGTTATCTGGTGTTCAGTCAATGCAGTACCACTAGTTGCAACAACATTAGTCATGCCAGCTTGATGACAAGCAATCACATCCATCTGCCCCTCGACCATAACAATCAAATCTTTTGCCTTGATTTCACGCTTTGCCCTATTTAACCCAAAAAGTAACCGCGATTTATCATATAACAGCGTCTGGGGCGTATTCACATATTTACCGCCGCTATGTTCAGTTTCAATCAGTACCCGTCCGGTAAACCCAACCACCGTGTCATGCGCATCAAAGATTGGAAACATAATTCTTCCACGAAATCGATCATAATAACCTCTTCCACTTCGTGCATCAGCTCCATCTTTTTTAATCGCTAATCCGCTCGCAAGAATATCATCAATTGAATGTCCTTTTTTGAGTAAATATTTGGTTAACAAATCCCATTGATCAGGAATAAAACCAATGTGCCACGCTTCAATTGTTTCTCTCATGAGTCCACGTTCCAATAGATAATCGAGAGCTGGTTTTGAGGGGGCAAGTTTGAGAAGTATGTAATGAAAAAATTTCGCCGCCTCACGATTGATATCTTTCACACGATTTTTTTGGGTAGTCTCAGTCGTACTGATACTCTGTGACAATTGAATACCCGCTTTATCTGCTAGAAAACGGAGCGCATCTCGAAATTCCATACCCTCCATTTCTTGTATAAAGGTAAAAATATCTCCACCTTTTCCACAACCAAAACAATGCCAGCTCTGTCTCTCGCGATTAACCATAAATGAAGGCGATTTCTCATTATGTAAGGGACAAAGTCCCTTGTGATTAATTCCTGAGGGTTTTAATTGTACATACTCAGAAATCAAGTCAACGATATCTACCTTCTCTTTGATTCGAGAAATATCATCATTCATACTACTTCGAGAGTACCTGACAGTGGATAAATAATCAAGATAGAAACAAAAACTCTTGACAATGATCAAAATGGGTCTATAATTGATTTTTGTGTCACTGCCCTCTTACCGTCACAACCCGTACAGAGGTCCACATGGTTGGCATGATCGTCGGAGGAATCCTCATTACCCTTATCGTCGTTCTTCTGATCGTGGCCATGTCCCAGGAGTCGTCCTGGAAAAACCACAAGAAGAAAACACCGATCACGGGAGGAGTTCACACCCACTCATTCAATCCTATCACGGAGGAAGACCCCGGCACGCGCCCCGCTCAAGAACCAAGCGATCTTGACATCGCAGGCTTCTAACAACCCTAACATACTCCTGACATACCCGTAGGCGTTACCGCCGAAAACACTCGCATCCGCGAGTCGGGGGAGTAACAAAAAACCAGTTGCGCCCCCACTGTTGGACCCGACACTGTCGGATTTAGCACAAGGAGAATCCACAACTGGTTTTTTGTTTTACAATGTAATAAACGGTTTAATCACTGTTCCTCTAAACTTCTTACCCTGGATTGTTTTTCTGAGTTCGCCCAAATCACTACCGCGCACAATTGAAACAGTCATGCCAAATTTCTCCGCATCACGACTTGCAATCGGATCGAATGGCGAATTTTTTCCAGGCGACCATGTATCCCCTACGATTTCACGCCGATATGTTTCCCAATCAATCACCTCCACTTTCTCAGCATCAGGATATTTATTCGGATCCTTAGTGTACACGTATGCAATATTTGAAGCATTGATCAACTGTTTTGCACCATATGCTCGAGCAAGCAATACAGCATCAGCATCCGTACTACACCCTGGTTTCCACCCGCATGCAACGATAATAGACTTATTGGTTTTTACTGGTTTAGTCGGATCACAAACAACTTCCTGATACGCATGTGGACCGAATAATAATCGAACAAAATGCGCATTAAGTCTGGTTGTTTCAATTCCAATCAGATCGAGCATGTGGCTATTATTACCGACCAATGATTTAAGTCCAGCCTGATAGATCCTTGCAGTCACTCCCCCACCAATAACAAGAATAAATCGTGTGCCCTTTGCTACTTCTCCGAGAATAAGTGCTTTAAATTTTTTGAGAAAGTTAGTATCAAATCCTATTTTTGGAATGATAATTGATCCACCGATTGAGAGTATTTTGGTTTGTCTCTTCGCCATATGCGTGAATGATTAAATTGACTAGCGCGTACTTTAAAGCCACTCGAGGTGCGATAGGCAACTTTTCCCTTACCAGCACGATTCGAGCTATATTTTTTCATAACAAAATTTTTAATTTCTTTTGGAAACAATTGCTGAAATAACCCAACTCGCAATACTAAAGAAAAGAGCGCCCCAGAATGCAGGCCAGAAACCATCAACCTCAAATCCTTTTACAATAGACGACGCAAACCAGAACATGAGCGCGTTAATAACAAAGGTAAAAAGTCCGAGGGTAAGTATATTTACAGGCAGGGTAAGAATCAGAATCAGTGGGCGAATCAGTGCATTCACGATACCGAGAACAACAACCGTGATAATCGCGGACCACCATCCCCCAAGCCTAATCCCCTCAACAAAATTTGAAATCAACAGAAGACTCCCTGCGTTCAATAATATACGTACAAGAAAAAGCATACAATAAGTTTGAATTATTGGATTATATGAATTAATAAAATTAAGTATAACATAAGGAATATAAGGTGCAATTAGAAAAAGTGGATATTTACAGGACTTTTTTACTCAGGTACACTACCACACATTCACTCTATACCTATGTCTGAGCTCAAACTATACAATACCCGAACAAAAACTATTGAAACTTTCAAACCCATTAATGTTCAAAGTGTCGGTCTCTATACCTGTGGACCTACGGTATACCACTATCTTCATATTGGTAATCTTCGCACGTACCTTTTTGAGGATATTCTAAAACGCACCTTAATCACACTTGGTTACCGGGTAAACCATGTCACCAATATTACCGATGTGGGACATCTTTCAGGAGACGATGATACAGGTGAAGATAAAATAGAAAAAGGATCAAAACGTGAAGGAAAAAGCGCGTGGGAAATTGCGGAATATTTCACAGACTGCGCACAAAAACATATTGCGTTGCTCAATATTTTGCCTCCTACAACCTGGTGCAAGGCAACAGACCATATTAATGAACAAATAAAGCAAGTCCAAATATTGATTGATAAGGGGTACACGTATGAAACCACCGATGGTATTTATTTTGATACGACTAAATTCGCTCGCTACGGAGAATTTGCGAATCTTGATAATCAGGAGTTATTGCCCGGAGCACGCGTAGGTCTAGGGGAGAAAAAAAATCTTCATGATTTTGCCGTGTGGAAATTTTCAAATCCTCATGAAAAACGTCAAATGGAATGGGAAGCATTTGGGAGAATGGGTTTCCCGGGCTGGCATATCGAATGCTCCGCAATGAGTATGAAATATCTAGGTGACCACTTTGACCTACACTGTGGAGGAATTGATTTGGTACCCATACACCATACCAATGAAATAGCCCAGGCAGAAGCAGTCACAGGCACACACCCGTGGGTGAATTATTGGTTACATGGAGAATTTCTGTTGATTGAAGGTGGAAAAA
Organism: uncultured Gammaproteobacteria bacterium; assembly: GCA_964565405.1. Taxonomy (GTDB): domain Bacteria; phylum Patescibacteriota; class Patescibacteriia; order Magasanikbacterales; family UBA922; genus UBA922. Next base: position 5,814 of record CAZMEW010000006.1, read on the forward strand.
TGTCAAAATCTGACGAAAATTTCCTGACACTCGATGCACTGATAAGAAAAGGTTATTCCCCGCTCGCCTATCGATACTTCTTGTTACAAGCGCATTATCGAAAACAACTCAATTTTACCTGGCAAGCACTCGACGCAGCACACAAAGGATTAAAAAATCTATACAGAACTATTCAAAGGCTCGGTAAAAAAACAGGTGAAATCGACAAAAAATACTTTGATGATTTTATCGCGCAACTGACCGACGATCTCAATACTCCGCAAGCACTGGCAATTATGCATGATATGCTCAAAAGTACCCTCTCAGACGAAGTTAAGCTTGCAACCGCATACGCATATGATGAAATTCTAGGATTGGAGCTCAAACATATTCAGGATCAAAAAGTTGAAGTAGCAGCACATGTTTCAGAATTACTCACACAACGCGAAGTAGCGAGAAAAGAAAAAAACTGGGCAGAAAGTGATCGACTGCGAAATGAAATCGAGGCTTCCGGATTTGAAATAAAAGATACTGGAGATGGACAAGAAATCTTCCCACGTGAATAATTCATGCATTTTGTAGCTAAACAATTATTTTTTTGCTATACTATAAGCGCATAAATTTTCTGCGCTTTTTTTCTTGCATACTAGTCCTGTGTATGATCACACGCGATACTCGCGATCCCAAAAAATTTATTCCCTCATCTGATACTCAACCACAGGAGAGTAATTCTTTTCAAACTCAGAAAGAAGTGGTATCGCCCGAACAAGAAAAAATAGAACTGCAAAGAAACGAAAGATTGGGACCTGAACAAAAAGAAAAAGAAGCACCTACCCAAGAAACAACAGAAGATGTGGAGTCAACGATCGAAATGTTAAAACGCAAACTCAAAGGGAACAAAAAAAAGAAAATAATTATCCCGACAGTCAAAGATGAACTTACCATTAGAGTAGAAAAAATCATGGAAGAAGGACTTGCGGATGCATACAAAGAGATGACAACCATCCAGCAACAGGAATTCAAAATCAAAGGTGAAGAAACCGCATGGAAAATCCGTGAATTATTCAAAAAAACGCATATTAAGATAAAAGAAATCTTTAAACTCCTAGTAGAATGGCTGCGTTTACTCCCTGGGGTCAACAAATTTTTCATTGAACAAGAAGCCAAGATCAAGGCTGACAAAATCCTTGCGGTCAAAAAACATCGGACACTAGAATAACGTATGCCGCCAATCCTTCAATTTACTGCAGGTTTTCCGCAAACAGAGGTACCCTCCTTCTCAGCACCTGAATTGAGTGGTGCATTGTTTGGACTGTTAATTACCGGGCTCGCAGTTATTGCGCTTGTTTCAATTGTGATTATTGTGCGAAAAGTACTGCATTCGCTCCACCATATTCAGCATGCCTTTGACCGGGTTGTGCTCCATATTTTAGTGCCGAAGGAACGAAAATCAGAAGGGTCAAATACAGTTCAGGATGATCGACTGGAACAAATCAAAGAAGAGATTGGAATTACCGAAACATTCTTTTCAACACTTGCAGGACTCAAACCAGAACATGGTATCAAAGCATGGTTCACTGGCAGAAATGATCATATTTCGTTTGAAATAGTCGCTCACAATAACTTAATCAACTTCTACGTCGGTGTACCACAAAAACTAAAGCCATTTATTGAGCAACAAATCAATGCGCAGTATCCATATGCTCATATTGAGGAAATTACTGATTACAATATTTTTGGTGAGCATAGCGCAATTGTAGGTGCGTACCTGAAAGGAAAAAATGCTGATGCCCTCCCTTTCAAAACCTACAAAAAGATGGATTCTGACCCGCTTGCTGGTGTCTTGAACACACTCGCCCGCATACACGAAGGAAATAGTTCAGCTGGCGTTCAATTTGTCGTACGCGCTGCGGACAAAAAATGGCGAAAAGAAGGAGTGCACATTGTTCGGGAAGTTAGAAAGGGTAAACATTTTGACGAAGTGATAAAAGGAAAAAATAAGCTCACTGGCTTTTTTGGATCCCTCGGAAACGAGGCAAAACGCCAAGTGCTTAATACATCCGCAGCAGAACAAAACCCAGAAAAAAAAGAATCACATCAACTATCAGGACTTGAGGAGGAGATGATGAAAGGAGTGGAAGAAAAATTAATCAAAGGGGGTCTGGAAGTAACTATTAGAATCGTCTCATCTTCCGACAATCCAGATCTTGCAAGCCTCAATCTAGATAACATAGTGAATTCATTCGCACAATACAATGTGTATCGCTATGGAAACTCACTTGGTGCGGTAGTACCAAAAAATCCACAAAGTATCATCCGATCATTTATTTATCGATCATTCCACGAGAAACGACATTGTATCCTCAATACCGAAGAGATGGCAGGATTCTGGCACCTTCCACTTCACTCAACTGAAGCCCCAAATATCAAATGGCTTCTCGCAAGAAAAGCTCCTCCACCACCAAACCTTCCGCACACAGGTATCGATCTGGGTCGAGTTATCTATCGGGGTCAGGAATATCCGGTAAAAATGAAAGAAGAGGATCGTAGAAGACATCTCTATGTCATTGGTAAATCAGGAAGTGGAAAGTCAGTATTTATCGAAAATCTCGCTGTACAAGATGTGATCAATGGCAAGGGTCTGGCAGTCATTGATCCTCATGGTGATTTTGCAGAATACGTACTAGAACATATTCCAAAAGAGCGAGCAGACGACGTAGTCATCTTCAATCCATCAGATGTTGAGCGACCGATCGGTCTCAATATGCTTGAAGCAAAAAGTGAAGATGAAAAAGATTTTGCGGTACAAGAAATGATCGCTATTTTCTACAAACTGTTTCCACCAGAAATGATTGGCCCTATGTTTGAGCACAACATGCGAAATGTCATGTTGACACTCATGGCGGATCTCGACAGTCCTGGAACGATTATCGACATTCCTCGTATGTTCACTGATGACGCGTACGTCAAAAATTATTTAGTTAAACTAAAAGATCCCGTAGTCCGCGCATTCTGGGAAAAAGAAATGGCAAAAACAAGCGACTTTCACAAATCAGAAATGCTCGGATATCTTATCTCGAAAGTCGGTCGTTTTGTTGAGAACGAGATGATGAGAAACATCATGGGACAACAGAAATCAGGATTTGACTTCAGAGATATTATGGATAAGCAAAAAATTCTCATTGTCAATCTTGCCAAAGGTAAAACTGGAGAAATGAATGCAAAATTAATCGGTTTAATTATTGTGGCAAAACTCCAAATGGCTGCTCTGGGACGAGCCGATCTACCCGAGAGTGAACGCAAAGACTTCTACCTCTATATTGATGAGTTCCAGAACTTTATTACCGACTCAATCGCAACTATTCTCTCTGAGGCTCGTAAATACCGACTTGATCTCATTATCGCCCATCAATATCTTGGTCAATTGACTGATGACAAAGGCAGATCAGATATCAAAGATGCAGTACTTGGTAACGCAGGAACAGTGGCAGCGTTCCGCATAGGTCCAGAAGACTCAGAATTGCTTGCCAAAGAATTTTCACCCGTATTTGGTCCTTATGACCTTATGAATGTAGAAAAATTTACTGCAAACATAAAATTACTCGTAGACAATGAGCCAACCAAACCCTTCAATATGTCGACCTATCCTCCGACCAGAGGAAACAAGGAATTAGCCGAAGCGATCCGAGAACTCTCACGCTTGAAATATGGCCGTGATCGACGTATCGTAGAAACAGAGATACTTGAGAGAACCAAACTCGGAGAAAGTTCAGAAAAAAGTAAAACTGATATGATCGAAGCTTCACTATAAGAAAAAACAAAAAAAGTTTATTAACAAACACCAATATGGACCACATCTCAAATTATCTTAATTTCTCACTTGCAGGAATTGATCCACCGGATGATAAAAATAAGGAGCTTCCCACATTTTCTGAGCGACCACTTGATCTAGCAGAATCTGCCGCACCTATAAATACCGCCTCACATAATCCTGAAAAAATTGATGCAGCAGAGCTCAAAAAACGTCTCTACGCACTAAAAGATGAAGTTTCGTCAATTATCCGACTACTTGAATTAAATCCTGATATCAAACCCACTACACCGCAAGAAAAAACACCCACCACCTCTATCGTTCCATCGAGACAAACCACAAGTGGTGAGCAAATTATCGAAGGTGTTTTTAATGGCGAAAAAATGGTGGGACCCGATGGGCAGGAATATGCAGTGCCACCCAACTATGCGAGCAAATCAAAACTTGTGGAAGGCGACCACATGAAACTTACGATTACAATATATGGCAAATTCATTTACAAACAAATAGGTCCGATCGAACGTAAACGTATTATCGGAATTCTAACATTCGACGAAGCGACACAACTCTGGAGTGTTCTTCACGATGGTAGTACCTACAAAATTCTCACGGCTTCAGCTACGTTTTATCATGGAAAACCCGGAGACCACGTGGTGATTCTTGTACCAAAAGATTCAGTAAGTTCGTGGGGTGCGGTAGAAAATATTATTGCATCATAAAAATATAATAGTATGACCAAAATAATGGCAGAGAGCCATTATTTTTGTTTTCTATATTTACAAAAAAGCTAAGGTATGATATATTTTTCCGCTCGTATCGGTAAAAATGCCATCGAGAAACCCAGGAGGAGGATCCGTGTTTTTCGCAGAATTTACTTCATCCTCGAAGCACCCTAGAAAAGGTGCCAAGCACTACATCGTCGCCAAGGACGCAAGAACACTCCTGATCGAAACCAATGGTATGGGGTTCGGACAGGTGAAATTCATGTTCGGTCGACAGGTGACCGAAAGCGAGGTTCGAAAGGCCAATCTCCCCTTCTTCGACCGTGGCCTGCAGACGATTCGTTGTCCAGAGGTCACACTCGTCTACCTCGGTCACACGAAGTAAACAACAGCAAGATCACGGGATTCGTCCGGAGGCACGCTGCTTCCGGACGAATCCTCAAAATAAACTATCAAAACAAAACCCCACCCTTCGCAAAGGGTGGGGTAATTTTTCAACTGAATCGTCGCTTAGGCAGCAGTCAAATGGTTGTTAACGAGCTTAGCCATTTCAAACATGGTCACCTCACTCTTTCCACCAAAGATTGCTTTGAGTTTGTCATCAGCCATGATATTTCTCTTGTTCTTTGGATTCTGAAGATTATGACCTTTGATGTATTCCCACATTTTCTTAACTACTTGTGAGCGAGGCATTGGACCTGCGCCTACAACTGCTGCGAGCTCTGAGGAAACCTTGTACGGTCTCATGAGCGCTGGATTTGCTTTGCGTGGCATAGAGATAGTATTAAATTATTAAAAGTTACTATGCGAGGTGTAGTATAGCACCAGAACCCCTCCCTCGCAAGAGGGTGCCTATCAAACCATTTGAAACCATTAAAATTCTGGTATATACTAAGGGCGGAATAATGCGATAAAAATCTATAACAAAAATCAACCTTCCGCGCTTATGGCTCTCTATCACAAACATCGACCGCAAACATTTGATACAGTAATTCACCAGGAACACATCGTCACTACACTCAAAAATGAAATTATTGGTAATAAAGTTGCACATGCGTATCTTTTCTCTGGTCCTCACGGGGTAGGAAAAACCACAACTGCGCGAATTTTAGCAAAATCTTTGAACTGTACTAATCGCAAACCAACAGACGCAAATCCCTGTGATGTATGTGACTCATGTAAGGATATTTCAGCTTCGCGGTCAATTGATGTCATAGAAATTGATGCGGCAAGTCAGACTGGTGTCGATAATGTTCGGGAAAATATTATTGAAAATGCGCAATTCAAACCCACACGTGGAAAATACAAAATTTTTATCGTGGATGAAGTCCATATGTTGTCCACAGCAGCCTTTAACGCGCTATTAAAAACATTGGAAGAACCACCAACACATATCGTGTTTATCCTTGCGACCACTGATGCCCAGAAGCTGCCTGCAACAGTAGTATCTCGCTGCCAGCGATTTACATTTTCTCGGGTACCGGATAACACGATGAAGGCACATCTCACTTCCATTGCAAAAGAGGAGGGTGTAGCAATCGACGAAGAGGTATTGAATGCAATAGTGCGAAAAGCTCGAGGCGGAGCTCGTGATGCAGTAAGTCTCCTAGATCAACTCATTGCACTAGGTCACAAGAAAATTACGCTCGATAGTGCTTCTTTTGTCATGCCAACAACATCGAACGAAACACAAATTCGATTCCTCACGTATGTGATTGAAAAAGACGCGAATGCTGGACTCGAAGAGGTAAAAAAATTAAGTGAGCAAGGTACCTATCCACATATTTTCATGGAAGAAATCGTACAGCTACTAAGATTATTATTGATAACATCAATTGACCCGAAACTCGCCCAAAAAGAAGCCTACCTCCCGGACACCGACTTCGAAACACTAAGAACATTCACACAAAAAATAACACGACAAGAAATTGTCACTCTTGTCGATCGCACAATCGCTCGCATGAATGAAGTAAAATCTTCCCCCCTTCCCTACTTACCACTTGAATTGCTCGTGGTTGAATGGTCATCACGAGGCGAGAATACTCGATCGAGCATGCCTACCCCATCACAAAAAGTAGAATATAAGACAAGTGCTCCAGAATTAAAAAATCTCCCCCCAAAAGAAGTAGTGGAAACAAAAACCGCAGAAGAAAAACCCACTGAGACGGTTCCAAGTACTCCTGCACCATCTGATGTAGACATGAATCACGTAAAAAAATCCTGGAATTCACTTATTGTTGAGATTGAAAAAACAACTCCGTCACTTATCTTTATTCTCAAAAATGCAGAACTCCTCTCTGCAAAAAACGGGATACTCACCATTTGTGTCGCATACAGCTTCCACCATGATAAGATTATCCAGATCGCAAATAAGAAAAAAATTGAAGATGGTCTTGCCACCCACCTCGGATATAGACTTGGACTCGAAGTACAAATAAACGAAAATCTGCAACAAAAAAATGCTGCAGCAGACCTTAGCGACCTCGCAGCTGCACTCGGTGGAAGTGTGATTTAAGTGTAGTTGCGTACACTAGAATAATCCTACATCTCTATTGGATACCCGTGTGCCCTCCATTCACGCATTCCTCCTACTACATTACAAACTGTTGTAAGTCCAACAATTTCCAATTGTGTCATAGCAAGCATACTTCGCCCACCAGACTGGCAGACAAGATATACCGCACGGTACTGCAGAAGACGATCTTTTTCATCCGCTATGCGTTCGAGTGGTATATTGATCGATCCTTTAATTTTCCCACTTTTAACCTCAAAAGGCATACGTACGTCAACAACAATTCGATTGGGATCTTCATGTTCCAAGAGTGAATGTAATTCTGGTATAGTAATTTCTTTGTGCATATATAAAATAATAGTTCTCAGCCAATTCATTATACGTTTCCGACAAATGCTTAGTATTATAGTAGCGTATCAAATGTTGGTATAAATAACAAAAAATCCCAACTTAGTCGGGATTTTTTGGTGTCGCTCGGGGACAGGGACTCGAACCCCGATACGCAGGACCAGAACCTGCAGTCCTACCATTAGACGATCCCCGAATTTGCACAGACTAGTGTATCAAAATTAAAGCAAAAGTCAAGATACAATTGACAAAAAGTAAATAGTGCATAACTATATGTGCTAGACGAAACTTCTTCACAAGGAGAAAGACCATGGGGTATCCCGAGGAATTCATCTTAGAGATCGTGATAGAGTGCACCGAGATCGAACATATCGAGAGCACCCTCAGATCAGGTGATCGTCACAGAATCGATGCCACACTGACGTTGGCAGTGAATCTGGTGAGCTTCGACGACCGACGGATGGCAGACATCGTCTATCTGGAGGGTCCCGATGGACTCTTCAAGGCCTTGGCGCGATGGGGATACCGACAGGAGCTCCGCCGTCAGGCTCTCGAGTTCTTCACAACCGGCAAGATTGCACCGAGGAAAAGGAGGTTGTAAGACAAAAAATTCGCTCGACTAGTGGCCTAACCGATAACCGCAGTAACACTGCAACACAGGAGCATAAGATGTCTCAGATCCAGATCGTGAACACCCCTGCGGGCTGGGAACCCGAGGAGGTACGGAAAGCCTTCGTAGGCCTGACCCTGATGTCAACCGGCGAGCAGAGCTTTCAGCGGCTCCCCGGCGGGCGATGTGGCCTGTTCCATGAGGTGGAGGCATCGATGGCTCTGGGAGCACTCGAGGGCAACACCAACGAGGGAATGAAGAAAGCGCGGGCGTGGCT
>CAZMEW010000006.1:14082-22980 GCA_964565405.1 uncultured Gammaproteobacteria bacterium
ACCGGTACTACTTCAGCGTCGATGACTGTACAGTCATCGACGACTGAGAGAGCAAGTGCAACCGCGAGCGATATCCCGTCGCTCGCAATCTTCAAAAACAGTTCTCTACTAAGAGGACTTTTTTTGTTATATAAAATATGATACAGTATGGTCTATAAAATCGTGTAATTACACTATGCAAAAAAAATATCTCTTAAGTACGCTAGCCGTTGCATTCGTGACACTCGGTATAGGATGCGAAAAAACAGTACCACCTACTTCTATCACTTCGCAAAATACGGAACCCATAATCGCAGCTGAAGACTTATTCGGGACAGCACCTCCCCAAGAAAAAACAATAGAACCACCCTCATCACTTATCGTTAATGAACCAACTAATCCCCCTACTACGACTATGGAATTCAATGCATCAAAACATTACACCGCAATTCTTCATACAACCAAAGGTGATATTGAAATTGCACTAAATTTTGGCGAAACTCCAAATACCGTAAAAAACTTTATCGATCTCGCTCAAAAAAGTTTCTATACCAATACTATTTTCCATCGCGCAATCAAAGGTTTCATGATCCAAGGCGGTGACCCTAATGGCAATGGGACAGGCGGGCCTGGATACCGATTCGACGATGAACCATTTAGTGGTGAATACACACGCGGCGCTGTTGCAATGGCAAATGCCGGACCCAATACCAATGGGAGTCAATTCTTCATCATGCACGCAGACTATCCACTACCAAAAAGTTACACGATCTTTGGTCATGTAACCACAGGAATGGACGTTGTCGATGCCATAGCAACAGACAAAGTTCAGATGAGTGCCTCTGGAGAATTATCATCTCCAGTAAGCCCGACAACAGTCACGGGAGTAGAAATCCAAGAAAAATAAGGCTCAACTCTTGCTATTTTTAGCAAAATTTGATAAGCTCGGTGCTTATTCAATAAAACTAACACAATAGGGACTATGGGTAATTTCAATAGAGGTGGTCGAGGAGGACGACCATTTGGTAAAAAGAATTATAATAATGACCGAGGTGGATTTCGAGACCACGACCGCAGGAATGGCGGAAGGGCAGATATGCATCAAGCAACCTGCAGTGAATGCGGTAATCCATGTGAAGTGCCATTCAAGCCTACCGGAGCTAGGCCTATTTTCTGCAACAATTGTTTTGGAAAACAGAAGAACCAGGAAGGAAGAAAATTTAACGGCGGATCGCGAGAACGAAACTTTGACCGACCACGTTTTGAAAACAAGCGCCCAGAGTTTCGACAAGCACCTGTTCAGGATAACCAAATAATTAATGAACTCAAACAACAACTAGAGGCCATGAACAACAAACTCGAGAGAATTTTGAATCTCGTGATGGCTCCAGCAGAAACACAAAAAATCAATACGAAGGAAAAAGTTTCAGAAAAACCAACCGAAGCTGCTCCCAAAAAAGCAAAGACAAAAAAGGCAGTTACCAAAAAGAAAAAATAACAGACTTCGACAAAAACATCCCATACATGGGATGTTTTTGTATTAGCTTTTCTTGTCATGTTGATCGCAATAGTACGCAATCGCATCTCGCATAAATACTGCAAGACCTGAACGAAATTTTTCATAATAGGCGGTAAACCGAGGATCATCCACATACATCTTCCCAAGATTTCGAAACATCTCATGACTACAGTCATAAAAAAAATTTATTCCTTCATGACTTTTCTTAATCAAAGCCTGAACATGCGGATCTTCAATTCCCTTGTCCATAGCATCCGCAATTGCCTGGGTATGCTTTTTCCCGTCTTCTTTTAATTTTTGCATTTCTTTTTTGTTCATCTTGCTGACTTTCTTCATACTTTGCTTGTACGCGTCAGTATTCCCCCATCGCTCTTGTACTTCATCTTGATAATGCTTCACATCATTATCTTTGAACACATCATAGAGATCTTCGTGATTAATTTTTTGATTAGTACTCATACGTTTGATAGTTACGTTAATTGAATTAATTAGTTTTTCCAGTCTCGCTTGTTTCAACTTAAACAATTTTTTCTGATCGCGGAGTGCTTCAACCACATTGAACTCACTTCGATTAAGCATTCGTTTGATATCATCAAGCGAAAATTCAAGCTCGCGAAAAAAGAGTATTTGTTGTAGACGGACAAGTTCTTTTTCTTCGTAATAGCGGTACCCATTCTCCCCAATGAGAGAAGGATTCAAAAGCCCAATTTCATCATAGTAATGAAGGGTTCTTACACTAATTCCTGCCAATTGTGCGAGACTATGCACGGTATATTTCATATGTAGGATCCTATAATCCTAATAGTAAACTATTACGTAACGTTAGGGTCAAGAAAAGTTATCCACAGACATGTAATATATAGAAAAACAACCAAAAAAAGACAAAATATGGTATACTACAAATAGTACACACTCTATGCCTGTCTATTTTTCTATTTTTCTCATACTCCTTCTATTTGGAGTACTTGGATTTTCTGCAAATCTAGTTGTCAACAATATCAAAAAAATTGCAATTCATCTGGGAATTCCGATGTTTGTATTAGGGATACTACTCGGCATTCTTACATCATTCCCAGAATTCTCAATCGCAATTACTGCGTCTCTCAAAGGCGTACAGAGTATCTCAGTGGGAAATTTATTCGGAGGCATCATGGTAGTTTTTGGATTGATTCTCGGAATGAGCATGGTCCTCAGTAGAAAAATCAAAACCGACGGAGATGTGATGACACCACTCCCGGGTTTTATTATTTTGATACTCCCCCTTTTGTTTGGATTAGATGGGGTGCTCAATTTTTTTGACGGTCTGTTTATTTGTATTGGATACATAGCATTCCTTGCACATCTCTATATCAAAAACCATCATATCCATGACATACACGCAACCATCATCAAAAAAAAGCTCGTAGTTGAAGAAATTTTTCTATCAATTATAGGAACAATTGGGATTGTGATCTCATCAAATCTCATTATTCATCTTACAACCGACCTATTGGGACAATTTGAAATTTCACAATTTATGGTCGGTCTAATTCTATTCTCACTTGGTACAAATTTACCAGAATTAACTGTCGTATTAACATCGTGGAGAAAAAAACTTACCGATATTTCATTCAGTCACATGCTCGGAAGCGCGATGATAAATGCAGTTATTCTCGGCGCTATGGCGCTCGTGAGTCCTGTATCCCTGACCATCGATTTCTCTTATACGATGATTATCTATTTCTTCATTCTAATAAGTATATTGCTTTTGTACTTTTATAAAAGTGATAAAACTCTAAGTCGCCCAGAAGGCGCTGTCCTGCTTCTTATTTTCTTTATTTTTGGATACCTTCAAGCTTCGATCCGATAATTTTTACTATAAATTTCCAAAAAACTCATTGAAACAAAAAAACTTCCATCTCAAACTGAACGCGTGTGGAAGTCTTTTTATTCAATAGGTATCATAATCACAAGCATGTAATTACGATACAAAAATGAATATATACAAAACAAAGCTGAAGAAATTTTATCATGCAACAATTTGAACAGTCAAAAATGGCTAACTGCTTTATTTTTTTACCTATTAGTGGTAACATATCCACAGTTAATATCAAAAACATGAAAGCCCAAACTATAGATGGCAAAAAACTATCAGAAAAAATCCTCTCCTCCCTCCATAGCCAAGTTGAGAATTTAAAAAAACAAAATATTACCCCGAAACTTGCTATCATTCAAGTAGGAGACCATCAGCCTTCAAAAACATACATCAAGAGAAAAGAAGAAGCTGCCCGATCAATCGGGGTTGATTTTGAGTTACATTGTTATCCAGCCACCACCTCAAAAGAAGATATCATCGCACACATCAAAAAAATTCAAAAAGACAAAAAACTCTCAGGTCTTATCGTTCAGCTCCCCCTGCCCGAACCACTATTCATGACCGAGGTATTGAATACAATTGATCCTGAACTTGATGTAGATTGTCTCACTGATACCCAACTCGGAAAATTGGTGATGAAAACCAATACGATCGCACCACCAACCCCAGGTGCTGTATGCGAAATTCTCGACATGCTGAATATCAACGTACAAGGGAAACACGTCGTAATTGTCGGAGCAGGCGCGCTCGTTGGAAAACCACTATCAATTATGCTCGCAAACAAACTTGCCACCGTCACCATCTGCAATATTCATACCAAAAAATTACAATCAATTACCAAGACAGCTGACATACTGGTCTCAGCTGTAGGAAAAAAAGATCTAATCACTAAGTCTCATGTAAAAAAAGGATGCATCGTAATTGATACAGGTATTGTGTTTGAAAACAAAAAAATGTATGGCGATGTAGATTTTGCTGGCGTGTCAAAGAAAGCATCATATATTACACCCACCCCTGGTGGGGTAGGACCAGTGACTGTAGCGTTGCTACTGAAAAACACAGTAACGCAAGCAAAACGAAATAGTAAATAAAAATACTCTATATCATAGAGTATTTTTATGTTCTGATCAGTTCTGCGAGAATATGTTCCAACTCTTCAATAGTCTCTACTTTCATTAATTTCATTCTCAAATCTTTTGCTCCTTCTATTCTCTCCCCTATTCGCTCATTCTTGAAATACCATGCCAAATGCTTCCTGAATGTTGGCATTGATCGTGCTTGAATTTCTTCTGCAGTCACACCATCAGCTTTATTTTTCTTTCCCATCGCGCGAATACGTGACTGATGCATCATATGCAATCGTGCATGTTCTAGTACCACCTTCACTCGTTCTTCAAGCGAAGGAGAAAAATCAGGGTTCAAAGATTCTTTGAAAAACCATGGATTTCCCAATGCTCCACGCGCAATAAGCACTCCATCTGCACCAGTTACATCTAATGCCTCAACTACTTGCCTTGGCTTATGAATATCCCCATTTGCAAGAAGGGGTACGGTGGCAATTTTCTTTGCCTCAGCAATCAGATTCCAGTCTGACACTCCACTATATCCCTGCTCCTTAGTTCTTCCATGAACAGTGATCAATTCTGCACCAGCTTCTTCGATTGCTGGAATGAAATATTTGAAATCATCTCGATTAGTCCAACCTAATCGAATTTTCACTGAAAGAGGTGTATCGCCAATTGCCTTTTTAATTTCTCGAATAATATTCTGTGCAAGCTTCGGATCTTTCATCAACGCACATCCATTAAAATTACTCGTGATCTTATAGACTGGACAACCCATGTTGATATCAATGCCTTCGGGACCTGCATGCTCCATCACAATTGCTGCAGCACGGGACATGGTAAGTGGATCTGAACCAAAAATCTGCTGGACAATCGGACGTTCAGCTTCTACAAAATCAGTCATGCCTAATGTTTTTTCATTATCGCGAACCAGAGCTTCAGCAGAAACCATTTCACGAAATACGACATCAGCACCGCCGATGTTTCTTACAATCTGACAAAAGGCCGAGTCTGTCATATCAGCCATTGGTGAAAGTGCGAGAATTGTGTTCTTTTTAGAAAGAATATCTGTGATCCACATACTAGTAATAAGAAATAGTGCAGTGGGGCAGGAGAACATCCAAGCCCCACCACAGTCACGAGAAATGATCAGATTACCTCCGACCCATTCCCAGCCAGCGAGCACCGGTCCACGGCGGCTTGCCGAAAAGCGAGACCTCGAGACAGTCGAAATGATCCAGAGTACGATCCTTCGCCATCTGAGTCAGAGCGACGAGAGCAGCCTTGATCGACTCGATCTTCGGCTTGAGCCGTACCAACATTCGATCGTCGAAGTCGAGCCATCCGCCGTTCATTTCTTCGACCAGTGAATTGAGCATGTTACACCCCTCTCTCATCCCCAAGACTTATTTCTTGGTTCACATCTATCAAGAAAAATTCTTTACAGGTGCAAACCAAAAATATATCTTGATTGCCCGAGGTGCGCTCTTGCGAACACACCCCGGACCACCCATCTCCTATAGCGCGACGTTCACGCAAAACCGACTTGTATCTCCCACTTGAGGGGAGGGCGGACGATCCTGGTCTCGAGCTCGAGCCACGCCTTCATCTTGGCGAGCGACTCAGGGATCTGATCGACCGATAGAATGGACATCTCATGGATCCGACGAATCGGAAACTTGATGACCGCTTGCATCCCCGAACCTTTCAGTGTCACAATGACCGCGAATTCTTGACCACCGTAGGTCCTAAACACACGTGTGACACTCTTCGAACCGAGAATGCTCTTCTCAGTCGTCCCTCTTTTTCCCTTGAACAGAACCGGGGTCCTACTCGTGACCACCCCTTCAGTACCGGAAAACCGGCGAAAGAGTGCACGGATAGACTCGATAAACACATTCATCTCATCTGGATTCACTCGTCTTTCTCCTCTTGGCGATTAGTTATCCCCGACATAAGCGAATAGAAGACAGAGGATACTACCTTAAAAAAGTACCTCCTGTCAAGGAGTACAAGTTATCCACAGGGTATCAAAAAAAAGCTGTTTTATCAATATTTTATGCTATTTGACACATACCCTCTTGCACCGATACAATTCCTCTGTCATTCACAATCCAACCATATTCTACTGGAACCAGGGTGCAATTCCCTGACTGTGCCGCAACGGTCAAAGTCCGATCTTGTAGAATGTGGGTTATCCCGAGCAGGAACTTACTATACGTCATATTTTTGAGATACCGACGTAGCAAAGCACACATTCCTCAGCTCAGGGGAATTTTTTTATATATGCGCCAAAAATTACTCTACTTTCTTATTACCATCTTTGGTGCCGCAACCCTGGTAAGCGGGTGGGTGTTGCTCGGAGAAGTCAAAAACGAAAAGCAAAAAGTAAAAAGTGAAGAAGTTACACAAAATATCACTCAAGAAAAACAAAAAATACATAGTGAACAAAACAACAATACTGCACTGAAAAACCAAGCTGAGTACAGACAGATTTCCGAAAAACAAAACCTACCAGAAAATCAGACAACAACCGAACTAGACAACCTGACAAATTCTGAAAAAATATTCGAAGCAACGATCATGCTCAAAGTGCAAGGAAAAAATCTCGTCGTCCCCTATGTCGACAACATGAGTACAGAAGACGCGATGAGAGAAGCACAGTCACAATATCCGGAATCATTCTCATACGAAAGCATGGAATACGGAGGAGATCTAGGAACATTCGTGAAATCAATCAATGGAATAACAGAAAATAATAGAGAAAAAATGCACTGGATCCTCTATATCAATGGCAAAAAATCAAACAAAGGGATATCAACACTCAAACTTAATCAAGACGACATAATCATGTGGAATTATGAAAAAGAAATACTCTAGACTACTCATCATTCTCGCTCTATTTTTCTCGGTTGTTCAGGTGACACATGCAGAAGATACAGTTCCAGAAATTATACAACCGGAAATAACTGATACCACAACAAGTACGCCTGAAGAAATAATAGAAAATCCAGTACAAATTATTGAAGAGACCAATACAACATCAACAGAAGATAGCGCAGTAGAAATACCCCTCGACTTACCCACTACCACTGCAAAACTATATGCAGTAGCAAATGACACGATTCTTTTCAATGAAACCATAGAAGTCACTGCCTGCAAACCATATGAAGCATCAGTTGAATATACACTCAATGCAAAATGCTTGATTGACCAAGCTCAGGGGTTAACTTCAACCTGGAATTATTTCGGCACCGATGCGTTTCTTGATTCAGTAAACGGAATAAGTAATGACTTTGGCGCAAATTTGTTCTGGGGATATTTTATTAATCTAGAATACGCCTCAGTTTCACTGAACGCATATACCCTGACTGAGGGAGATGAAATATTGATTCAATACAACGCCATTCCCCTCAAACTTGAACTCTCAACTACGACTCCAGTAGTTGGAGATATAGTTACCATATCTATATCAGAATTCGGACTGGATGAATTCTGGAATCCAATCTGGATACCAAGTACAAGTTCTACTATTACAGTCAATGGTGAAGTGACAGGTGTGCCAAGTTCTACTCTGGATCTGTCTATAACAACCACTTCGCCATACACACTTCGAGCTGAAAAGAATGGTTATATAACACGCGAAATTACATTTACCGCTACTCCAGGAGTAGTGACAGAACCAACAACTCCCCCCACTTCTGGAAATGGTGGTGGGGGTGGTGGATCTGGTAGTGGAAATATAAGCCCAGCGGAACACATGATTAATTTTCTCGATGCAAGACAAAATGCAAATGGATCATTTGGCACGACCGCATTCTTGAGCGACTGGGCAGCGATCGCCTATGGTGCATGGACTGGAGACTCTCTAGGTGAATCAAAAATTACAAATTACCTTCTTACCAATCCCAGTCCGCTTGATGGCCCAAACGAGACTACCAATTATGCGAGACGCACAATGGCCCTAATGGCACTTGGAATAAATCCCTATACAGGAACGCAAACAAATTATATTAATGAAATAATAAAAGGGTTTGACGGAACACAGTTTGGTGAGGTGGGATTAATCAACGACGATATATTTACCCTTACCCCCCTTCTTCACTCAGGTTACTCAACAGACGATGCACTTATCGTAAGTACGACCAAATATATTATTGCAAACCAAGATACGAATGGATCATTCGGGAGTATCGATCTTACCGGAGCAGCAATTCAGACACTTTCAGAGCTTTCATCTGTGGATGGTGTAAGTGAAGCTCTCACGAAAGCAAAAAATTATCTTAAATCAGCACAACAGACTGATGGAGGATTTGGAAATGCATACGCAAGCTCTTGGGTCATGCAAGGAATTGCAGCGCTCGGTGAAAATGCTACTAATTGGAATAATAATGGAAACACGCCAATAACATATATTCAAAGTAACCAAGCAACTGACGGCGGAATGTTACTAGGTGATACAGATGCAAACAGAGTCTGGG
>CAZMEW010000006.1:22990-45277 GCA_964565405.1 uncultured Gammaproteobacteria bacterium
GAGTGCTACAACAACTACTTCGACACCAATTATAGTAACTACTCCAACTTCTACACCCACATCAACAAGCTTTACTTCAACTACAACTAAGGTGATTACAGCGGAACCAATACTATATACATCCAGCGAAGCATCACCTACTCAAACACATATTAAACCACCACAACGGGCAGTGCTCGGTGAAAAAGAAGAAAATAGCGAACGTATCAGTGAAACAGATACAAAAGAAGGTATAGTAGATAGCGAAGCTGAAACTATTAGCAATGAGGTAAATAAAAATCCACAGACAAAAAAATACATATTTATAACTTCTCTTGTTATACTTCTCTGCCTCACGGGATATACCCTATTCAGAGCCGAGGCTTCTAAGAAATAATACCTTCTGGTATAATCAAACCACTATGAAAAAATACCTTATCCTTGTTATCGCCTTAGCGGCATACGGTGTCCTAGCACGCCTTATACCCCACTCACCGAACTTTGTGCCAATTACAGCCCTAGCCCTCGTAGGAGGCCTATATTTGCCGAGGAAAATGGCATATATTGTGCCTAGTGCTGCTATGCTCGCAAGTGACCTATTTATTGGGTTCTACCATCCACTCATCATGGTCTCAGTATACGGATGCCTCCTCTTCGCAACCTACATGGGAACCTGGGCAAAGAAACACAAAAATGTGGGAACTATAGTAGCTGTTACCTTTGCAAGTTCAATCTTATTCTACTTCGCAACCAATACCATGGTCTGGGCATTTGGAGCACTCTATCCTCGAACATTTGCCGGTCTTATGGAGAGTTATTATCTCGCTCTCCCGTTCTTCCGAAATAGTCTTCTGAGCGACTTCTTCTACACCGGAGTATTAGTTGGTGGAATCGAAGTTGTACTATTCTTGAAGAAACAAAGACAGGGGTTAAAAAGGGAAATAAAAAGTACAATAAATTGATAACAAAAAAATCCCTCGATGCAGTCGAGGGATTTTTTTATCTGATTAACCATACTCTTCTTCATCAGTCAGAATTTCTTCTCCAGAGTCAGTGACGATACGCTTTTTATGACCACTTGGGTGTGTATCGGAGTCAGTAGGAGTCTCTGAGACTGATACAAATTCAACAGGTAATCCAGAAGGAGGTTCTGCAGCTTTGTTTGCAGCTTTCTGAAGCAATGGAGTCTTCACATGAGACATCGGGAAGTGCCACAACGTTGCAAGTTCTTCAATATTCAGCACAAAAGCATGTGCTTCAGCGTCCATTGCTCGCTCTTTATATGCATGGAGATATTTATTCTTTGCCTTATCAGACCCAGCAGTTCCAGCAACAACAATAGAATTCGCAGTAGGAATATTGAACTGACTTATCGAACCAATAAGAGCAGTCACCCCTCGTGAAGCATTGAACACTTCTTTGCGCGCAAGGTACACAGCTCGGATGTTTGTTTCAAATCCTATTTTCTGAATTTTTTTCTCCATTGCTTCAACCAATTTTACCTGCCCCGGAGTCATGTATTTCAACTGATTTTTGTCGCCTTTCTCTTCCGCATGATCTTCATGCGCTCCTCCACCCATACCCGCAACTTGTCTACCAGCTTCCTGGAGAAGTCCTTTTGCTTCGGTTACTAGAAAATTATCAGTAATAAAACTAAAAGGAGATCCATGCCCATGACCATGTGCATCTTCTTCTCCAATAAATTCTTTTATCTTTGCAATGACACTTTCTTTCCATGAGTTATCAATAGGACGTGCCATGATCTGGAGCCACATCTGTTCCCCATGGCCAATTCGAGAAAAACTCTCAAGCATGGTACCCATCGGATCCTTAAGTACTGTATCTTTTGAAATACTGTGTTCGAATTCTTCATACGTACGTATAGGAAACGCAGCATTCTCAGCAAGTGCAAATTCCCCGCTCCACAAATCATATTCAGGATCAGGGAAGCTTTTGGGTGCTGCAGCAACATAATCCTCAACCTCAGTAATTTCTGCTTCCGGATATTGAGCATAAATTGCAGTCTCTATAAGATCTCGATATTGCTCATCCGTCCACACCAAAAACTGTATATACCCTTCAATACTAATCACTTCAAAACTAAACCACTTCTGTTTGTAACCACCAATAAATTTACCTTTGAGATCAGGCTTACTGAAGACTCCCGCAAGATGAGAGAATAATTGTTCAACTGCTTTTGGTGTCTGTACATTGAGCTGAGGAATGTCGATTGCAAGCACGACTGATTTCCAGTGATGGGTGTTCTGATGCACTTTCATATGATGATAAGTATTGAGAATTTCAATCAACAAAAAATTAACCAGAGGAATCCACAAAACAATTGCGTATAGACGAATAATAAAAGTGAGTGGCGACTGGGTTGCCAACTCAAAAATGTCTGAGATAGTTGAAAAATCAAAGGTAAAAAGCCCAAAATCCATACTAGAATATCCTAGTGGTGACCAGAGTCTGCGTTCACTAGTTTATGAATAATTGGATATAGTACCAACACAAGTACTGTAGCTAGCCACCAACCCAGGGTGCCCGCAATATATCCTGCAAGAAATACAATAAAAAATGCAAGTGTACCCAAAAATGCGATGATATGACGAGTGGAATTATCGGTCATAGAGAGGAATAATTATGCGGAAAGTATAACATAGTCAACGAAAAATTTCTAATTGACCTCATTATTCCAAACAATACATAAACTAAAAACCTAATTTCGGGTAATTAGGTTAATTAGTATATTTAGAATAATTTATCCTCTTTTTCTCATGGACCATCCATGCCAACTCACTAAGAGCGAAGAAGCAATAAAGATAGAAGAATACGTACCAAAGAAAATACCCACAATAAGAGCAAGTATGAAGTACTTAATCGAAACACCACCGAAGATAAAGAGTGCTGTGAGTACGATAAGTACCGTAAGCGAAGTATTCAACGAACGAAGGAATGTTTCATTTAACGCACGGTTAACCGTGGCAGGAAAATCCTGAGTACCATATCGGGTAAGATTTTCTCGAATACGATCAAAGACCACAATTGTATCATGTACTGAAAATCCAAGAATAGTAAGCAGAGCAAGTACAAAAGAAATTCCAACCTCAACACCAAGTACATGTCCCAAAACAGAAAACACACCAATCGTGATAATCAGATCATGGAACAAAGCAACGATTGCCGCAAGTCCATACTTCCAAGAAGCCACAGGCTTTGAAACTTTTCTAAATGTATAGGCAATATAAGCCCCGATTGTGAGTACCACTGCAAAAACCGCCTGGACTGAACGCTGTTTAAGCGACTGACTAATTGCGGGTCCAATAGTTTCGACGCTTTCTTCAAGCACTTTATTTTCAGGAGTAGAAGTAGTCCCCACAACTTCAAATTTGTTACGAACTGCATTAAGAATATTCTGATGTTCTTCTTCTGATATAAAACGAAGGCGCAAAATGTATGCTTTGTCTCCTGCAGGTTGCACAATACTTGATCCGTAGGTCTCCTCAGGAAGTACTGCCTGTATATCAGCAAGTGCTGGCCTGGTTCCAGTAAAGTTAAGCTCAATCAGAGATCCACCGGTAAAGTCAATCCCCGGCTTCAAGCCATACATAAACAAACTGACAATACTTGCGATAGTGAGTATTGAAGAGAACAAGAAAAAGTATTTTCTGTTTGAGATAAATGAAATATTCATACAGGGAAGTTAGGATTGCTCTTCTGAATGACCTGACCCAAGAAAAAGAAAACCGCCATCACGCTTTTTGAACCAAGGCACCACAAAACGAAGCATCACTCGAGTAACAGTAATTGCACTAAATAAACTAACCAAAATGCCGATAATCAAAGTCACCGCAAAACCTTTCACAAAATTAGTTCCGATCCAAATCAACAACAAGCAAGTGATTAGAGTGGATACATTTCCATCACGAATTGAAGTCCATGCACGCTTAAATCCTTCCTCTACCGCGACTTTTAGACTCTTTCCTCTCTGGAGTTCTTCTTTCATGCGTTCGAAGATAAGGATATTAGCATCAACCGCCATACCAATGGAGAGAATAAAACCAGCAATACCTGCTAAAGTAAGTGTTACACCAATAAACTTAAACAAGGCCAAAGTAACCACGATATAGAGAGAAAGCGAAATAACCGAAAGTAAGCCTGGTAATCGATAATACAATAACATGAATAACATAATTACCAATACACCGATAATACCTGCTTTAACACTCATTGCAACAGATTCTTGTCCAAGCGTCGCACCGACTGTTTGTTGACTCGCAAGCTCCACGGGTACAGGAAGTGCTCCTGCATTAAGACGCTGCGTCAACAAACGTGCTTCTTGAATATTACCCGCTCCAGTGATAACTGCACGTCCATCACGAATAACTACCTGAACAGTAGGGTCGCTGATCACCTGTCCGTCAAGAAATATTGCGACCTTTTTTCCAAGATTTCGCTCAGTAATTTCAGAAAAGAGTTTTGTCCCCTCATCATTGAAATTAAGTGCGACCTGTACAGCTCCAGTCTGTTGGTCGGTAACTACTTCTGATCGAGAGAGTTGCTTTCCTGATAATCCAGTCTCAATCCACTGCTCAATAGGTGGAACAATATCTTCTTTTACCTGTGTTTCAATCAGTATACGGGATACTTCATATTCCTTTGCGAGACGTTCATCTTTCTTGAAGATAATATGAAATCCAAACTGTGTTTCCACGGGACCAATAATCTGACCTGTTTGTGCAGCAAACAACGCATTCTCAAATTCAGGGACCGTATATCCGGCTGGTACCCAACCTAAATTCCCTTTATTCTGAGAAACTGACTGATCAGTAGAATTTGCAGTAGCAAGCTCTTCAAAATTATCTCCAGTTGCTTCGTTATAAATCTCTTCTGCCTTCGCCTTCGCCTCTTCTTTGGTATATTGCGCTTCACTACAATTCGTAGCACCAAGATAACAAATGAGAATATGGCTTGCGAGTACTTCTTTACCACCATCACGTTCTTTACCGCGTTTGAGTATATTATATCCGTCAGCAGTTTCGATAAGCTTAGTAGATATTACACCTTCAGTTGAACTAGCTGCCCAAGAATAAATCTGAGGATAGGTGGTAAGTGCACCTACATATGAAAGATACCCGCCGTTGACTTTACTCTCCTTATCTTCAGAAATTTCTTTTGCGATATCTTCGAATACGGCGCCCTTTTTCAGCACACGCTTGAGAGCCGCATCAGCTCGTTTCTTTGCATCAGCATTATATGTTGCCATTGCATTCTCTTCTTCGGGGGTCAGTTCACGTGGAGTTTCAGTATTCTGCTCCTTACATTCAAGAATTGGAGTCTGTCCAATAAGTTTGACTGCTTCTTCAATATCTTGAATACCTGGTAAATCAACGCTCAGACGATATGAGTCCCCTACCTTGCTAGTTTGCACTTGTGGTTCAGACACTCCGATACCACCAACACGTCTCTCGATTACATCGCGTACACCCTCAAGTGCATTACTTCGATCACTATCAGGAATAGAACTCATATTAGCCTCGTAGACCAAATGTGCCCCACCCTGTAAGTCAAGACCAAGTTTGAATGGTTGCGAAGGAATCTGAGGAATTCCAAGTTTTGCCGAACTATTGAGCCAGTTGATGATAGAATTCGTAGGTTGTGGGTAAACAAAAATACCCGCCACTAATAAAAGTGCGAGTATACCTACAATTCCCCATTTTACTTTCGATCGAATATCTGTGTTTCGGTGATTCATATGCATCAAAATCAGTACAAATAGAATGAGCCGTATTGTACGACAGAACTCTATAAGAGTCAAGTTAAGATATACACTCTAATATATTGTATTTCCAGAGTTATGGACTGCTAACTTTTTCAACCACGATCATAGCAGTGCGTCTTCCTATAATTGGTTCATGATCGCCTGTCTCGTAATCCCTGAATGATGCCTCAAAGTTATCGTACGCATATACAAAACCCTCACCCATGCGAGTACCTGGATCGTTAGTTATAATCTGTTTTTTCACATCATCATACCCGATAACGACAAGCATATGGCGCTCAGGCCCCCCATTCTGAAAATTTGGATTATTGAGAATTTGACCATCAAATGGAATAATCAGAATATTCCCAGAAGCAAGTTCATGTTTTACCTGATCAAGCGTAATATTATACTCCACTCGCCCGCCTGTGTATCCATAATATTCACGCAATAGCCTGCTCAGAGTGTCAGCGGCAGAAGTATCTCTCGCATTTCCATACTTCTCTACTTCCCACTCAGCTATTCCCGTAATTTCCTCAAGAGCTTCCTGTCTTGTGAGAGTCTGATCGTTCGCCCATCGCCACGCCATAACAACCGACGCCTCTTCACATCCATCCTGTTGTCGTGGGTCGCTCCAGTCCCCAAATGGCGCTTGAGGACTAAAAGGAACTTGTAACAAAGTATTAGTTGGTAATTCAACAATGGGTGGAGTACTCGTAGATTTTGACTCTATAGATGGCTCGACTTCTTCTTCAGATTGCTCGGACGAGGTGCTGGTAGTTACGATATGATTCTCCTCTGAGGTCACCGGCGGCCTACTTCGAGAAAAAAAATAATTAGCCGTAAAAAAACTAATAATGAGAATTGCCGCGCCAATGCATAATGTACTAAAAATCCGTCCAAACATATCTAGATAATTCCCCTCAATAACAGAGTCCACATACTTGGCGTTATTGAGAGTTACATGATATACGCCATAAAAATATTAAGTAATCGTACCTTGCATATTCAATATATGCAAATTTGCCAAAATAGCCATGACTGGAGTACAGTAAATATATCAATATTAACTCTTAAATAAATGCTATGCGTCAACAAATCGTGCATCCATTCCTACTGCTCATTACCAATTCTCATGAGTCTCAATGGTACCGTGTAGAGAGTGAAAATCGCATGATTGAATTGGAAAAAATGGTCGAAGAAAAAAAACAATTTAGTGACAATGAAGGGCATTCGATAGCTGGTCGAGTAAGTGGAGGAAGTTTAAAAACTAATGAAGTATGGGATGAAGAAACAAGAAAACACCTGGATAAAGTGGTAAGGACAACACGAGAATTATATGGCGCCGCCGAATATCACGTAGTGATCGTAGCAGCACCAGAAAATCTTAAGAATCAATTACTCGAAAAACTTATTATCCCAAAAGTGGACATTCTCTATATTCCAGGCAACTTCACCCATGACAATCTACATCAAAAATTACTTGAAAAAATTCATGAAGTATAAAATTAAAACTCTCTCCTGGTACAGGAGAGAGTTTTTTATTCCTTATCAAGTGTATTTTTTCCAACCATCGGTAATTCGGATAAATCAGATTTACCGATAGCGAATGTAAGCGTGCCGGGAAAAGATTTCCCTTCATCACCCATGATAGTAAGTGCGGTTGCCCGATGCATTCCCTCAATCACCTGTATTTCCCCATTAGCCAATTGAATTGCGGATATGACAGTGGATACTGGGTAATGCTCGATAATCGATCTTATTTTCTCTACCTGCATCAACCGCGGGTGCCTGGCGAGATCAGCAAACTGCATAGTGCGATGGCCATTATAATATCTTTCAACCCAGGTACGAAATGGTCCACCATACCAATCGCGAACTACTTCTGAAGGATTACTGACCTTATAGAGTCCCCATGTCGTATTTCTACAATCAAACCGCCCAAGATATCCCTTGAGCCTCCACTCAGCCCAACTTTTAAATCCTCGTTCTCTCGCAAGCGCGAGCCACTGAGGATTCTCCCCTTCATTTTTATATATTTCGATAAATACTTCCTCCCATTCACATGGGCGAATCAAAGATAGGTGTGGATCCATACTTAATTAGTGTACAAAAAATTTTCGAGCTCTCCTGATTGTCGATACAAAAATACCGCCCCTCCCTTATTCTTATATAAATTAATTACAATTGAAGAATCATCAACAACCAAACTATCTTGAATATCAAAACCTAATTTCTCAAGTGCAATATCAAATAGTTTTCCAGTATCATCTTTTTTGAGCATTCCATAATCACTTGAATTTACAATAACGTGAAACAGCTTATCCAGCTTGTGATTGGCAACCGTAATGTCAGAAAAAACATCCATGTTATTAGTAACCAGCCCTACGGTTACACCCTGAGTTTTCAAGCGTTGTACAATTTTTTTTACCTGTATATCCAACTGCATACATCGCACACTTTCGAGAAATTTTTCATGTAATAATTCGAATTCAATAGCGCAGGCTTCTGCAATAATCCGATTTATTTCTTCAGAACTCATCTCACCTCTCATCCATTGTTCGACCAATGGTGTATTGCCAAAAATGTTAACTTCTATCCAATCGAGAACAGATTTGTGTTCAGGAAAAAGTGTACGTGTATAAAATCGATCTCGACACAATACCCCATCGAAATCAAAAAGTATTGCTTTGTACATCATATACTGATATATCAAAATACAATTAAATTTCTATTAAATCACGTACGAGCTTAATAAGTTCATTCCGAGCTTCAAGCATTTTTTCTGTATATTGTATGCTTCCAACAATTCCAATTCGCGTAGACTTAAGTTAAAGTACTATACCTCGTACTATAACAAAAAAGGTAGACCCCGGTCTACCTTAGTTTTTTAGGCACCATGACATTTTTTATACTTCTTTCCACTTCCACAAGGACAAGGATCGTTTCGTCCCACTTTTTCATCTGCGAATTTTCCAGCACCCGTAGGTTTTGCAGCAGATTCTGATTCAGAAGTTTTCTTGGCACCAGATAAGGTCATTTTATCATCAGCCATGACTGATGGTGCCAACTGAATTCCCGCATGAACCTTGAATATTGTATTCGCGACTTCCCGCTGGATTCCAGATAACAATCGATTGAAAAGATGAAAACTCTCTTGTTTGTACTGTACCAATGGATCTCTCTGCCCATATCCCTGAAGACCGATTCCCGCCCGCAAATGATCGATCGTAATAAGATAATCAACCCACATCATATCAATCGTACGAAGTAGGACTCCTCGCTCAATTTCAGAAACCATCTGAATCCGTTGTTTTTCGTCAGGCTGGACATCTTTGAGTGATGCAACAAAATTATCATATGCCAATCGTGCTTGTGCGACGAGCTTTTCCACAACAGCATTCCTTACTTCAATCGGATTTTTATTTTCCTTGGTAGCCGAAGCTATGATTGTCTCAATTTCGGATTTATCAGTATGTTCAAGCGGCATCATCGCAGACATACTCTCAATAATTTCTTTGGTATTCCACTCGGTTTCATCTTCAGCACTTGTATGCATTGACACAACAGTTTCGATTTCAGTGTCTACCATTTCCAAGATTATCTGAGAGAGTGGTCGGGGTGCAAGTTCCGGTGGTATTTCAGTGGTAAGACCCTGTATCCCGTCGATTACTTGCTTCGCGGAATCAAGAATTTCTCGACGTTTTTTATAAATAACATCCCGTTGTTTATTAAGCACATCATCATAGGATAACAAATGTTTGCGAGTATCGAAATGATGAGATTCAACTTTTTTTTGCGCGCCTTCCAATATTCGAGTAATCATTTTCTGCTCGATCGGCATATCATCAGGAATATTGAACCGAGTCATAATACCCTTCAGCCGATCCCCGGCAAATATGCGCATGAGATCGTCTTCAGCTGATACAAAAAACTGAGTTTCTCCAGGATCTCCCTGGCGTGCACTTCGTCCACGAAGCTGATTATCAATACGGCGTGATTCATGTCGCTCAGTACCAAGAACAAAGAGACCGCCAGCTTTTACCACTGTTTCCACATCTTCTTTGACCGCAGGAACACCGCCAAGCTTAATGTCTACCCCACGTCCTGCCATGTTGGTCGCGAGCGTTACCGCGCCAGGACGACCAGCTTGAGCAATAATTTCTCCTTCTCGTTCATGATTTTTTGCATTAAGTACCTCATGTTCGATCCCTTGGGTAAGGAGATAAGCACTCAATTCTTCATTTTTCTCAACCGAAATTGTACCAATAAGCACTGGCTGCCCTTTTCCTCTTGCTTCTTTTACTTTTTCGACAATCGCTTTGTATTTGCCTTTATTATTTTTGTAGATCCGATCAGAATGATCGATACGATTATCAGACTTATTAGTTGGAATGGTCGTAACTTCAAGACCATAAATCTTAAAAAACTCTTCTTCCTCGGTCTTCGCAGTACCCGTCATACCAGCAAGCTTGCCGTACATACGGAATAGATTCTGGAACGTAATCGTTGCAAGCGTTCTGCTTTCCTTCTGGATCGCCACTTTTTCTTTTCCTTCGATCGCTTGGTGTAATCCTTCTGAATATCGGCGTCCAGGCATTTTTCGACCAGTAAATTCATCAATAATAATAATCTCCCCCGCATCAACAATATAGTCCTTATCTTTCTTGAAAAGAAATTCCGCTTTGAGTGCCTGCTCAATGTGGTGAACAGTTCTGATTCCACCCTCTACATAGAGATTGTCGACATTAAGCCAGGTTTCAAATTTGGCAATACCGCTATCAGTCAGAGTCGCGCTTCTCAATTTTTCATCAATATTGTAATCCTCATTTACCACCAGCATTTTTACCAGATCAGCAAAACGATAATACTGGTCAGTTGCCTCTTCTGCTGGAGCTGAGATAATAAGTGGGGTACGCGCCTCATCAATAAGAATGGAATCAATTTCGTCGATAATTGCATAATTCATTTCACTCCCTGGACGCATTACCATATCTTCAATGCGCTGTACCATGTTATCTCGAAGATAATCAAACCCAAATTCATTATTAGTTCCATACGTGATGTCACATCGATACGCATCTTGCCGAGATGATGCGCGCAAAAATTCATTCTCCACTTTAAAACTTCCCACCTCATCTCGCTCTTTATCTATTTCCCCACCTTCAACAAGTTCCCCTGTTCGTTGTTCACTGCTCACTGTTCGTTGAGTTGCATCGTAGACAAAGCTCACACGTTGATTCTGGACAATACCAACCGACATCCCCAAAAAATCATAAATTTGTCCCATCCAAACCGCATCACGTTTTGCCAGATAATCATTCACCGTAACTAGATGAACTCCTCTACCTGGGAGTGCATTAAGATAGACCGCAAGTGTTGCAGTAAGTGTTTTTCCTTCTCCGGTTCGCATTTCGGCAATTCGTCCACGATGAAGTGTGATTCCACCAATAAGCTGCACATCGTAGTGTCGCATACCCATAGTTCTCTTCGCCGCCTCACGAACAGTTGCAAATGCTTCAGGTAGTAATTCATCAAGTGTAACACCGCCTTCAATTCGTTTCCTAAATTCAACGGTCTTTGCCCGTACCTGCTCGTTCGAAAGTTTTTCATACTCACTTTCAAGTTCATTAATACGGTCAACAATAGGTTGCAAACTTTTAACCACTTTTTTGTTTTGATCTGGAAATAATTTCTGTAAAAATGACATACAATAAAAAAACTAGCTTCTAAAATAAGCTAGCTGAGTATATCATATAACCTCCTATATGTCTACTATAAAAAATCAAAATTCTCTACTTTGATTTTTTGCTGAATTTGGGACAAAAAAATAGAAAAATCAGCCAAAATATCAGATTTCTTATCTACTTCCTTGAGAAGAGCCTGTTGACAGTCTGAGATAAGTTTATCGAGTTCATGCACACCGTCATCGAAATCGAGTTTTCCACCTAACACAGCATCGAGCGTATTACGCATATGCATTGTTTTTCGACGAATATCAGGTGAAACACCAACATTACCAGATATGGCAAGTAAGTAACGCTGTAAATTATTTTCATGTTCTCTGGATTTTCCTTCGAACCCCATTTCAATACCCTCACGGCCATCTCTCTTCATAAGATAAATCTTGCAAACAAAAAATTATTCTCCATCCTGATACCCCTTTGCACTTCGTACTTCATCACGATCCTTGTCTCTCATTTTTTCTTTTAGCTTAGTCAATTCAACCTTCAAATGATCCTTCACCTTCTCAATTGCTTTGTAGAGATCCTCGGCATTTTTGGTTACTCGAATCATTTTTCCTCCGGGTAAATGCAAATTAACCTCAGCATAATAAATTTTCCCCTTTTGATGGTGAGTGGATTCTAACCCCACATCAACCGCCGCACTCACAATACGATCAAAATACTTCTCCAGACTTCGAACTTTCTTCTCAGCATGTTCACGAATAGAATCCGTCAACTCTGTTTTCGTTGCATGTATCGTAATAGTCATACGAAAAGAATTAAGAATAAAAAATAAAGTTAAAATGTGTATATCTCCTCTTCAAGAGTGATCCCGAATTTAGTATAGACCGTTTCCTTAATCTTATCAATCAATGTTTGCACATCAGTAGCAGTTGCACCTCCCAAGTTAATAATGAAGTTACCGTGCTGCTCAGAAACCAATGCCGCCCCGATTTGTTCACCCTTAAGACCCGCCTGTTCGATCAGCCATCCTGCAGAAATTTTACCCAAACTCAAAAAACTTTGAATTTTTTCACCATACTTATCAAAATGTTCAATTAGTTGTGCGCGATATTTACCAGCATCGGGATTCTGGAAAATACATCCGGTCGACGCATGACCTTGCGGTTGAGTAGAATTCCGATATGTAAGATATTCCAGCGCATGGGTAATAAGTTCTTTATTTTGAGTCGGTTCAAGATCAAGGGTAACCTGTAATACCACCCCACCCTTACGTTTGAAAATACTCGACCGATACCCAAATTCACACCCTTCATTAGAAAGCACATACACTTCTCCGCCTTGATATACCTTCACTTTTGATACCGAATCTTTCATTTCAAATCCCATAGCTCCCGCATTTCCACGCACAGCCCCACCAATAGTGCCAGGCACCCCAACTCCCCATTCAAAACCAGTCAATTGATGTTTCATTGACTCGCGAGCGACCGCAACGGTGAGCGCTCCTGCCTCGACAATCAGCTGTGAGCCGTGAAGCGAGATACTTCGATACTCAGGATGGATAACAACTCCATCGAATCCATGGTCAGAAGCAAGCATATTGCTGCCGCCACCAATTATCATATATTGAACTCCCTCAGCATCAAGGTAACGCATTAACTCAATATGTGATTCCATTGATTCAATAGAAATAAAAAATTTGGTCAAACCGCCAATCTTAAAAGACGTATGCTTTGACAGAGGTTCATTTATTTTGAGTTTCCCGTATTTCTTAAGCTTTTCTGCAATACCTTCCATATATTGCTTTTAGGAAGAAAAAATAGTATAGTTGAGCCTACCTTTATGAACAACATGAGCCAGCGACCAATCTTCTATATTACTCGCGATATTGAACGAGCGAGTCGATATTCCCCTTTTGCCAAATCGCTCAAGAGTGTGTACCCTGATCACGTTTTTTTGATTGATGATGAACACATTCTTGATACCTATGAAATACTCAAACACCCAGATACAAAAAAAATTCTCGAAAACTTCACAAGTCCCTCGATCTTGGTATTCAAGAATACACCCCTAATTGAAAGATGGTGTACTGAAAATACATACACCCTTCTCAACCCTTCTTCTGAACTAGCATCATCAATCGAAGAAAAAATAACGCAATTATCAAAGTTGAAAGATGTTATTGAACTCATGCCACGCTACGAACTGAAAAGAGTTGAAGAAGTCTCATGGCTTGGGACACCATTTATTCTTCAATTTAACCGTTCCCATACCGGAAGCGGAACACTTCATATTACCTCAGAAGAAAAACTAAATGAGCAAAAAAAGATTTTCCCCAAGCGGGAATGTCGTATTGCTCCCTTTATAGAAGGACCAATCTTTACCAGTAATGTAGTGGTTGGCAAAGATAAAATCCTAAACGGAAATATGAGTTATCAGATTACCGGTCTAGCCCCCTTTACAGATATGACATTTGCTACGATCGGGAATGACTGGGGAGCGCCCTATCGAATACTCAATGAATCCGAGCGTACCAGTTACTATATTATGTCTTCAGAAATCGGAGAAGCCCTTCGAGATAAGGGTTGGATCGGTTTATTCGGAATCGACGCGATCTGGAGTACTAAAGAAAAAAGATGGTACTTAATAGAAATCAATGCCCGTCAGCCAGCCAGTGCGTCCTATGAAAGCGAATTGCAAAACAAAATAAAACAAGATGACGATATGATTAA
Source organism: uncultured Gammaproteobacteria bacterium (assembly GCA_964565405.1). Lineage (GTDB taxonomy): Bacteria > Patescibacteriota > Patescibacteriia > Magasanikbacterales > UBA922 > UBA922. Next base: position 37,150 of record CAZMEW010000006.1, read on the forward strand.
TATTCTTGAAGCCCATCTCAAGGCTCTTGTCGGAGAATCACTAGAAAAATATTCACTTATAAAAATTTCTAATGGTGCGCAAATTATTCAACGCGTGACATCAAAAACTGATTCAATACAAAAATTAAAAAATAAAATCGAAGAACTGGAAAAAAACACACTCCGAGTGATTGGCTATGAGAATACCGAGCTCAATAGCGACCTACTGCGCATTCAGTCAGACACAAGCATTGTCGATACGCATGGAAAATTTACTGAATTCGGATACCAAATTAAAAATATTCTAGACTAGAAAACCAGACAACCAGAAAACTATGTTTACCAATTCCCTCTCACCGCAAGCACGGGCGATCATCGATTCCTACGAACATCTACGTATTGGAGAAAAAACAATTAATTGCCCCTATTTCAATAATAGAACGACCAGACTTCGAGGTGCGCTTCGTGTATCAGTTGGTAAAGGCACGGTACAAGAAATTGTAGATGAAGCGCGGATTATTGGCCTCAGAGACAAGATTGACCTAAATGACCTCGATGAAAAAACATTGGTACAATTTTTGATCGAACACAAGCTCGGTATTGACTGTGCCGCATACGCATATTACATACTTGACGCAGAATTACGTGCAACAAAAAATACAAGCCTAAAAAATATACTTTCCTTTGGAACAAAAAGTTTGTTACGCAGGTTGATAGCATCGTTCCGTACCGTAGAAAATACAAGCGTTCTAATACTCAATGAGAATTCCAAAAAAATTACTCTTGCTGAATTGGTGCCAGGTAATATAATTATTGCGCTTGGCGGCGGAATTCAAAAAGACTATAATCACGTCTTAATTATTACTTCGACTACCCATGATGACACTGGAAATCTGACATTACTCGAATATACTCATGCATATACCTGGAAAAACCAAGGAAAATATACCAAGGGCATCAGGCGGGGAAATATTGTTATAACCAACCCGACCGAAACTATTTTGGAACAACAGTGGACCGAAGATGGAAAAACTGGCAAAGAAAATGAAACCTGGAATTATCTAAAAAGTGCAACTGAGGTCACCATAAAAAAATTAGGTGAATAAAATAAAACACTCTCCAGAGCGAACATAACAAATCTGTGTGGAACCGCCAAAACGAGGTTGCTCGCCAGTAAACATGATACACTCCTGGGTATGGGATACATATAAACATGTAACACTGAAAAAAGAACGAGAGGTAATATATTCTTTTTTAGTGTCTTGAATTTTCCTTCAAGGTAAGATAGACTGGAGTGGCTTAATTAAGCCATTCTTTTGTTCTATGGTAATCCCTGAATCTTCTCTAAATCTACTTCGTTCCATGATCGGCTACGGACTTCTTGCAAGTCTGGTTGCATTTACGTGGGCACCACTACTTACCAAATTACTCTATAGGTACAGACTCACTCGACGACCCGAGTACGATGCCACCCTTGCAATGGGCGCGCGCAAAAGCAAAGCTGGAGTGCCTGTAATGGGTGGATTATTGGTAATCGTAACAGTTGCAATATTAACTGCTATTTTTAATTGGGAGAGAAAATATACATGGGTGCCAATCGGCGTAATGCTTCTCTCTGCACTTCTTGGTGGTATTGATGATGTCATGAACATCTATGGGCAAAAACGTCGAAGTAGAAAATTGGGACAAATCTTGCGCTTAATCCGCGTACACAAAGAATGGAAAATGCGTTTCTGGTATGTGATTACACTACCATGGTCATTATTCAAACGAACTTCAGTATGGTTGAGCAAACACCCTGGTCGAGGCGTGCATATCCATGAAAAATTATTATTACAATTTATCGCGGGTACAATTACCGCATGGTGGGTATACTTCAAACTTGGTGAAAACTGGAGAGAAATCCATATTCCATTTGATGGATTTATAAATATTGGTTGGTGGATTATTCCACTCATTATTTTCTTTGTAATCTTCACTGCAAACGCAGTCAATGTAACCGACGGAATGGATGGACTTGCTGGGGGTTCTCTGCTCATCACATTTTCCAATCTCGCAATACTAAGTTGGCTCGAAGGTTACCAGGAGATTGCGATCCTGAATACTATGGTTTCAGGCGCACTCATTGCATACACGTATTTCAATATCAAACCAGCCCGATTCCAAATGGGAGATGTAGGATCGCTTGGACTTGGGGCACTGCTTGCGATCAATACAATCGTTATAAATCACATGCTCTTACTTCCATTATTCGGTTTTATCTTCTTTGTAGAATTACTCAGCGTCGTTATCCAGATCACAGGACGGTATACACTTGGTCGACGGATCTTTTCCATGGCCCCTATTCACCACCATTTTGAACTCCGTGGGTGGAGTGAAGAAAAAACTGTAATGCGCTTCTGGATCATGCATGCAGGCGTGGTATTACTAGGCCTGTGGATCGCGCTTTATTAAAGTAAAAACGAAAAAATAAAAAGACGAGATCTATGTCAAAATACTTGGTGTGGAAAAAAGAAATACTCGCCGATTTTTCTCGAGAAAGCATCAGCAAAATGTACGCTGATGGTTTTGTTTTTACGAGACGAGGAAAAGGTGAAATGGATCAAACCAGAAGTGTTCGGATTGATCTAGCAAAGTTTGAATTATCAAGTGAAAATCGACGCGTACTCAAAAAAACTGACGAGATTGCACTTGAAACAATTCCCCTTCCCTATTCAGACTACCACTGGTCAATCGGAAAACTTGCCAAAGATTTTTATACCACCAAATTCGGTGATGGGACTTTTAGTGCAAATAAAGTAAAAGAATTACTGACTGATGCAGACAATAGCAATTTCAACTCACTACTTAGATATACACATAACGAAGAAGCCGTCGGCTACAGCATCAGCTATGCCAATGAAGACATTCTCCATTATTCTTACCCGTTTTACGAGCTTACCAATGTCGCTCAATTTACTAATATTGGTATTGGAATGATGACGAAAGCGATTGTGTGGGCAAAAGACAATGGGAAAAAATATGTCTACCTCGGCTCTGCTCAGCGACCAAATGATACATACAAATTCCAATTCTCTGGAGCAGAATGGTTTGATGGTAAAAATTGGAGTGATAATGTGGGTGAGTTAAAGAATACACTATGAGTAAAGACTTAACTGAAAAATGGAACGATTTGATGGTGAAATTTACGAATAAAGTTGAAGATCACATAAATGAAAATAGGAAAACTTTTTACCAAACTTTAATTCTAATAAACACCGGAACTTTTTTAGTATGTTTTGAATTTATTTCTTCCTTTAAACCACAGCTCAGCATATTTGATAAAAACCTGCTTAAAACGGCATGGCTATTCCTAACAATCTCACTCATGACAAATTTGGCAATATTCCCTCTTGCCGTTAAAAGAGACGAACAAAACATAAGTTTTTTTCGTAGTTTAATTGGAAAACCAACCCGACATATTGATGAAAAAAAAATAAATGCAAAATATAAAATACCACTAATAATCCTTACAAATTTGGCAATATTCGGTACTATCGTAGGGGTTTCTTTTGTCGTACTTTTTTGTTTTAAAAAAATATGAAGATCCACTTTATCGGAATCTGCGGTGTAGCCATGGGAGGCCTTGCACTCGCACTGAAAAAAGCAGGACATGATGTGACCGGGAGTGACAAAGGATTCTTTCCTCCTATCTCAACATATCTGAAAGAAAATAATGTCCCCTACTATCCCGGCTGGCATCCTACCAAAATGTGTGCGAACGGAAACCCTGACCTCGTAGTTGTGGGAAATGTTGCAGCATCCACCAATCCAGAGTGGATATTTGTACAAGAACATAAGATTCCTTATGTTTCATACCCAGAATTAATTGGAGAATTCTTTTTAAAAGAAAAATCAATTGTCTGTGCCGGAACATATGGAAAAACAAGCTCAGCCGCGCTTCTGTCCCAAATCCTTACTGATGCAAACTATAACCCAAGTTATATGTTTGGAGGATTGAGTATTGATGAAACTCCGTCAGCAACAATAGGACAAGGAGACTGGAGCGTGCTTGAAGGTGACGAATACAAAACTGCGCGATGGGATACAAGCCCCAAATTTGCGCACTACAACCCTACACACTTACTACTCACTGCAGTAGAATGGGATCATGCGGATATTTACCCGACCGAAGAAAAATATGCAGAAACATTTGAAACACTCGTTCAATCACTTCCTAAAGATGGTTTGTTAGTCATATCAGAACGCGCACATGAATATACTGAATATGCGACATGCAAAATCGTGAGTTACGGGCTGAGCGAATATAATGATTATACGTACTCAAATCTCGTCAGTAATAAAGACGGAATTGAATTTGATATTACTCACGATGAAAAAACCTATCACATACACAGTCCATTCATCAGCGAATACCAGGCAGAAAATATCACCGGATCTTTTGCACTCGCACACTCAATCGGAGTTGAACCAACTGCTATTATTGCATCAATCGAGACGCACAGGGGATTAAAACGTCGTATGGAGAAAAGATTAGAAAGCCCGATAACAGTAATCGATGACATCGCCCACTCTCCCACCAAAGCCGCATCAGCCCTTTCGACCGTACGAAAAATTACCAAAGGCAAAGTCATTGCAGTATTCGAACCAAATACGGGAAATCGTCAACCAAGTGCAGGAAACGGTTATGATCATGCATTCAAAGATGCCGATACAGTTATTATTCCACGCCTTACGGTAATAAAAACTGATAAGAATACCCCTCCACCACTAGATGGTGCGGATCTGACTGCCGTCATCAAAAAGACACATAAGCATGCGATAAATATCACGGATGATCAAGAGCTTATTCAAGCAATTTCTGCGGCCTCAAATCCAGGTGATACGGTTGTCTTTCTTGGCAGCCATGGATTTCGTGGTATGATAGAAGAACTGATTCAAAAAATAAGTAGATAAGTATGTCAATTCCCAAAGAAGCAAAACGTCTATTCAAAGGAATCATCTTCGATGTATATCAGTGGGAACAAAAGCAATTTGATGGTACCACCAAAACTTTTGAAATGCTCAAGCGCAAAGGTAGTGTCCAGATGCTCCCAATTGTTGAAGACAAAATTATTGTATTACGAGAATCCCAGCCAACTATTAGTGAAAGATACGGGCTCGTTGGTGGGCAACAGGATGAAAATGAAGATTCTCTCACTGCTGCAAAAAGAGAGATGATGGAAGAAACAGGATTTGCATCAGAAAACTGGAACCTATTCTGTACACGCACCGTCTCAACCAAGCTCGATTGGACAATCAGCACCTACATTGCGCGTGATTGCAAAAAAATAGCAAACCCTCGTCTCGACGGTGGAGAAAAAATAACCCCTTTACTTGTTTCATTTGATGAATTCATGGAGATTATTCTTGACAAAAACTTCCGCTCAAAAGATCTGACTCTCGACATTCTCACTCTGCATTACCGAGGAAAGCTTGATGAATTCAAAAAAATGCTATTCAAATAGCATTTTTCTTTTAGGTCAGGGATCAGGTGGATCTATTTCCCCTCATCCACAATTTCAGCTTGAACTTCGGTACCCTCAACACTCGTCACCATAAGTGTGATTCCACAAGTACCACACTCGATAATCTGATCAACTTGTATCTCAGGATAATGTGAGAGATCGACTGAATTTTTACATTCTGGACAGATAAGAGACATACGTGATAGTCTTTAGTGCGTCCGCTACAGCGTTGATGCATAAGCGGGATTAGATAATAAAAAGACTATAACACGATATTTTTCAGGAGTCAAAAATTATGAAAACTTTGCAAGAATCATACAGAAAATTGAATGAAACTCTGGGCATAGAAGTGTATCTCAAACGAGAAGACCAGCATGCATATGGCTCACACAAAGGTCGCTCAATCCCCTATATGATGGAAAAATATTCCAAACACGAAAATAAATATTCATTTATCATCTCCTCGTCAGGGAATGCCGCCCGCGCAGCAATAAAATATACAGTGACGCACAACCGAAATAATATCAAAAAACCAATTAATCTCACGGTTTTAGTAGGCAAAAAAATTACTGACGAAAAAAAGAAAATTTTAGAAACTGAACAAGAAAACGATACACACGTCACTATTACCCAGACAGAACGCCCAAAACAAACCGCACTCCAGTTGTCAAAAAAGAGTCATGCTATAAATCTCAGACAATCTACCGATGACCAAGCACTTGAAGGATATTATGAATTAGGCAAAGAGCTTTCACATATACCGAAACTTTCTGCAATTTTTATTCCGACCTCATCAGGAACTACAGCACAAGCACTGGGCAAATTTTTTGAAAATCAAACTGAAATCAAACCAGAAATCCATATTGTTCAAACCGAGAGTTGTCATCCAATCGCCGAAGTTTTTGATACTGATTTTATCAAACATGGGTCATCAATTGCTGGAGCAATCGTAGATAATATAGCTCATCGAAAAGAAAAAGTGGTTGAAGTAATACAAAAATCAGCCGGATCAGGCTGGATAATAAGTGATGAAAAAATCAACGAGGCGATTGAATTGGTTGAAAGTACGTGTGAACTTAAAATTTCTCCAAATGCCGCTCTTGCTGTTGCTGGACTTCAAAAAGCTTTAAAAAAAGGAATCAAATTTGAAGGACCAGTTGTCTGTCTCATCACCGGAATGTGAGATAAAAAAACCTCCAGAATTAGTGTAGGTTTTTGATATATGCCCGTACCATCTCAAAAACTTTTTCCTGTTCTTCTAATGAAGAAATCGATCCATCCTGAAATAGATCTGCCCACCTTGCTTCATGTTTTTTATCAGTCGCAGTTGGTTTGAGCTCGACTTGGCTCGTGGTGTATAAAAAATAATACATATTCTTCCATTCATCCCCAATCATCGCCTTTCGCTCTGTTTTCAGTATGAACCGTTCATAGTGTAATTCAGACACTCCTGCTTCTTCATAAATTTCACGTCGCGCAGCTTCTTCCAATGTTTCTCCTGGATCAAGGTGCCCCTTGGGAATAAACCAATAGTCAGATTTTTCTAAAGCTGTGTCACGTTCAAGTGCCACTAAATATTTCTCCCCTTCTTTTCGTACCACCACTCCCCCAGCTGCAGGCACACCTGTCCACTGATTTCTAATAATGCTCACAATATTATGTCCTTCGGTCTTACTACTTCGTTTACCTTTTTTTGAATAGTACTGCTGTTCGACAATCAATCCAGCCGTAGTACATAAATCATAGAGTTCCTGAATTTCATATCCATGATAATAACGGTCACCAGGCATTTTTTCTCCAATAGGAGTCATCCACGGTACCAAGACATCTTGCCTGTTATTATCAACAATTTTCCATTTCCCGCGATCAATATACTTTTGAGCATTATCTGATAATACATTCCAATTGGTCATGAGAATAATTCCTCCGGGTTTGAGCACTCGTTTCATTTCTTTGAGAGAAGCCACTCGTGTTTCTTCAGTTGGCAAATGATTGAAGGTAGCAATACAGAGTATGATCGAGAACGACCGGTCAGCATAGGGAAGCTGGGTCATTTCTCCCACATCAAAATGTGCTTTCTTATAATTTTCTTGAGCGATAGCGATAAGTTCTTTACTCTGATCAATCCCAGTATACGCTACTTGCAAATTCTCGCATAATTGATATACTCTACCGTTCCCGCACCCAATATCAAGAACAGAATCACCTGTCGTGATATACTGAGAAAAATCTTTGAGATCGTCCCACAAAAAAGTACGGGTGCTCGAAAAATACGGAGCAATAATGTCATGAAAATCTCTATTCTGACGAGTGAATTCTGGTTTAGACATAGTATGAATGAAACCGCAGAAAAATTGATGGAATATATTATACAGTACAATCCTCAAACCAAAGAGGATTTTGATGATGCAAAACGGCTGGGTTCATCGAAACTAAAAATCAAGCAGCCCGCAAATCAAGCATTGCTCATAGCCTATCAGAGTCTACTCGAAAAGAAAAGTGTTGAACCTGACACACAGATGGAATTTTTCCTAAGAAAAGCAAATGTCCGAACACTCTCAGGCGTTGCAATTATTACCTCGCTGGTAAAGCCGTATACCTGTCCAGGAAAATGTGTGTATTGCCCTACCGAACTCCGTATG
>CAZMEW010000006.1:45287-46085 GCA_964565405.1 uncultured Gammaproteobacteria bacterium
ATGCCAAAGAGCTATATTGCAACCGAGCCTGCTGCAGCACGAGCTCTGCGTCTTGATTTTAGTCCCTACGAACAGATGAAAAGACGTATTGAAATGCTCGAACGAAACGGCCACCCAACTGACAAAATTGAATATATTTTGAAAGGGGGTACCTGGAATGCATACCCACTCAAATATCAATATTGGTTTATTTTAGAATCATTCAAAGCATGCAATGATTTCAATCGAGGAGAACCACGAGGAGAAACAAAAGAAGAATACTGGAATGACAAAACGCTTCTCGAATTACAACAAGCAATTGATGAAGAACAAACATTCAATGAGACTGCAGGACATCGAATTATCGGACTCACACTCGAGACTCGTCCAGATGCAATCTCACCAAAAACAATTCATCACATGCGACTGCAGGGTTGTACTCGAATCGAATTAGGATTACAGGCTACTGATGACAAAATTCTAGCACTGATCAAACGAGGACACACCGTGCAACAATTCCGAGATGCAATTTACCTGCTTCGTGAAGCGGGATTCAAAGTAGATTTACACTTCATGCCTGATCTACCAGGTAGCAGCCCCGAGCACGATGTGGAAATGTATAAAGAAATTTTTACAGACCCAGGACTTCGTCCTGATATGATCAAAATTTATCCAAATACGGTTATTAAAACCGCGGAACTATATCAATGGTTTCTTGATGGACGATACAAATCATATGGAGACGAAGGACTTTTTAGAGCACTTCTTGAAATGAAATTAGCGACTCCCCGTTATTGCCGAATTTCACGATTGATCAGA
>CAZMEW010000007.1:0-6473 GCA_964565405.1 uncultured Gammaproteobacteria bacterium
TCAATCCGTGGTGTTTTTTTAAAAGGTCATTAATAACAAATTGTTCTGCTAATTCCCAACCCTTATCGAGGTAAATTGCACCAATAAGTGCTTCAAGCGCGTTGGCTAGAATATAGTCTCGTGCTTTGGTGTTCGTATCTTTTGATTCACCATGACTCAAAAATAGAAATTGTTCTAGGTTCAATTCTCGTGCGACACGTGCACACATCGTCCCATTTACGAGCGCCGCTCTCCAGTTGGTGAGCTCTCCTTCAGGGTTGAGATAATTTTCAAATAAAAATTCGGTCACTGCAAGCTCAAGGATGGCATCACCTAAAAATTCAAGACGTTCATTGTGAGCAAGGGGGAATTCACGGTTTTCATTGAGGTATGACCGATGTACTAATGCTTGTACCAACAGGTCGGTATTATCAAAAACAATTCCGATAGTGTCTTCGAGAATAGAGAATTTTTTTTCTTCATACACGGCTAAAGCCATAACACAGGTGTTATTCAGTTGTAGGTGTGGGATCGGGTAAAGAAGCAAATAGACCTTTTTTTTCTAAATCTTTATATAGCGCACCCAAAATTCCATTAACAAATTTACCAGATGAAGGACCACCGTAATTTTTTGCAAGTTCAATTGCTTCATTAATAGCAACTCTCGGAGGTACGTCAGAAGAACTATGAAGAATTTCATATACTCCGATGCGCAAGATATTTCGGTCGACCAGGGTCATCTGCTCAACGGACCAATGAATCGCGTATGAAGCAATATATTCATCTATTTCTTTTTGATGTTCAATAACTCCGTCAATAAGTGATTTTACGAATTCAGTATGTTCTTCAAGTCCAACACCAAACTCATGCATTGTCTCAGCGATAATCGCGGGAAGAGCGGCAGTAGGGTTACCCCGAAAGTCCCATTGATACAGAGACTGCATTGCGATTGATCGTGCAAGGTGGCGTTTGGACATACCAAGCTTACTTAGGCGCTTTTTTTACTGGCACGAGCGCTGCGAGCTTTTCGTTTTGTTTTGTTTACCGCAACCTTGCCTTTGTAGGTACCGGTTACTGGATTTGCGCGGTGAGGGAGCATTGGATTACCCTCTGCGTCGTAAATTACGTGAATTTTACCTAACGCATGATGTGCTCGTCGTTCTCTCTGCGATCGCTTGGTGCGTCGTTTTGAAGGGAGTCCCATATAAGAGTACTATTTAAAAAATAACGGTCATCGAATAAAGCGATGAAATATAGCTAAAGTATAGCTAATTCAAGAAAAAAAATCAAGTCCACTCCTACAGTTGCAGCTACAGCTCAGTTCGGGTATGCTTAGATATATGATTCAGCGTATTCCATTACATAACCCATCCACCCTTGATCATGCCCTCCAGATAGTCGAGAAAGGGGGAGTTATCGTGTATCCGACCGAGACATGCTATGGGCTCGGGTGTGATGCAACTAATAATGCGGCGGTTGAGCATATTTTTAAAATTAAACAAAGAGAGCCCGGTAAGCCGGTATTAGTAATAGCGCATGATATAAGTGTGTTTTTGAAATATGTCGAATGGAATGAGACAATTGACCATCTTGCGCGCATCTACTGGCCAGGACCCCTAACGATCGTGGCACCCTTAAAGGAAAAGGCTACTGAATTAGCGGCAGGTGTCATAGGAAGTGACAACACAATTGCGTTCAGGGTTACCAGTCATCCATTTGCTGCATCTCTTGTACAGAAATTAGGGAGGCCTATTGTTTCAACTTCAGCAAATTTGAGTTCGTATCCAAATCCATATGATGTCGGTTATATTGTAAGTATGTTTGAAGGCGGTCAATATACGCCTGATTTGGTTATTGATGCGGGCGATCTACCCCATCACAGCGCTTCTACCATTGTTCGGGTAGAAGCAAATGGTGAAAAAGTGATAGTAAGACAGGGAGAAATTACCATCGATACGAGCCTATGAGCATACTCACGCCAACAGAAATTAAGCGCTTGTGTGTTGAATACAACCTGAATCCAAGTAAAAAATATGGACAAAACTATCTGATTTCAGACGTGCCTATACACAAAATGATTGAAGCAGCACATATTATACCTGGAGATGTGGTATATGAAATTGGTCCAGGATTTGGAATTCTTACGTTCGAATTGCTCAAGGCTGGAGCGGTTGTATACGCATTTGAAATTGAACAGAAATTACGGCCATATTGGGAATCATTTGAAGCAGAATATCCAAATTTGCACATTATCTGGGGAAACGCATTGAAACAATGGAATGATTATGTAAAAAAAGAAAAGAAACCATATAAAGTCGTAGCGAATCTCCCGTATCAGATAACATCTGAAGCGTTTGAAGTTATACTCGAATCCACTTTCCAGCCTGAACGTATGGTGTGCATGGTACAAAAAGAGGTTGGAGAGAGGATTGTCGCAGAGCCGGGTGATATGAGTATCCTCGCGGTATCCATACAATATTTCGGTCAACCACGAATAGTTGGAAAAATATCCCGAGGGTCCTTTTATCCAAGCCCCAAGGTCGACTCAGTTATTCTTGCAATAAATAATATAAGCCCTAGAGTTAATCCTCAAAATTTTTTTAAGCTCGTACGTGCCGGTTTCCATCATAAAAGAAAAAAATTGGTGAATAATATTGCGGAACATTATTCAATTTCAAAAAAAGAGGTGGAGGGTAAACTTACAGCGCTTACGCTTAATGAGAATGTGAGGGCAGAGGAACTTACTATTGATGAATGGGTTAAATTGGAGGAGTTACTCACAATTTAGCTTTTGTTGGTTATGTGTTTTTTTGGTATACTTCTATCTGAAGTAAAGAAGAGAAAAGACCGTTTTTAAAGTTGGATCATGTGTCTTTGTTTCTTGGAAAATTATTGCATGAACCAGGAAATCAGAAAATTAAATTCTGCACAGAAAGCTGGATTCATTTCTTTGCTCGTTTTTGCTTTATTGACGGTGTCGTTTAGTTTCCTACATTTGAGAAATACAGTGTATGGTCGATTTGTAGTTCACCAAGAGTCCGCACAATTGAATCTGGGAGAATATGATGAAACGGTTAGGTTACAAAGTATCGATACAGATAAAGATACTTTGAATGATTATGATGAACTCTATATGTACAACACGAGCCCGTATCTACCGGATACTGATAGTGATAGACGCGCTGACAATGTCGAGATTACTGAGGGAACGAATCCATTGTGCCCCGAAGGAGAAGTATGTAGCGAAGGAGAATATGGTTCTGGCACCGCAGCAACCTCATCTCCACAATCTCCACTCTTGGAGCAAAGCACTACTCCAGAAAATATTCTACTTCAGAGTGAATTGGGGGTTGCAGGAGGGGGAGCAATCGACCCAGAGTCAGTAGCAGCTATTCTCAAAGATCCGGTGCAATTGAGAAAATTGATTCTAAATACAGGAAAAATTTCAGAAGCTGAGTTGAGCAAGATAGATGATAATACCTTGAAAGGAATTGCAGAAGAAATGCTTAAAGAATATATAACCAATAATGCAGCTACCACCACTCCTTAGATTATGTTTTTTCTCTCAAAAAAAACAAAAAAACGGTCGACTCTAGTATTACTTATCTTGATTACGAGTGTCTATGCGTTTAGTTTTGTTTTATTTCGACCAACACCGGTCCAAGCTCAGTTTGTTGATGTAAATCAGGGTGTACGAAACGTAACGGATAATATTGGTGACTCATTACTTGCTGCAGGTATTGGCGCATTGGTGAACGGTGTCTCATACTTCATGCGAAAGATTGCGTATGACACTGCAAAATATATTGCATCTGGTGGAAAAGGGCAGAGCGCACTTGCATTCCAAGATGGATTCGGAACCTATTTGGGAAGAGTGGGGGCAGATAGCGCGTTTGACGCCATCGAAGAATTTGGTCAACCATTTGGCCTCAATCTCTGTAAGCCGCCAGATTTACGATTGCAGATTGGTCTCCAGGTTAGTATTTCAAATATCTATGAGAATGAATTCGGTGGAGCAGATGGTCTGGGTGGTCCACAGCCAGACTGTACGTATAATCAGTTTAAAGAGAATTGGGACAATGCCAAAGATACGATGATTGGGGATCAAAATTTACTTGAAAAATTCAATAGTTCTCTCAAAACATCACAAGGGGACTTGGGTGTTGCGCTCGGTGTTTTGGCTAAAGTAGATAATATTGTTGCAAAGCAGAAACTCGATGCTCAATTAACCAGACTCGAGGGTGAAGGCTTTAAGGGGATAACTGATATTATTTCAGGAAACATCAGAACTCCTGCACAGGTAATAAGTGAAGAAACCAAGGAAACTCTTACTGCCTCAAATCAAACAAAATTAAATACCGAACAGATTGCAGGTATCTATGGGGTACAGGGAGGCTTACAGGTATTACCAATGGCATTGTCAGTATTTGCCAATACACTCGTGAACTCATTGTTGCAAAATGTACTTGAGAAAGGTTTATTACCAAGCAAGGGTGATGCATCTTCAGTCGCTGATTTTTATGCATCGACTATCAATAGTAATCGCCAAGGCGCGGAACAGGCATTCTCGTATCTCATTGCGGGGATCCCTCAGCGACCGCTTACTGCCTATGATGTGATTACTGAGTACAGCACGTGCGGCAGTAATCCAGGACTTAATAACTGTGTCATGGATTCAGGATTAGTGCAGGCCCTTGATCGTGCGCGAGTAGGAGAGCCGATTACCATTGGAGAAGCTCTCGATCAAAAAAATGATTTATTACATGACTGGCCATTGATTCCCCCAAGTCGAGAAGTTGATAACGCTAATTTACAATATTGTCATAGTCAGGCTTACTGTATTTCTAATGTTGAAAAGTTGCGTAAAGCTCGAATCTTACCGCTTGGTTTTGAGATCGCAGTAAGAAATTCTCCTCCAGATAAACCATGGACATTGAAACAGGTAGTTGATGGGTTTGACAAATGTGGGGCAGGAGAACCATTCTGTAAGTTGATTGATCCTAACTGGATTCTTAAGGCACCAGAAGCGCGATGTGAGGCAAAAGTATTCGGACCAGAACTTTTGACTGAATCCGCACCAACTCGTCGAGAAGAGTGTGTTGATTTCTCTACTTGTCTTCAAACAGACTCAAATGGTAAATGTCTTGGTTACGGTTACTGTACTCAAGAAGAAAACACATGGAAAATGCCAGGGAATTCTTGTGCTGAGCAGTTCAACACCTGCAAGACCTATGTCTCGGTCGCTACAGGACAAATTGCATCGTATATATCACGGACACTTGATACACCATCATGTAGTGCAGATTCTGTCGGGTGCAGGGCATACAGTCTCGACAAAGTGGGCGATGCGTGGGTTTCGAGTGTAGACGTAGATACTGATCTGGTGTTTAGTGGAAGAGCGCAAGCAATACATCTGACCGAAGCTGAACAGTGTCCAGCTTCTGCTGAAGGATGTAGTCTATTTGTTGATCCACTCAACGGATCGTCTAGTGAGGGTAATTTATTCATGAAAAAAGCGCCCGCATATTTGGGCTGCTATGATGTGGATCCGGCGACTCAGGGAACAATCGAATGGCCACAGACAAAGGCAGAACTTGAAAAACTAAACACTCAAAAGGCTACGGCATGTTCATCTTTTGCTAACGCATGTATCCCTGAAGAAGTAGGGTGTGAGGAGTACAACCCTTCAAGTGGTGGTGCGTCAGTTACAGGTATTATTGGAGGGAATAGTTGTCCAAGTCAATGTGTGGGGTACGAAACCTTTAAACAAGAAGAAACAGTTTTTGAATCCTCGAAATTCCCTCTGAATTTTATTTCGAGTAATGCTAAGACCTGTTCAATACAGGATGTCGGGTGTGATGAATTCACAAATATTGGGGCCGCAGCGGTAGGTGGAGAAGCTTTGGAGTATTATTCGAATTTAAAAAGATGTGAGGTTCCCAATGGCACGAATGGGAAAGTTTTTTATTCATGGGAAGGTTCAGAAAGTCAAGGATATATTTTGAAACGTCATCGTCTTGCTGCAATTTCAGAAACTAATGCGGATTATGTGGCAACACTTGGTTTATCATATCAGGGAGCTGATACCGCTGCGAGCATATTTGGAGTCGGTTCGCCAGTATATGTCGAAGATGTGAAAACAGTACTTCAAAAAAATTATGATCAGTGTAATCAGGAAACATATAACAGACTTTTAGAAAATCCGTATGATCCTGCAGCCGCACATCCAGATTGCCGAATATTCTATGATGCGGACGGCGGTATTTATTATCGATTACTCGGAGATACCGTAACTGTATCAAATGCCTGCACGCCACTGAGAAAAACTAATTATGAATTAAATATAGATACCAATATTACTGCACAAAATGGGGGTGCAGCAACTTGTGAGAGCAAAGGAGGGTTGTGGGACGGTAGCGTGTGCAAGCGATGCAGCGCCGGGGGACAATATGAAATAAATGCAACAGGAACCTCAACTACTGCTGGCACCGGTT
>CAZMEW010000007.1:6483-37919 GCA_964565405.1 uncultured Gammaproteobacteria bacterium
AAAATCAGAAGCGACAAGCTGTTCTCAAAGCGCAAATGGATGTCGGTCATATATTGGAAATACCGGAAATAATTTACACTTTGCGGCAACATTTGGTTTTGAGCCTACAGGGAATTCTGTCGACGCGCTGAATGAAGCAAGGGTTGGGTGGGAAGGAACTGTTTCAATCGAAGCAGAATCAATACAAGTTGGAGCTCACTCACTTCGTGTGAATGGGGCAAATACTTCGTACACATTCAATAGTGGTCAACTACAGACAGGTGCGTGGTACGAGCTGAGATTCTGGTCACGAGGCAATTCACCATTTGGACTTGCTGCTGGATTCAGTCAAGGTGGGCAGAATGTTGGGCAGGCATTTACGTTTGATCCTCTGACGAATAGCGCAGTACCTGCATCAATTGCACCTGAATGGAGAGAATATCACGTGGGTCCAGTACAGTTTACGGGTAATGTGAGTGCGGGGGCTCAACTATATTTTAGTGCGCAAGGGAATGTCTCACCTATTATTTATTTCCTTGATAATGTGGAGTTGGTCCAGATTGGAGGACAATCGAGTGATCATAAGTACTTAATCAAGAATTCCTGGAGAACGACAGAGGGCTATGAAGTACCATTAGCTTGTGATTCAACACCAAACAATGGTCTGCCTGGAGAATACTTAGGTTGTCGTGAGTACACGAGAGCCGATGGGGGCAAATTCACACTTACTAACTTCGAGAGACTCTGTCGGGAAGAAGCAGTCGGTTGTAGTGCTGTAGTCGATACAGAAAATACGTTCTCTGGAATTCGACCAGAAGAAAAACAAGCATACGGTGCCGTATGTCGTAAACCGAGTACGGTAACGTCGAGTTCGACTGCACCATGCAGTGTGGTTCTCAAAGACACGAGCAATGCTGAATCAACATATTCATGTACGGTAGAAAAAGGTAAGACAGACTGTCGTATTAAAACTCCTATTATTTTAGTGGATGGTTTGGCACTGTCAGGTGGTTGTATTTCAGATGGTGCTTCGTGTGTGGGGACAAAAGACAAATTGTATGTCGATAACTCAACTGCAGTTATAAAAGAAGATTCTGATTTGATTTATTTGACGCATCGTCAAGAATTCCTCTGTCAAGAACAAAATCTGGGGTGTGTAAAAGCGGCACTCGAGACAAAGAATTTCACTGGTACTGCAGTAAATGCGTATACATATCAAGAAACATTTATTAAGAACAAACCAAGTACCTATGCTGAAACATTGTGTACGGGTGACGAGATTGGTTGTGAAGCATTCAAGTATGATAATTCATTGGTATATTTTAAGGATCCTAAAGTAATTGGAAATGCGCTCTGTGTATATAAAGACAAAGTGGTAAGAGGATCGCAGACCTATAGTGGGTGGTTCAAAGTCACTGGTCACTGCGATAATACCAACGCAGAATGTAGCCAGGATAATGATTGTACAGACAATGGAAAATGTATTGATATTGGTTCGACAGCGGCATGCTACAGCAATTATATAGACTCGAGTAACGAATACGGTCTTTGGTCGCAAGGTACGCCAGGGAAATATCAAGGCTTTGTGGGTGTGTGTGATAGTAGTAATAATGGATGTACCGAGCTCGTTGATCGGGCAGCAGTGACTCCGACAACGCCAAAAGGAAAATCATATTTTGTACTCATGAATGATCGTTTGAAGGAGCGGGTAGGAGAGTGTGAAGGGAAAGTAAGTCAAAAAGAGGGTTGTGTATTATTCGATCAGACAGAAGAGCCGCTGAAGACATACAATACAGAGCTTTCTTATCTTGCAAGTACCAATAATACCCCACCCAATAGTCCCGTATTACCAAGTACTTCTGAGCCCAAAGATTCCAATCTGATACTCAAAGTTGATCGTGATCGTCAGTGCCGAGAGTGGCTCGCGTGTCAAAAAGTAATAAGAGAATATGATGACAATGGAAGACCGTACGAACTCTGTGAGACTTATTCTGCATGTAACAAGCTTGATTCTTCGGGCAAGTGTCTCCCAGAAGGCCGTGTAGATTATACAGCGGATAACTCAAGAATGACTAAAGAAGAATACGTGAGCCGACCAACCAATTGGAATGATCCAGAATATTCTGGCTATACGCTCTATGGTGCGTTCAACCCTAGTAATTATGTCTATCTGGCATTCCCAGGAAAAACAGAGGCGTATCTCGCGTATGAAATGAGTGCCTCATTTTTTGCGGATGGAACTGATTATGATGAGCGCGGGTGCCGTGTGATGGATCGAAATACGGGTGAATATGTGAAGCAGGATGGGGATATTTGTGGATATGACGATGGTGGAAGATGCTACGCGCAGAAGTGTCTGTATCCAATTGCAGGAACCTTCAAATTCACCTCACGTGGGGGCACTCCAGCGGAAACCGAAGGACAGGCACAGACTCGATCAGAAGAAAATGTTGCAGCAATGCTTAAAGAATTGGAGCCAGGTATTTGTAAATCCTATCCAGAAAAAGATAGTCCATTTAGAGTAGGAGTAGCTGTGGAGGATGAAAATAATACAGATGATAGAAAGACTTCAGTTAATAATAGTGGAATTACTCGTGTTGAGTATAGTGAGAGAAAATCAGCATATGAGCGGGCAAATGTGTGTCAGCTCGGTGGAGGAAATCCAAGTGTCGACTGTTCGTGCGAGTATGTAAAAGTTGAATACAAGAATGGTGTCGTAGACTATTGGCCAACAGATGATGCGACGAAATTGCCAACAGGAATATGTACTGGTAATTCTGGTACAGAAGGTAGTGTATGTAGTGCTGATGAACAGTGCGGAATAAATGGAAAGTGTAGTCTGGTGAGTAGAAAAACTACTTCGTATGGACAGAGAGGTTTGTGTCTCGAATATGATGAGAGTCGTCCAATCGGAGTCAGTGAGGATACAGCGCCAATGCATGAGAGGTTTGCCTGTCTTACGTGGCTTCCAATTCAGGTTTCAGCATCAACAATTGATATTGATAATCTTTCATTGGATGCAGGATATAATCCAACGATAGACTCAAATGGTCTTGGTGGGCACGCATATTGTGTTGACAGCACTGCCAGAGGGTCTGGGTATTATGATACGTCCCTTGAAACATCTCAATTAATCGCAACACGCGGTGAATTTGGTGGTAATCAGCAGGGACAGATAGGTGCAGATACGACTGATGATGAGGTGTACGGTGAATTGCCGCTGTATATGGATGGTAATGTTGATGTGCAGTATGCATGGGGTGCGGGAAATAGTGTGGGAAATTACAATCCTGACCATGCTGCGCTCCCAGTGTTTGATTCGAGGAATCCAGTCGATTACGGAAGGACGATTAATGGTACTAACATACCAATAATCCCACAAATCGATTACCAAGGAAGAGAAGAGTACACTCATCTTATGAGGGTGTCTGGAGCAACAGGAGACGAAAAATTGCAATTGATGCGTTTATTCCAAGCATATGCGTGGAGAAATATTAGTCCTGCTGCGCGTATTCTTCGTCTTGATACTCGGGGTACAACAGCTGAACATCATCGGGTTTGGTATCACGAAGACAGTGCTTCAGTTCCTTCGGCAAAAAATATATATTCTTTTGCGCCATTGGTGGCACAATCAGGTGCTGTAGAAGATTCTGGGGTATTAATGCATCCACCTCGATTATTTAGCTACATTGGAGATGAGGATTATTACATGAATCCTAAATTTGTACAGTTTACACCAAATGCTGGCACTGCTTCATTTTCTCCTGATTATGAAGCGGGTGCTACAAATAGATTTATATACAATGACCGTGAAGTAGAATCTGCTTTGAGTGAAGGGGATATAAAGAGTGTTCATTTTGTACCTATTTCGTACCCTGATGGTTCACAAGGATACAATCCAGCACTTCTCACAACCGAAGTTAGTATTAACGTAAACTATTTGCGAACTCAAAATCGTGCAGAAGGTGGAAGTGGAGTAGTGCCTGCCTATGTTGATGGAAGTGATGAAGACGATCAACATTACTATAGAATAGGCAACACTGCCGGAAAACGTATGAACCGCGTTTCATACATGCTCGAAAGGACGGGAGATACGGCACCAGAAAATGATTGTGGCAGGAATGGATTAGTATCCTTCTGTAACTATACACAAATCGGAGCTTCAGGAGCGACATATACCGACTACAATGGCAGTTCGGACGAAGAAAAAGAGCGAACAAAAATCCATCGACGATATGTTACATTGATTTTTGCGCCAGATACTAATCCGGGTCATGAGTTTAATTCGCTGATTGGTTCCTCAGTACGACCACCGAGTACTGCACAAGAAGATCCATTTCAGGCTACCTGTAGGGCCTCAGGAAATGTTAATCGAAATTGGTTAGCAATCGGTATGGATTTCAATAAACAAGGTGAATTCTTGGGCTACATTTCACGTTGGTGTATGAATACCACTCATGAAGATGCAGGTGAGGCCAATGGAATACGCTTCGCAACTATTGCAGATATGCAAGATCGATGTGTTGAGTTTGCTGCAGTGGTAGATGAGGGAAATCCAGCCAAAGACTTTAATAAAGCATGGACTGATCGTGTGTGGAGTGGAAGTACATTTTATCCATTGATCGGGGATCCTCTTAAGTTCTTGTCGATTGTAAAAAATAAAGATAATAATCCTTCGCCTGGTCTAAAGCCGTATGGTTCACTTCCACAAGGTGTCGCAACTGCAGACATCTTGAGAAGCTCTGCAGGGAAAGTCCTACCACTACATACATTTGATGACTATAGACTTGGTGTACCATATCAATGTCAGGGGGGTGATGGATTTGGTAATAATACAAAGCATGTATTTAGCGTGAATTGTATTAATCCTGAAGGAGAAGAACCATTAATTACCAATAGTATCGCTGAAAATGGTACTAATGGCTCAAACATATTGCGCAGTATATTCTTGAAATACTATGTATATAAAGATATAGGAGTACGTCCAGTACAATTAACCGACACTTCAGTTGTGTCTAATGGTAATATGGATAAATCAGGAGATGGTGCGACCATAGGAACAACGACACAGGCTCCTCGTATATTCGAGCTAAATACTACTACCTGTACTGCCGGAAGCAATAATTGTAGCGCAGGAAGAGCAGATTACTTCACAGTCAATGGACAGAACTATGATCCGGCAAGTGCATATATTGTTTCTCCAACACAAGGAGGCTATACAGCGACGGTGAGTTTCTTTGCTTATGCTGATGACAATCGAATGCCGATCAAGCGTGTAATGGTAAAGTGGAAGGATGGTGAATTCTCAAATCAAAATCGGGTAGGGTTGTATGAAAATAGAAAACCATTCTGTGCGAGTGGAGATGATCTAGCTTCACTAGGGGATACTGGACGATGTAGTGGATCACAACTTACCTGTAAGACAAATGCAGATTGTGCAGGTGCTGGAGCTACATGTCAGACGCAGACAGTGCTCAGGTTTGGGGATACGAAACGTGCATGTAAAGAAGAATATTTCGAATTTAGTTATCCTTATACTTGTACAATTGCGACTACAAATAAAAATGTATCTGACCTACCACCTGAAGTAAGAACTCAAATTCCTGCAGGTGTAAGTAGAGTATGTGAATTCAAGCCAGGCGTTCAAGTACTCGATAACTGGGGATGGTGTAATGCAAGTCCCCAGGCAGGAGGTTCGAATTGCGCGAACGGTGCTTGCTATAATGATGGAATTGGAATAGGTGCTGGCGCATGCAATCAAAATCCAAATGCGTATACTTTTTATCGAGGAAGTATCATTGTCATACCTCTACAGTAATTAGATATAAAAAAACTTCTATGTTACCATGAAGTTTGACTAGATCTGGGGTAAATTTTTCGAAGAGGCGGCACACCAGGGGGGGGGTGCGCCGCCTTGCTTTTTACGGGACCGCTTCAACGAAGCAGTACACGTACTCGTTCGGACCATCGTGGATCAGGAGTTTGAGGAATGAGTCCTCGTCCCTGAGTTCACCAGTGATCGTTCCGCCTGTTACGGTTTGATTGGTGCTGGCGAAAAGGGGCATGTCCGTACCCGGTAGGGTTACGATTTCGTCTCCGAAGATGAGGGGTGCGTCGAGTTGAGTCTCGCAGCCCTTCTCGATGTCGGTCGAGAGTTCGACGTAAACGTCGAGGAGAACCTGAGGGTTATCCTGAAGTTTCCATTGCCTCTCGTACTCGAGGAGGTTTTCACAAACCTGCTCTCGCGTACGGATCGTGGTGTCTGGTTCGGGCACTACGTCCAGAGTAGTCGCAGTGTCAGCCACGTCGGCCGGGTTGGAGTTGTCCTCCTTCCCGTTGTCGACACTGTTGTTGGTGTCGGTCGCTGCTGAGGAATGGCTCCCATCATCGACCGAACTATCACATGCCGCCATCGCGATGATGGCGACGAAGAAGAGGTGCATCATGGCACTTACTCCTGCCCTCGCAACGGGGCGTAGTAGAAGTGGACGTATCCCATATACAGACCGTTCTGCACAAGTGGGTGTCCACGAAGGATCTTTCTATGGCGATTAGACCATATATAAGCACTTTTGTCAAGTTTTTTGAAAAATAAAATCACCATGGGTTGGTGATGAATCTTTGGAGAGTGGTCGCATATATTAAGTATACGCGACCACTCTTTTTTCTGTGCTCCTTTGTTGAGTGTTATTTCTTTTTACCAATCTGCGAGTTTACCGCGAAACTTGAGCGTCTGTCCGCGCTTGGGACCGACAGAGAGGAAGTCGATGGAAGCATCGAGAGACATATGTAGGAAGTTGAGGTAGTCCCGCAACTGTTGAGGGACATCTTCCCATTTACGAATCTTCGTTGTATCCGTCTTCCATCCAGGGAACGTTCGATAGATCGGACGAGCGTTATCCAGGAGCTCATGATCAGACGGGTAGTGAGGTGTCCGTCTTCCATCGCTAAGCTCATACTCGGTACACACCCGGATCTCATCCATATGGTCGAGAATATCGACCTTGGTTAGCGCGAGCGACGTGCATCCATTGATCATGACCGCGCGGCGTACCATGGGCACGTCGAGCCATCCGCAGCGGCGGGGCCTGCCTGTGCTTGCACCATACTCATTACCGAGCTGTCGGAAGACTTCTGCCTCGGCTCCGAAGAGCTCAGACATGAATGGTCCGCCTCCAACGCGTGTTGTGTATGCCTTCAGGACACCGATGACATCAGTGAAGGTGGTAGCGCCAACTCCAGAATCAGCACCTGTACTTCCCGATACACAGCTCGAGGAAGTGTTGTAGCGGTAGGTACCATGATTGTGGTCGATGCCTGTACCCTGGGAGGCCTCGAAGATAATCCGCTTGTTCTGCCGCAGAGCTTGGTGCACTCGGACAGTAGTGTCCTCGACATACTTTCTCAGCTTCACGCCAAAGTCATTGTAGTCAGACACGACCTGTTCGAGATTGAGTGGGGTACCGTGGTAGAGGAGTTCGATCTCTTGATTCTTGGCACTACCGTACCGGAACACTTTCTCACGAAGCCGGTCAGGGTAGAGTAGATCAGCAACCCTCATTCCGACACGGGCAGCCTTGTCCGTGTAGCAGGGCCCGATTCCGCGGTTAGTAGTTCCAACCGCGTTTACGCCTGCAGCGGACTCTTTGAGTCCGTCAAGCATCTGGTGCCAGGGCATGACCACGTGGGCTTGGTCAGACACCCAGAGTCGGTCAGCGAGGGATATGCCTCTACTTTCGAGCTCTTCGATTTCATGGAGGAACGCACGAGGATCGAGTACGACGCCTGGTGCGATGACGCAGACGGCAGTCGGATTGAGCGCGCCAACCGGAACGAGATGGAAGACGTATTTTTGGTCTCCGACCTCGACGGTGTGGCCAGCATTTGCGCCACCGTGGTAGCGCACGACCATACCTGCTCTCTCGGCAAGTTCGTCGACGACGCGGGCCTTGCCTTCGTCTCCGAATTGGAGACCGACGACGACAGCGCGCTTTTCTTGCTTGTACATGATTTTCGAATCCTTTGTGTTAGGTTGCGGCACAGAGATTCTCCGATGGGAGAGTACATCATATTAAGAGGTCAGTGTCAATTGGAGAGACCTTGAAAAACAGAGCGCTCCCTGCTACACTGCCTCTATATTTCTACTTATATTAATGTAATTGAAGGATATGTATCGAACGCATACCTGTGGTGAGCTCAGTCGAGAATCAGTCGGGTCAGCCGTAACTCTTGCTGGGTGGGTGAATAAACGACGAAAATTTGGAAATCTCGTATTTATTGATCTTCGTGATAGATATGGTATTACACAGGTTGTTTTTAATCCTGAAAAACTTTCTAATTTTGATGTAGCAGAAAAACTCAAATACGAATATGTAATTTCAGTGACAGGCACGGTAGTTGCTCGTGATGAAAAGAGTATTAATAATAATATTAAAACAGGTGAAATTGAACTTGTCGCGACAGAGGTGAGTATATTGAGCGAAGCAGATACATTGCCATTTGAAATTTTTGATGCAGGAAAAGGCGAAGAGGATGAAGAACTTCGTCTCAAGTATCGTTTCCTTGAACTTCGTCGTGAACGATTGAAAGAAAATATGTTGTTCCGCGCAAAAATGATTGGATTTATCAGAAACTTCATGGAATCACGCGGGTTTGTCGACATTGCAACTCCAATTCTGACGGTGAGCTCACCCGAAGGTGCTCGTGATTTTCTCGTTCCTTCTCGATTACACAAAGGAAAATTTTATGCACTGCCACAAGCGCCACAACAATACAAGCAACTCCTCATGGTCGCAGGGTTTGATAAATACTATCAGGTGGCACCTTGTATGCGCGATGAAGACCCTCGTGCAGACCGCTCACCAGGAGAGTTTTATCAGCTGGACTGCGAGACGAGTTTTTTGACTCAGGATGAATTTTTTACCTTGATGGAACCACTGTTTATTGAGCTCACCGAAAAAGTAGCAGGAAAGAAAGTGAAATCAAAACCATTTCCTCGGATTCCTTTCCGGGAAGTTATGGAAACCTATGGAAGTGATCGGCCTGATTTGCGCTACGACCTCAAAATGGTCGAAGTAACAGACTGGGCACAGAAGACTTCATTCGAAGTATTTACCAAAGCAAAACACGTCCGAGTATTAGTGATTCCAGGTGGAGACAAATTTACACGTGCAGAAATAGATAATGAGTTTGCTGATGTTGCAAAACGCGCGCACGCGAAAGGTCTTGCATGGATGAAATATGATGGTACGACATTTGATGGCGGAATCTCAAAGTTTTTTGACGCTGCTCAATTAGAAGCACTCAAAGAAGTAGAGACTGTAGAACCGAACAGTATTCTATTTTTTGTTGCAGATTCATGGGAAGCATCGTGCAAAGCATTGGGCGCAGTGCGTGATCTTGCAGGAAAAAAAATGAAGCTTGCCGATCCAGATGAAATCGCATGGGCATGGGTAGTTGATTTTCCCTTCTATGAATGGAATGAGGATGCTAAGAAAATTGATTTTGCACACAACCCATTCTCCATGCCTCAGGGCGGAATGGAAGCACTAAAAACACAAGATCCGTTGACGATCAATGCATTTCAATATGACATTATTGCAAATGGACTTGAACTCTCAAGCGGAGCTGTTCGAAACAAAGATGCTGCAGTCATGTACAAAGCGTTTGAAATTGCAGGATATGGTCCCGAGGTAGTTGATAAGAAGTTTGGTCACATGATCAAAGCATTTAGTTTTGGAGCACCCCCTCACTGTGGATTTGCTCCTGGAATCGAGCGTCTCGTTATGTTGCTTCGTGGAGAAGATAATATTCGAGCGGTGGTACCATTCCCAAAAAATCAGAAAGCAGAAGAGCCAATGGTTGGAAGCCCTTCAGAAGTAGAGGATAGTCAGTTGAAAGAACTAGGAATTAAAGTGGAAAAAGAAAAAAAGAAATGAAATTATTCTAATTAACCTAATTATTCTAAGGAGGGAGTGTGGAGGTGTAGAGGAAAGTGTATAATTTAGAAGAGCGCACAGCTCAATTGGGTGAAAATATAATTAAATTGGCACGAAGAATACCTATAGATAAAGTTACAGAGCGGCTAGTGCCGTAGTGGGTTGGAGCAGGAACAAGTGTGGGCGCAAACTATTCGGAGGCTGATGATGCAGAATCTCCAAAAGATTTTAAGCATAAAATTGGAATTTGTAAAAAAGAATCTCGAGAAGTAAAACATTTCTTGCGAATGATGCCCGAGTATTATGGCAAGAGGCAAAAGAATTAAATCTTATTTTTAACTCAATCTATCGTAAAATAAAACGGTAAAATTGATTTAGAATAATTAGAGTAATTAGGGCACTTAGAATAATTGAATAGCTTATTTACAGATGTTATACTATGAATCGTGTACTTCTGATTATTCCTATATATAATGGAGCACGATATCTCCCGCACACTTTTTCGGTACTTGAGAATCTGCACATAGAGACTTTGCGTATTGTATATGTGAATGATGGGAGTACGGATGAGACCGGACAGATTCTAACACAGTATGAAGGACCGTTGCAAAAAACATCTGAAGTCCTGACACTTACAGAAAATAAGGGAAAGGGGAATGCGCTTTGTGAGGCTGTGAAAAAATACGCTTCTCACTATGACATCATTTGCTTTACTGACGTAGATATTCCCTATGGTATTACTGCAGTCGAGGAAGCGATCAAGAATTGTGTTCAGATGGATATTACTACCGGATTCCGAGTCATGGATCATGAACATAAACAGTATTCGGGTTACCGCTATATAGCAAACCGATTATTCAGACTCTTCATTCCAAAAGAGATCAGAAGATTCAAGGATACACAATGTGGACTCAAAGCATGTAAGTCGCAGGTTGCAGAGGATATTTTCAATTCGATAAAGACATTCCGGTGGACATTTGATCTTGAGATTTTCGTAATCGCACAAATTCGAGGTTATACGATCAGAGAAATTCCTGTTTCAATTCATTCCGCATCAATTGAGAGAAAAGGAGGTATTTCTTTTTTCAAAGATGGGTGGCAGATACTAAGAGATGTATACCGTATCCGTCGTAATATGAAAGCGCATAGGTATGAAAAATAATATTACCGTACAATTTTCTTCATTTGATGGGCCGCTTGATTTGTTACTATCTCTGATTGAAGAAAAAAAGATGGAGATTAGTGAGGTGTCCATTTCCCGGGTGACAGAAGAATTTTTGAAATATCTTGAGGGTCTCGAAGAGTCGGACGCAGAGGAGCTTGCAGATTTTCTGGTCATTGCTGCAAAACTACTATTTGTAAAATCAAAGCATCTCTTGAGCTCAGTTGCTCCTGAAGAAGACGAAGGAATTCCGCTCGAAGATCAATTGCGAGTATATCAGCTCTTTGTTGAGACCAGTAAGAAAATCGATAAGCGCTGGCTAGAACCGTCTCGAAGCTACATTCGATTTGAGCCGCCCCATATTCCCGAAGTTATTCCATTACCTGAGAATCTCACGATTGAAGTGTGGAACTCAGCTATTACGGGTCTGCTCGAAAGAATCAAACCACCGAAGGCGATGCCCGAGACACATATCGATCGAGCAGTATCTCTCAAAGACACGATTACGAGGTTGAAAAAAATATTGGAAATAGAAAAAGAAACCGAATTTTCCGATATGCTAGGAGAGCATCCATCGAAAACTGAAATTATTATATGTTTTCTCGCGTTACTTGAACTCGTAAAACAGCAGGAAGTCGAAGTCAAACAGACAAATGCATTTTCACAAATTCATATTGCTAAAGTGTAATCTATGAAAGATAGTATCAGTACCATTGAATCAATTCTATTCGTCGCTTCAAAACCTTTGACAGTCGCATCGATTGCAAAAGCGCTTGACGTCTCTGAAGGAGAGATAGAGAATGCACTTGAGCGAATCTCCGAGAGGTATACAGGAAATTGCGGAATTCATTTTATACGAGTAGAAAATACCGTTGAACTCGTAACCAACCCTGATAATGCGGCCATGGTTGAAAAATTTGTCGCACGAGATATATTAGGCGAGTTAACACGGGCACAACTTGAGACATTAACAGTGATTGGATATCGAGGACCCATTACACGGCCGGAAATAGAAGAAATACGAGGGGTCAATTGCGCAGTCATTCTTCGCACCTTGCTTATTCGTGATCTGATCGAGGAACATGAATCAGAGGTTAGTGTACTTCCAACATATACGATATCACTGACTGCGATGAGGCATCTCGGTGTGTCACGGGTTGAGGACTTACCTGATTATGATCAAATCAAGAATCATCCGTACTTTATACGGGGTACTGAAAATGGTGAATTAGGCAAATAATGTATGGCACAAGAAACAGGTAGAAATATTAATATGATTTCAAATAGCTTCCAGAATACGTGGCGTAATCTTATGTTTGCAGCGGTATGTGGTTCAGTGGTAATTGGCGGAGCAGTGTATCTATTCCATCGGGAGTTGTATTCACGCGTTATAATTTCCAATACCCAAACTTCGACATTAGTGCTTACAACCGCGGCGGGTGAGGTTAAAGGCATCAAAGAATATCGTCCCTACGTGATCGGGGGGGATGTAGTGCCTGAGCTGCGTATCCCAAGAAAGCGAGATATGTTCATCCCGTTTGATTTGCGCTTGATCTCTGCTGCTGGAGTATTAGTAAAAGACGTTGAAACGGGTGAGGTATTATTTGGAAATAACGAGTATACGATTCGGCCTCTAGCGAGTTTGACCAAACTTATGACGGCACTCGTACTCGAAGAAGAGATCGCTGATTGGGATATTCTCGCTACAACCCCAGACGATACAATCTATGACTCACATATATTTGCGCATGAATCAGGGACACTCGATCATTGGTTCGAAGTGGGGTTAGTCGGATCTTCCAATAGAGCTATACTTACTCTCGTTGATGCGTCACGTAAGTCTCGAGAAGAATTTGTAGCGCGAATGAATGAGAAAGCACAAGAACTGGGAATGTTAGAAACAGAATTTACTGATCCCACAGGCATTGATCCTGGTAATATTTCAACGCCGTCTGATATTGCGTTGTTACTGGTAGAGGCTCTGAATAACGGGCATATAACCTCGACACTTACGCTTCATACGGTACAACACGAGGTGGTAAAGAAGAACACCACAATTCAAAGTACTAATTGGTTGTTGACGGGATGGATAAAGAGTGATTTTGTTGAACCAATAATCGGGAAAACCGGGTACATCGCTGAGTCTGATTATAATTTTGTCGGAAAATTCTCAAAAGATAAGAATCGTCATATTATGGTAGTCATACTCGGGTCAAAAGATCTAGAATCACGATTTACTGATGCGCTTGCCCTGGCTAACTGGACATTTGCAAATTACGAATGGGTTAATCTATAGTTCACTATGAATCTAATTGCGTGGATAGCCTCAATGCCGCATGAACTAGCAGTTTTTTTGCTTTCGATGATTCCGATAACAGAATTTCAGGTTTCAATTCCTTTGGGAATCGAAACCTTCAAATTACCAGTGTGGGAAGTGTGGGTTCTGGCACTTGCAGGAAATATGGTTCCAGTCTTTATATTATTGTGGGCGCTTCCAAAGATATATCACTGGATCCTCACATTACCGGTAATCGGAAATTTTCTAATTAAAAAAGTAGAAAAAGATCGAATCGAATTTGCAAAAAAATACGAAAAATATGGACCAATTGCTCTAATGTCATTTATCGCAATCCCGCTTCCACTGACAGGCGCGTGGACCGCATCACTTGTCGCGTTTGTTTTCAATATTCCATACAAAAAAGCCGCATTCTATATTTTTTTAGGCGGCTGTGTTGCAGTCACGATTGTAGTATTGCTTACCTTATTTGCAGGAACAACAATACGCATGTTATTTGCACGCTAGAATCCACTTATAGTCAAGAGTGCAATCTCTGGTGGACAGAACAAGCGAGCACGGGGTTCTGATTCCCCAAGACCCCGAGAAACAAATAAATATTCTCCTTTCCTTTCAGGTTCGTGTAATCCTTGGTATAAATTTTTTGGAATAACAGTGTCCACGTATGCGAGAGGGCCAATATAGGGAAGCCTCAATTGTCCACCATGGGTGTGTCCGGAAATTGTAAGGTCAATTCCTTCGGGGTGAGGGTGAAAGAGATATACTGGATTGTGGATGAGGGCAATTTTAGGAATGGAACTATGAGTATCTTCAATGGATTGGTAATTCAGCTTACCGCTCCATACTTCATCGCCGCCAAAGAGTAGTATTTTCTGTCCTTTGATTTCGATTTCACGTGTCTGGTTTTGAAGATAGGTAATCCCATAGGATTCAAATGTCTGTCGGACATGATTGCTCAGATCAGCAAATCTCTCTTGGTTGGGATTATCTGGTAGATAATTACTGAGTCCATACTCATGATTCCCATGCACTGCATAGACAGGATAGTTGTTAACTAATTTTGTAAGCGGAGACAAATAATGTACCTCATGCTGATTATAGACACAGTTGAATATATGATCACCGACCAAGACAACTAAATCAGGATTAAGTTTGACGACGAGATTAACTACACGTTCAAAAAATTTGGTCTTTTTATACGGACCTGCGTGTAGGTCAGTGAGCACCGCAATAGTGAATGTGTGAGTTACTTTGGAAAGTTTGATTGGTACATGGCGTATCTCAATTTTTCTGGGTTCGATAAAACTTCCCCAGATTAATACGATAAAAAAGATTAGGGGAAATAATGAAAGAAAAGGGATGGACGAAAAAAAAATAAAAAACGCTATCAAGGTAAATACGATACTGCCGCCAATTATGGAATCATAATATATGGGTTTCATAATTGAAAATCATTGTAGTGAGAATTAATATTCGAAGATGTAAAACAGTGTAACATAGTGCCTATACTGTTGTATACCATGAGTATTCAAAAACCGCATCATAGTGCGGTGTTGTGTAAGGGAGAACCGGGTCGCGACGAATCGCTTCCCGGTCCCGTATATCAGCCAGTCGCTTTGAGAGGGGTGTGGGCGACGAAGCGGAAGGGGTGCTCACGTCCGCGACCATCGTAGATGATCGTGCCAGAGTGTTCTTTGCCCCCTTTATTGACTTGTCTCCAGGTGAACTGGCTGCCCTGCCTCATGACCATGAGACGCTCAGAAATCGTGCCGAGACTAGCATAGGTCCGAGGACGAGGGTTCTTCCACCGTTCACCGTATGCCCAGGTCTTCACATGCTCATCAGGAGTCGTTGATGCGCGACCACTTGAGAGTACGTGACAGAGCACGAGTACCTTGTCATTGAGTAAGGATGATTTCCAGGACTCAATCAGAAGTGTCTTACCATGACCCCCGACGATGATCTCGGCCTCAGTAATGTATTGTTGATCAGAGGTTGTGAGTCGACTTCTGAGGCCGATGTTGGTCGAGATGAAGGTTGAGGGCATGCCGCGCCCACCACCACCAACTTCGATACCAGATCGGTAGAGGTTGATTTGGCGGGTATACTCGACTTTGCCAGTGGTATGTACAGTTATTTCGTAACAGAACACAGCCGTTTCTCCTGAGATGGGTAAGGTGCAGTGCAGAATGTGCAATAGTATAGTACAAAAATAAAAAAAGTCAAGTATATCGGATGAAAATTACCAATAAAAAACACCCTAATGAATTAGGGTGTTTTATCGAAGACCGGCACTACTTTATCTAAAATTGTGTTTAGACAAGGTAGTTGTGGCCGGCCTTCATCGTCTCGATATACTTCCTTCCACCGCTACCCCTTATTGAAGGGAAGTGCATGCTATAGCACGGTCAGGTAGATGTTCTGGTCAGTGTACCCGTCTTTGTGGAAGATACGCGCAACGACGCGCCCATCCGTGTCGACGAGATACAACAGTCGATGGTCGGCTTCGTGAGCCGAGACCTTCTTCCAGCCTTGCGGAAGGAAGACACGAACGTACTTGGGGGGGACGTTGTCCTGCGAGAGGAAGACTACACCAAGCGCAATGAGCGCCTGCTTGCCGTTCTTCCCCATATCAGCGGGAAGCCAGCCTTCGTTCCGGAGGAACTCTGCGATCAGGGCTTTCTCCCGCGCCACGCACCTCTCAGATTCCGTCGGCTGACCAGGGGGGGAGGCATTCTTCATGATGGAACGTCCTTTGTTAAGGTGACATACCTGTCGGCATGGTCGAAAACGACAGTTAAAAATATCAGATTTTATTGTATTTGTCAAGAGTTATGGATAAAACAAAAAGCCTCTTTAACGAGGCTTTTATTATGGTGCCCAGGGAGAGAATCGAACTCTCACGATATTGCTATCACGGGATTTTGAGTCCCGCGTGTCTACCAATTCCACCACCTGGGCGTGTATTAGGTTATGGATACCAGAGATAATATAGGTTGTTCGCCCTTTTGTCAACGATATGTTATAATTAGTGCCGATTATAAAACTATGGCAAAAGTCATTGGAATCGTCAATCAAAAAGGTGGAGTAGGGAAAACCACAACTACGGTCAATGTTGCTGCTTTTTTGGCTGAGCTCGGCAAAATGGTTTTGATTGTAGATATGGATCCCCAAGGCAATGCTACGAGTGGGTTAGGCGTCAATCGAAATGAAATTGAACATGGGATTTATGAAGCACTCGCCAAACAAAAAAATATTGGAGATATTATATGTGAGACTCCACATGTCGGACTTCGTATTGCTCCTGCCACTCAGAATCTTGCGGGAGCATCAGTAGAGCTTGTCTCGGTAGAAAATCGGGAATTCCAACTTCGTGAACTCTTGAGTGAGATCCGTCATGGGTATGATTACATTTTGATAGACTGCCCACCATCGCTTGGGCTTCTCACCGTGAATAGTCTCGTTGCCGCAGATCAATTATTGATTCCAGTGCAAGCAGAATATTACGCACTTGAAGGACTGGGACAATTACTTGAAACAGTAAAATTGGTTCAGACGCATATTCATCCCGAACTCGAAGTGTTGGGTGCGGTTTTGACGATGTTTGATAAACGAACCAGACTGTCAACTGAAGTTATGACCGAATTATACAAATATTTCCCTAATAATATTTTTCGTTCCGTAATTCCGCGCACTATTAGACTTGCTGAAGCACCGAGTTTTGGTAAGTCAATTTTGCATTATGAACCGAATGGAAAGGGCGCAAAAGCATATGAAAAACTTGCTCGAGAAATACTTGAGCGTCACTATAACTAATTTTCTATATGGCACTTGGCAAAGGGCTTAGTTCACTCATTCCTCAACAGAGAAAAGTGAGAGATATTATCAGAAAAGAAACTGGACTGGTTCCTCAAAAAACAGATTCAATTCTGCAGATTTCGATAGCCGAAATCACTCCCAATTCAGAACAGCCCCGAAAAGAATTCAATCATCAGGATTTGGAAGATCTGGTCGCATCAATAAAAAAGCACGGCATATTGCAGCCGCTTGTCGTAACCGAAAAATCAGACGGAGGATATGAACTTATTGCTGGAGAAAGACGCTTGAGAGCATCTCAAATCGCAGGTCTTTCTACGGTTCCCGCATTGGTGAGAACTGCCACACAACAAGAAAAGCTTGAGTTAGCCCTTATCGAAAATATTCAGCGCCAAGCGCTTAATGCGATTGAAGAAGCGTATGCATTTTCTCGACTGATGGAAGAGTTCAATCTAACCCAAGCGGAAGTTGCCGATCAGGTGGGAAAGAGTCGACCTGCAGTTGCAAACACGATTCGTCTGCTTGATTTACCTTCTCCGATACAAAAAGCATTGATTAATGGCGAGATTAGTCCAGGGAAAGCACGCGCACTACTGAGTCTGAAAGATGAGAAGGAACAACTCGAAGTATTTAAGAGTATGGCAGGGCGCGAGATGAGTGTACGCGCGCTTGAGGCAGAGGTATCCAGTAAGGGTGCCGACTCTCGCAAAGGCTCAGTAAGAAGGGACCCAAATCTGGGTGCTCAGGAAAGAATGCTAGAAGATAGATTACATACACGAGTACATATTACGAGAAAAGGTGATAAGGGTACTATTGTAATCGAATACCACACGAGAGAAGAATTGAAACGCATTATTGAAGAGATAGTATAAATACAAAACCAAAATCCGACCCCTATGGTCGGATTTTTGATGTAGCAAGGAAGAAGACCTCAATGCCGATGGTAATAATAAGGCTCTTCACTCGCTACGAAAATCAGTATATACGATAAAAGTAGACTATGCAAGTATGAGATCCTGTAATAAACAAAAGGCTTGAAAATAAGAAAACCCCGATCAATTAAGACTGGGGTTTCCTCTCAGCGTTTAAGTCGCTGCCTTATTATTACCTATTGAGAATATATCACAAAAAATTATTTTTGTCAAGATAGTCAGCTAGTGGTGAATATTTTTATTGTTAACCTTGCCAAAAAATAATACTGGTGCTACATTGAATTATATGCCAAAACAATATAGGAATGAAACAATTAATGGACTGATCGAGATTGTTCGCCGATATAACCCGAAGGCCGATTTTGATATGATTCGTCTCGCATATGATTTTGCTGCAGAGGCGCATGCAGGTCAAACCAGAAAATCAGGTGAACCCTATATTACACATCCCCTGGCGGCCGCCTACATACTCGCAGATATTAGAATTGATCCAGTCATTATCATTGCAACACTATTGCATGATGTACCGGAGGATACTGCACGTACACTCGAGGATATTGAGAAAAATTTTGGGTCAGAGGTTGCGGGGATGGTAAGAGGGATTACCAAATTGGGAAAACTTAAATATCGGGGTGTTGAGCGTTATATTGAAAATCTTCGTAAAATGTTTGTTGCCATGGCAGAAGATATTCGGGTCATGATTATCAAATTCGCTGATCGTATTCATAATCTCACAACCCTCGATGCATTGCCACCACAGAAGAGATATCGTATCGCGCTTGAAAGTCTGGAGATTTATGCTCCGATCGCCAATCGACTGGGTATGGATGATATCAAGGGACAACTCGAAGATTTGTCGTTCAAGTATGTGTACCCAAAAGAGTACGAGCGCGTGAAAAAAATAAGAGACGAAAAATTATTAGGAAAAGAAAAATATTTTGCTGCGATCATACAAAAAGCACATGAAGAATTAAGCGCCGCGCATATTAATCCGGTTTCAATTCATGGAAGAAGTAAGCGACTCTACAGTTTATATAAGAAACTCATTAGAAAAAATAATGAAATCAACAAAGTGTATGATCTCATGGCAATTAGAATTATTGTGAGGACACTTGCAGAGTGTTATGCAACATTGGGTATTCTTCATAATATCTGGACTCCGATGAAAGGAAGAATCAAGGACTACATTTCACAGCCAAAGCCCAATGATTACCAGTCACTTCACACAACTGTATTTGGAGATGAGGGAGAAGTGGTTGAGTTTCAAATCAGAACAGAACAGATGGATGAGAATGCAGAATTCGGTATTGCAGCACATTGGCATTATACCGAAAATGGCAGCCGTATGCCTTCACGAGAAATCAAATGGGTAAAAGAGCTTGCCGAAATTCAGAAAGATATTTTGAATAAATTATCAGATCTTGAGGAGATCAAGGTAGATTTCTTACAAACTCGAATTTTTGTATTTACCCCCAAAGGGGATGTGATTGATTTGCCGGAAGGCGCAACACCGATTGATTTTGCGTACCATATTCACTCAGAAATCGGGAACAAGTGTACAGCGTCAATCGTGAATGATAAAATGGTTTCTCTTGATACTGAGCTCAATAACGGGGATGTGGTAGAAATTGTTACAGATAAAAATAGAAAATTCCCGAGTCAAGACTGGGTCAATGTGGCAAAAACGCATAGTGCACGGATGCACATTAGAAATGCATTGAAGCAGGAAGGCAAGATGAGTATTAGAAAATTATTAAAGTCAGTAATGCCAGGGAAAAAAGGTTAAAAACAAGGTATTAAATTAGCGAAGCCCCGGGCAGATCTTGTCTGCGCGGGGCTTTGTGTTTGAGAGCATCCCCCTCCTTAGGGATGATCGGGTATCAGTGGTCGCCGTGACCGTCATCATCACCATGGTCGCCGTGACCGTCATCATCACCATGGTCGCCGTGACCATGATCGTGTCCATGGTCATCATGATGATCATCGTCATGATCGTCGCCGTGACCATGATCAGAATGGTGTGCATGGTGATGTGCGTTCCCATGCTGCTGCTTGTCGTGGTGCTTGAACTCTGTCGACACCCCCTTGAAAATGTCCATGAGGGCTTCAACAATGGTAGCACCTAGATCGAATACAGTCACCACCACGATCGTGAGAATAATGCTGGTCTCAGTCAGCCACAGTATGAGAAGTAGTAGGAGACCGATCTTGATCACGTGCCAAGGAATTTCTCCACCTGACTTCTTCGACTTGTGGTACATGGCATCATGGGGTTCTGCCATGTCGCTTCCACCTATGATCCACGTAACTCCCCAGAAGAGGAGAGCTGCGAGGACTGCACCCATGAGGTGCATGTTCGCAACCAGTACTATTCCGATCATGAGGAGCACTAACTCTGTGATCTTCGATTGTTTCGTATGAGACATGAGTTTCCTCCGTACTGGGTCCGTAAAAGAGCTATGTAAACAGAAAAGTATAGCATATCTAGGCTATTTTGTCAATACAAAAGAACCATTTTATGGCTCTGTTGAGAGAAAAATATACACCCTTGACGTGTGTCAAGGGTGTATAAGTAAGATGTAACCGTAATTATACTGTTTTCTTGGATCTTTTTTTGAACCCACCACGTCTCGGTTTGCTCGGAGCTTCAATCAATAGTTTTTGACAATCTTCGAGTGTGAGATTTTTGGGATCAGTGTCTTTAGGAATTTTGGCATTTGTTTTTGTCGCTGTATCGGTGATGTATGGTCCATAGCGACCGTTCAGGACTTGTATGGTTGATCCGTCAAATATTTTGATTGTTTTCTCAGCATCAGCTTTTTGTTTTGCCGCAATGACTTCGTGTGCTTCTTCGAGAGTAATAGTATATGGATCTTTATCTTTAATAGAAATAAATTTGGTTCCCAATTTTATATACGGACCAAATCGACCGACATGTGCGATAATGTCATCTCCATTTTCGTCTACTCCAAGTGTACGGGGTAAGTCAAATAATTTAACAGCTTCTTCAAGAGTAATCGATTCAAGTGTTTGTCCTGGTCGAAGGGAAGCAAACGCGGGTTTCTCTTCATTTTCAGCTTCTCCTTTTTGTACATATGCACCATACCTGCCGATTCTTCCATACAAGGGAAGTCCGCTCGTCGGATCAATACCTATTAATTGTTGCTTTACGGTATCAGCTTTCGAAAGTTCTTCACTTTTCTTTTCAATCAGAGTATGAAATGGGTGGTAGAAGGTTGAGATAATTGGCTGCCAATCTTTTTTTCCTTCGGCAATATCATCAAGATTTTCTTCCATCTGGGCGGTAAATTTGTAGTCAACAATTTCAGGAAAATGTTCTACTAAGAGATCGTTTACCAGAAATGCGATATCATGTGGTCTTAATTTTTTTTGTTCATCTCTCTCTACATAACCACGAGTTTCAATCGTGCTTATGGTCGGAGCATAGGTAGAAGGTCGACCAATTCCATATTCTTCCAAAGCTTTGACAAGTGTTGCGTCTGAGTAGCGAGCTGGTGGTTCGGTAAAGTGTTGCTCGGGGATAACATCGTTCAATTTCAATGGATCTTGCTCTTTGAGTTCGGGTAAAATTTCTTCTTTGATTTCTTGAGGGTAGAGGGCAAGCCATCCTGGAAAAATCATGGTCTGGCCTGAAGCACGAAATGTGTATCTGGGAGAAGAAATATCAATAGTAGTCTTGTTAAGTCGTGCTTCAGCCATCTGCGTTGCAACTGCGCGATTATAAATGAGCTGATACAACCTATATTGTTGTGGACTAACATACGCTTTTATTTTTTCCGGAGTCCGTGATGGGTCAGTGGGTCGGATGGCTTCATGAGCCTCTTGAGCACCTTTTGAAGAGGTCTTGTATCGGCGGGGATTCGAGAGTATATATTCTCTGCCAAATTTTTGTAACACCTGTTCCTTTGTCTCGTTCAAAAATTTATCAGCAAGATTGACTGAATCGGTACGCATGTAGGTAATTAACCCGACCTCGCCTTCTTCACCCACGTTCATACCTTCGTAAAGTTGTTGAGCAAGTCGCATAGTCTGTTTTGCGGAATATCCAAGTTTGTGGCTTGCTTGTTGTTGTAATGTTGAGGTGGTAAAAGGGGGTGGCGGAGTGCGTTTAGTTTCTTTTTTAGTAATTGAAGAAATTTTGAATGAGTCTTTTTGTACGAGTTCGACAATATGAACTGCATCGTGTTGGTTTGTAATATCAAACTTATCAAGTTTTTTGTTATCTATTGAGTATAGTTCACTCGTGATCGCAACATGGTTATGCTCGAATAATCCCTTGATAGTCCAATATTCTTGGGCTTTGAATTCTTTTCGTTCGCGTTCTCGCTCAACAATCAGCCGCACAGCAACTGATTGTACACGTCCTGCTGAGAGTCCGCGCGCCACCTTCTTCCATAAAAATGGAGAAAGTTCATATCCGACGAGCCGGTCAAGAATACGGCGTGCTTGCTGTGCGTCTACGAGTTTAAGATCAATCGTGCGTGGATTTTTAAGCGCCTCGTCAATGGCGTGTTTGGTGATTTCATGAAAAACAATACGTTCAGCCTTGGTGGGGTCGATATTAAAGAGTTCTGCTATATGCCAGGCAATAGCTTCACCTTCACGGTCTTCGTCAGTTGCAAATATAATGCGCTCATTTGCGTGTGCCAATTTTTTGAGTTTATCTGCTTGGGGCTTCCGATCTTTTGAAACAATATAGTGGGGTAGAAAAGTACCACCTTCAATATCAATACCCATTTTACTTTTGGGTAAATCACGAACATGTCCGAATGATGATTCGACAATATAACCTTTTCCTAAAAAACGAGATATGGTTTTTGCTTTGGTTGGGGACTCAACGATTACTAATACTCCCATAGAAGTGATTCAAAGTTATTTTGAGCCCTGAGCATACGCGAATAAGATCTGATTGTCAACCAAGGATATATGATCGTAATTCTCCTGACATAAAGATAGAGCCTGTAGCAAGAATAGCATCATTTTTTCTTGCAGTCTTCTTAGTATACTCGTATGCCTCTCTTGGATCAAGAAAAACTCCGACTGTGGTGTGTGGTAGTATGTGTGTAATTTTCTTTTTGAGATCTACCATATTGGCAACTTTACGAAAGGGATTGACCGTATTTCTAGTCACAACAATAGTCTGAGGTTTAAGGGAGAGTAGGTGAACGAGCATACCATCAATGTCTTTGTCAGCCGAAAAGCCGACAATGAGATGAAGATTGTTGATGTTAAAAAGGGGTAATAGGGTACGAGTAGTCTCAACAGTGGACCGCACTTTGTCATGGTTGTGTGCACCATCAAGGATGGTAAGCGGCTTCATTTTGACGACTTCCATTCGAAGTGGCTGGGTAGTGTGCATAAGCCCGTCAATAATAGTTCTTTCGTCAATTTGAAGTTTTTTTGCAGCCTCAATACAAAGTATCGCATTGTGGATTTGATGCACTCCGTGGACAGGAAGTGTGTAGGTAGTCATGCCGTATACAAAAGAAATTCCGTCTTTTGAGAATTGTACATTGGTATAAGAAGGTTTGGAGATCCGGGTATATGGGACGTGATGCTTCTTTGCTTCGGCTTCAATAATGCGTGCGATGCGAGTATTTTTTTCAGCAGTGAGTGCGTGCGATGTTTTTTTGGTGATAATACCAGCTTTTTCGTATGCAATTTCTGATTTATTATTTCCGATAATGCCCACATGGTCGAGTCCGATATTGGTGATAAGAGCGAGATCTTTGTGGGGGATAACATTACTCGAATCGTAGCGTCCGCCACACGCTACTTCCATAACCGCATGGGTAACTTTGTGTCGTACAAAAAATAATAGACCAATCGCTTCAGTAAGTTCAAAAAAAGAAATCATGTCATATTTCGTATTTTGAATATAGAGATCTAGTTTCGGTTTGAGATATTCGACAATCGAGACAAATTCTTGTTCACTCATGTATTCATTTCCAATTTTCCATCGTTCAGTAATTTTGCTCGGGTGAGGTGAATAGGTTGAGCCAACTTTATACCCCGCTGCATGAAGTATTCCATGCATAAAGGCGGTGGTCGAACCTTTGCCGCTGGTGCCGGTAACATGGATGTAGTGTGCTATTTTTTTCTCAGGGTTTCCAAGAATAGTAAGAAATGCTTGTAGGCGATCTAAGTACCAACCACATTGTCTCGGGTCGGTCATGTACTCTTTTCTTGGTATGTTCGATAACGAAAGAATCCAATTGTTTGCTTCGCTGAATGTCATAAGTGGGTTTTTATTTTTTTATAACGTACATCATATTTCCAAGATTTTTTATACGGCCTTTCATTTCGAGTACGGTAAGGAGAGCAATAACTTTGGGTTGAGGGAAAGACATGTGGCGCATAATCTCATCGATGTGTAGGGCTTCTCGTGAGAGAAATCGTAATAATATACTTTCGTCGCTTGTGTCGGGTATGACTTCCTGTACATGCACATTACGTTCAAATTCAACAATATTCAAGTTTTCGAGGATGTCCATAGCATTTCGTACCAAATAGGCACCATCTCTAATCAGTTTGTGTGGTCCGGCACCAGTCGGTGAAGTGATGGTATGGGGGATGGCATAGACATCGTGTCCATATTCAAGAGCACATGCTGCGGTGATCAGTGCTCCTGATTTTTCGTCAGCCTCGATTACGAGTGTACCGAGTGAGATGCCCGCAATAATTCTATTTCGTTTGGGAAAGCTATAGGTTGAGGGTTCTGAGCCAGGTGGGTATTCTCCAATAAGGGCACCACCTTTGTCAATAATTACTTCTGAAAGATCAGCATGTGCTCGCGGATACACTGATATGCGATCGACACCAGTACCCAGTACTGCGAGAGTTGTTCCTCCTGACTCTAGAGCTGCCTTATGTACGGCCCCGTCTATACCAAGTGCGAGTCCGCTTACAATTTCTATACCATTCCGTGATAATTCTGGAACGATTTCATCAACTGTTTGTTTTCCATAAATAGTCATTTTTCGTGTGCCTACAACTGCAAATCGTGGACGAGTATTATCGAGGGTACCGCGTATGAAGAGTGCGACAGGCGGGTCAAAAATATTTTTGAGAATTGGAGGATAATCAGAATCTTCAATTGATACAATTCTAATTGAATCTTTTTCAAGCGATTCAAGGTGTGCACCTTCATCGAATCTATTTCTCCATTGGAGAAATTCATGCACCCACGCTTCCGGAAAACCAGCCGAAGTAAGTTCTCCAAATTCACAAGACCAGATATTATTAATATCACCAAACGTTCGTTTGAGTAGGGTATATTTGGAAAAAGTAAATTTAGGGTATAAAGAAAGTTTTTTTAGAGCCTCCATACTCTAAGAATAAGCCTAATTACGTAGATTCGATGAGATTAAGTAATATGTCGGCACTCTCGTTGAGCATCACTTCTAATTTCTTTTTTTCAAATAGTCCGAATTTTTTGAGCACAAATTCTGCAACATCTTTCATTTTTTTTTGGTCTGCAATTCCAAGTCGAATACGTCTAAAATCTTTGGTCCCCAGATGGTCAATCATAGACTGAACACCATTATGTCCTGCAGAACTACGATTTTCTTGTACTCGTATTTCACCAAAAGGAATATCTTTATCGTCATGGACAACAATAACTTCGCGTGGGGTGAGATGGTAAAAATGGGCTATCAACGCGACAGCTTCTCCTGAACGATTCATGTAAGTAACAGGTTTTGCAAGAATGATTTTTTCCCCATTGAGAGTGTAACCAGCAATAAATGCGTTGAATTTGTGGCTGAGTTCCCACTCGTTTACCCCCTGTGTTCTCAGCCGCTCGTGTAATCGATCGAGCGCCATAAATCCTGCATTATGACGGGTGTGAATATACTTTTTTCCTGGATTACCTAAGCCCACAATGAGTTTCATAGAGTGAATTATTGACGTTTCATCTTGGTCAATTTGATCACAATTGGAGTTCCTTCGAAATTAAAATTTTCTCGCAATTTACGTTCCAAATATTGCAAATATGATCGATGAAGAGATGTACGATATTTAATAAATGCTTCAAATACGGGTGGATTAGTATTGATCTGGCGAAATCTCACAATTGAGGGCTGCCTCGTCCCTTTTCCTCGGGCAGGCTTATGTTCCCAGGTAACGCGCTTAATAAAGATATCAAGTTTTTTCTGATCCACTTCTGTTTTTCTGGCTTCAGAAATTTTCGCAAGCAGTGGAAAAATTTGTTGCACGCGATATCCGCTTTTTCCACTTACAAAAAGGATAGAAGCAAAATCAAGGTGGGGGAAATGTGAGTAAATCATCTGTTTCACTTCATTTCGGTTCGCATCACTATTATCTTCTGCCAAATCCCATTTGTTGATAAGAATAACCACACTCTTGCTTCGTTTCTCAATAAGTCCCGCAAGCTGCATATCTTGAACTGAAATTATTTCGCTTCCGTCGATAACCAGCAGAACCACGTCTGAATGTTCGATAGTCTCAATACTTTTATATATTCCTTGTTGTTC
The DNA here is from genome assembly GCA_964565405.1 of uncultured Gammaproteobacteria bacterium. GTDB lineage: Bacteria > Patescibacteriota > Patescibacteriia > Magasanikbacterales > UBA922 > UBA922. The sequence goes on from CAZMEW010000007.1 coordinate 33,123, forward strand.
AAGTTCGCCGGATACTTTAGTTTTTCTTCTGATGCCCGCGGTATCAATAAATGTAATTAGGAATTTTTTACTGCTTTCTTCATATGCCACGGTAGTATCAAACGGTTCTCGAGTAGTATGTGCGATCGGACTTACAATTACTTTTTCCTCGTCAATAAGTTTGTTGAATAAACTTGATTTTCCTACGTTCGGCTTCCCAATAAGGGCGACCTTGATTGTTTCTACTTGTTCAAGACTTTCTTGTTTTGGTCTCACCGTTGTTGAAGCAAGGCGGCTATAAATAAGATCAAGTAGATCTCCGACCCGTCGACTGCCGACAGCTGAGATAAGGTGAGGTTCACCGAGCGCAAGAGAAGGCCAGGGAAGTGAGAGGAAATTTGATTCTATTTTTGCACTATCGACTTTGTTGGCGATAAGGAAAATAGGGGTATGCTTTTTATATTTTTTTACCAGCATCCGGGCGAGTTCAGTGTCCTGAGGAAGTATTCCGTCTTTAGCATCAACGGTGAATAGAATAATATCAGCTGTATCAAGAGCTTTTTTTGATTGAGCCATGATTTCTTCGGCAAATAGTTCATTCTCTTTCGAATCGATTCCACCCGTATCAATCAATCGTACATATTTGCCGCGCCACAAAATATTACCTTCGTTGTTAGTACGGGTAGTACCAGCGATATCAGAAACAAGCGCTTTTCTTTCTTCGATAAGCGCATTAAATAATGTGGATTTTCCGACGTTGGCACGTCCAACAATAACCACAACTGGTAGTTTTTCTTTGAGTGCGACACCAGGAATTGCCATATAAGTCTAGTATATAGGATATTATTTATTCAACAAAGTCGTCGCCCAGTAATACCACGATATTGGTACTTGACGCAAGAGGGGGTATGTTTTGAGGTAGGATTGTTTTTAGAGGAACGTTAAGCTCGTCTGCAATTTGCTGACCTGTTTGTTTGACCGCAGCATCTAATACGTATACCGCACTAACTGCGATTGGTTTCTGGTCTGGATCAACATTTCCCACTTCCTCTGAATATAATTTTTTCTCTCGAAGTCTGGATTCAACACGAGCAGCTAGACCAGCACTCCAGGTACCATTTTGGATTTCAATCAGTGGTACAACCACGGTTATTCTGGGAGTATCTTGTGGAATATTTGGTGAGGATACGGTCGTATAAGTAGCAGCTGGTGTACTCGTTGATGTGAAGATATTTCTGATAGCTGAATTGATTTCTGTAAATGACCCAGTCTTCGGACTTAAGATAAATGCTCCTCCAGGTGCTGACGCGTTGATGAGAAACCCATTAGGGCTATCGTCCAATACCAGGTTTTTCATACCATTGGTATTGAGTTCTCGACTCATACGAGCAAGCTCGATAATTTCATCGAATTGCATGTTGGTTGTCATGTTTTTTTCCAGTGCATCCATGATTTTTTTTATTCTAATCGGATTAGTAAGGGTACTAAATGACAATACTTTATCTTTGAGTGCAAGTAATATTTGTTGCTGCCGACGTGCTCTTGCGAAATCCGAACCCTCACCATTATTGCCATGGCGCGAGCGTGCATATTTGAGAGCGGTCGTACCATCCATAGTCTGTGGACCTTCTTTGAAAGATACTGTTTGATAACTTTCATTTGGTCCCGGATATTGATAGTCTGTAAAGCTTTTGGGCACGTCAATTCGAACTCCCCCCACTTCATTAATGATTTCTTCAAATGCAGTAAAGTCAAGACGAATATAATAGGGGATATCAATGTCAAATGTATCAGCGAATATTTGGGTAGCGTAAGCTCCGCCCCAGCCAGGTTTATCAGTTTCACCGAATGCGTTAGCATGATTTGCTTTGTAGATTCCATTATCCTCGATTTTTATTCCCAAATCTCGGGGGATCGAGATCAATGAGACTTCATGGGTAGAAGGCTGGATGCTGGCAATAATAATAGTATCTGTGAGGTACGGACCATCATGACCTGGACCACCCATACCAAGGAGTAAAATATTGATGCGGTCTTTTTTTTCTCCTTCAAGATTTACCTGCTTTTTGAATACCAAATAGCTCAGTTTTTTGAAAAATCCTTCAGGTTGCTTTGGTTCAAGTGTAACCGGATCATATTCGAGTGAATCAGAAGTATTTCCCCGGAGTGCGAGTACACTAGCGCCCACAATCAAAAATACGATACATCCTATCAACAAAAAAAGCCACCGCTTTTTTCGAGAAGAGCGGGGTTCCAAGATTTCAAAATTTGGTTTTTTTTCCAATAAATTAATCGGTTTTTCTTCCATCATAGATAGGAGAAAGTATAGAACACCTGTGCATTTTTTGCAATTTTACTTTTCCTATGGCGCGTACTTCATCGTATATGCTATACTACAGACCAAATAAATTATCCTTGGATAATACGTTCCGATATGCCGAAAGTTATAGATGAAAATACGATAGTTGGTAATGCGCTTCTCGAATGGAGTGTTGCAGAATATGAGCAACACGTGCGACCAACAGCATGGTACGTGCTTATGACTATCGTCGGGAGTATCCTGGTTGGGTATGCGATATTCACTGACAATTTCATGTTTGCGATTATTATCGTATTGTTTTCTATTATCTTATTTCTTCAGTCACATCAAGATCCGATCGTTGTACCGTTTCAGATTACTGAGAGTGGAGTTATTATCAATAATCGTTTGTATGTATATTCTGAATTAAAAGATTTTTATATTATCTATAAGCCACCCGAGATCAAAATGCTTTTTATCGAAACTAATAGTACTATACGCCCACGATTGCGTATACCGCTTATGGACACAAATCCGAATGAGGTTAGGGAGCTATTACTAGAATTTCTTGAAGAAAATCTGCAGAAAGAAGAAGAGCCATTTAGTGATATGATGGCCCGACAGTGGAGAATTCATTAGTAATTCTGAATACTAAAATAGTACTACAACAAATCTTGACTTTGTCAGATTTTTTTAGTATACTGCGCTTCGCTATACGCACTCGTCGTTCAACGGATAGGACATCAGCTTGCGGAGCTGATAATCGTGGTTCGATTCCACGCGAGTGCACGAATTAAAAACTCAGATCTAGATCTGAGTTTTTAAGTAGATAGACGAAGGATTGGAATCGAACGAGGGAAGGGCAAAATCGTAAGGTTGCACACGCCGAGGAAAGTAATTCGAAAACCCGAAGGGTGAGTGAGTATTCCACACGAGTACAGAAAAACGTTCCTAAATAGGGATGTTTCACCTATATTGACCGTCTCATCTTATCAGGTTATGATGAGAATATATGTATAGTAAGAAAATATTGAAAATGAGTATTCAAGGTATTTTTGTTTTAGCAGTCATAGCTCTGGCATTTTATTTTGCACATTTCGCAAGAGAAAGCGAAAGTATAAAAAACATAATCGGCACATATGGGTATATCGGTATATTTACCATATCGCTTATCAGCGGATTTAACTTTGTAGTACCAATTCCGGCAATATCTTTTTTACCATTATTTTTGGAATCGGGCCTTAGTTATTGGACAACAATTGTCATTATTAGTGTTGGAATGACCGTAGCAGACAGTTTTGCATATTTTTTAGGTAATTTGGGGACCCAGATGGTCAGAGGTGCAACTGCAAAAAAATTAGAAGTAAAAATAAAACTTATTCATGAAAAATATAATTGGGCGCCGTTTATAATCTTGTTTTTATTTGCTGCAGTAGCCCCACTCCCCAATGAAGTGTTGCTGGTCCCATTTGCTTTTCTCAACTATAGATTCATATATCTAATCCCGATTCTCTTTGCGGGAAATTTTGTTTTCAATTTTTTATTTTCCAAAGGAATTCTAAATATCTTTAATATTTTTTAAAAAAAGCACGACAAATATCACAGAGCTTCAGCAGCTCTTTTATTGTATTCAAAAAAACTCTGTGATAGTGTGCACATACAACCTTTTGGTATAGGGGGGTATATGAAAAAATCCGTTTTAGCACCTGAATGGGCACGAGAGTTCATTCGTGAATGGGGGATCATACGGTATCAGAAGAAGGTGTACCTGTATGTACTCCTAAGTAAGGATTTTCTGGAGGGGAGGCTACCAAACTTTGTGGACTTTGTACCGTATCCTAGATTTCTTTATCTCTCTGAGGAAATTCCTCAGGAGTATCGAAAAATCGTGTTGCGGTACGAGCTCCGTAAGAATCTAAGATATAGAAATGGGTGGGGTAGCGCAAGGAGATCACTTGCGGCTGAGATGCGTGAAGTATCCACATTTCTCAAAAAGAAGGGGTATATCGAGTGGAGGCTCCGCTTCTTTCAAGGCTATTATTGGTACTATACCAATGTAGTATATGATGAAGCGATAGTATGGGAAATCCAAGTGTGTATATTCCTTCTCGAAAAGATGTTGGAGCGGAGTGAAACCCGTAAGTAGGCGTGTATGGAGATAATGGACCATGCGCGCCTACTCAACCTGTGGTATCATGTATGAATTGTATAGATGTCCTCGTAGGTTAATGGATAGACCGCTGGCCTCCGAAGTCGGAAATTCAGGTTCGATTCCTGACGAGGGCACATATTTTTGCAAAAGTGCAAGGATTAAATTCTAGTACTTATGATAAGTTTAATTATTGCGTGGAGTATTTTTGTCTTTTTGATGGTTCTTCTATTTACCTATGCGTACGGAGGGCTTAAGGCAGCTCCATGGGTTCCTATGAGAGCGCGTGATCTTTCTCGTCTTGATCGGCTAATTCCAGTACGAGCTGAAGACCGTGTATATGATCTCGGTTGCGGAGATGCACGAACAC